>NZ_JACVPV010000006.1:24509-146494 GCF_018881675.1 Polynucleobacter sp. P1-05-14 | reverse complement strand
TTCAGTTTGGCTAAGGTGTTGATAGGTCATGGCTACTTTGACTTGCAGGTCTAGAAGCTTTGGATACTAAAACATCCTTAGCCTCCTTAACTAGTTGTTCAAAGTTGCACTTCGTAGTTGAATCCACCTCCTTTTAAATAGCAGCACTGATTGATAGAATTGGTAAAGCGTTTTTGTGCTGCATGTATCCATTAGAAATCTCAAAATGGTGTTTCCTTAGGCATATGAAAGAAAGGTCAGCTACCTAAATGGCGATGGATTTTTACTACAAAGGACTGGGTCCTGAGGAGCGCATTTTTGCGCAAACACCTGAAGCGGCTGCCGCTAAAGCAAAAGGAACTTTGTATGAGGCATGGTTTGATGTATTGCAAACATCGCCTTGGTATAACAAGATTTGTGAATCACAAGAGTTTCCGAGCAGCAAGTCTGAAGAGACATGGAAACAATTTGGTGACTTAAGGGGTAAGACATTTAGTAAGTGGTGGCTGGAGAGGGGGTATAAGATCTTTGCTGAAGTTGTGCCTTATCAGCCAATGCAAATTGACGACTTAAAGATTGAAGTGAAAAAGTTAAAAGATCTAAAGAAGCCACCACTATTAAAAATTGAAGTGCCACTGAATTTATCGCCTGCTGCACTCAAAGAACAATTTAATGAAATCCTCAAAGCACACAAGCTTTATTCAGATGAATTTGATCGCTGGGATTACAGCACTGCCCAGGTGCATCAAGAGCGTGAAACTAAATTAACCTATGCCACGATTAAGAGGTGGATGCAGGTTTATCGGGCTTATGAAAAGGAAAAAGATAGAAAAGACTTCAAGCTCTATAACTTTGCGAGGGATTTAGAGCTTCATCCTAAGTTGTTTGTGAATATGCCCAAACGAATAGATCTACCTGAGGGCTTGAGGACAGAGGCTGCCAATGTTGCTAGCGACATATTGAAGAAATCCATGTTCTTAATGGCAAATGCTACCGAGATGAGTTTTCCCAATACAGCGCCTCATGAATGGGCACTAACGAGCAATAGGGCTAAAAAGACTAAAAAGTAATGATGTTTATAAGCAAGATTTGATATCCTGATAACAACTTGTAATCAATCAAGAGGGGTTATATGGATTTCTATCTAAAAGCAGATAAATGGAATAAGAAGAAGTGTCCCGATACATCTAAAGTCGCTGAGCCAGTTAAGTGGCGCACTGTAAAAGATGCAACCGTCATCAAAGTCGCCAATGCCAAATATCGTGGTTCAGTATTTGATGGAGTTTTCTTGGTGGTTAATGGAAATTCAATCAAAGAGGCTAAGTCAGGCAAAGGCAAGAAAAAAGTCTTTTGCCTTTGGTATGGACATCAAATTAAAACTGACTTCCCTGAGCTAACACTAGACATCGAAACAACTGAGCTTATTGAGAACTACAAAGGCAAAGTAGTCACTGATTTAGCTGATCCTAAAAAGAAATAACTAAACTAACTCCACGGCAGCCTTAAGCTGATCGGGGCTGCTATACAGATAGGTAGCAGTTGTGCTGATGTTGCGGTGCCCAGCCAAGCTCTTCAATATATGAATTGCTGTACCTTTGTTGGCAAGCCCCGTTAAAAAGCTGCGGCGACCTGAATGTGAACTACAACCCTCTAAGCCTACAGCTCGGTATAGATAAAAGAAATATTGAGTAAGCGAGTTGGCACTAAATCCATCTTTCTTTTGTGTATAAAACAGGGGCTTGCTAGCATCCTTAATTTTTAGCAATCGGGTGTATTGCCCTAATTCCTTTTGCATGCGTTCGTTTAAGTAAACAGTGCGGGCATGCTTGCCCTTGGTTTGATCGGGCATTAAGCGGATTTCGGGTTTGATTGTGCCGCTGTCGTTTAAAACGTCGTTTATACGCAGGGCAGCCACTTCAGCTACTCGCATACCAGCGTAGTGCGTAAGCAGCAACATGACCCGATTGCGTGCGCTGTGCCTGCGTGTAGCGACGTGATCTAAAACTCGGCGTAACTCTTGTGGATTTAAAACTCTAGCTTGTGACATATGTATCCCCCTGAAAAATATTAAATGCAGAGCTACAGTATGTTTTCTTAGATTCGGTTTGGGCAACCGAAAATGGTTGATTAAGATCTTCAATAAATTCAATGACTTAGGGCAAAACATAAGAGTTCTCTAATTCTCTTATATTTATGTGGCTAAAGTGCCACGAATTAAAAGACCTATTTAAAAGCCCTACAAGCGGTTTAAATTTGGGCTCAGCAACCCAAGCCTGCGATGGGCATGCTTGTTTCCCCATGAATTTTTGAATGATTACTTCAAAGTAATCGAAAATAAAGATTTAAATTAAATTACCATCTGCATCATATAAGAAGCAATCTCGATCCATGTCCTTGCCTGTTCGTTCATCCATATTTTCTAGATCAACTTCATTAATCAATGAATATAATTCGAACCAAATGGATGGATCTGCAGGCGCTATTTTAGGAAACTCCTCTAGCTCGCTCTCGTCAACTGAATAGGAAGCATTTTCTAAAACACTTTCCCATTTCTTTTGATCAGCAGTGTCGAATTCTTCCCAATAATCTTCAAAAGTAGTCCAAGATCTAGAGTTAATAAATTTATATACGGGCATAAAAATCTCCTATTGATAGAGCATAAAGGCGAACTACGTTCTCCTGTGATTTCGCTTATCGCTCATCACATTTTTCTATTTCTGATATTACTAAAGAAATATGATTGGGCGATAGAACTTTTAGTCAAACGACGGCTATATTGATTAACTGAGAATCAACATAGCCGCCGCTTAGTGTTAGATTGGTATGACATCACTTCTAGCTAACACGACTCTAAAAGGTATTCCGAGAGACTGATGTATTAAAACTCTCAACCTACTTCTGCATTGATTTGCATTGTAGGAACCTGCGGCCTACTTGTGTTGTATCACTTTTAGAGCAGTGATACCAAGTGCGGGCTCATTAGCCGACATATTACAACCCGCGTTTTTGCCAATTTGGGTTGGCTATACCTTTTTCTGCCTATGCTCTTGCCTGCGTATTTTTTTGTATAAGTTAAGTATTGAAAATGCTTGTGTAGAAGTTGCTTTAGTTTTAATTTTAAAAATATTCAGTTGTTTAATTTGTTTTTCGCTTAGTTTTGTTTTGTAGCTTTTAAGTAGGCAACTAGCTGCTAACTTTGCTCGAATGAAGTTCGAGTCTAAATCGGGGTTAGTGCACTTATAAGGATTGAGCCCTTGAGATCTAAACCACGCATCAGTTTGAGCCGTATCTTTAATGTTTTTATAGCTATTCATAAAGTTATTTAGTGAAACCTAATAAAAGCAGATTAATCTTGGTTCAGATTATTAGATTCAGGCAGATCTTGGTAAAAAGAGGTTGCCCATTCAAAAACTCTGACAATAAATTAAGTGTGCCCATTAACTTAATAGGAGAAAACAATGAGCGCACTAACAAGTTTGAAATTAACAACATCAAAAAAACCAACAAGTATTCCACCGATCTTGCATCGTAGGAATAAGCTTTCTACGAAGATTTGGGAGCAGATTCAGCTCGCTAACGCTCAGAAGGCGGGTGATACCTTTACTGTAAAGAAATTTAAAACAGTAAAAGATATTGATGGCTCTAGTAAAAATATCGAAATGCAAAAGCGAGTACGCCCTTGGTGGTTTGTATCTGCCGAAGGCAAGGTATGCCTGAATGTGCGTTATGGTGCAAAACTGATTGAATTAGCTAAAGGCAAAACTGCTGTTGAAGTAGCTACAGCAGAAGATTTAATCAAGACGCTGGAAGTGATTAAGGCTGCTGTAGAAGCGGGGGAGCTAGATGGTCAGATTGAGCAGGCTAGTGGTGCAGTCAGGGCTGGGTTTGGAAGATGAAGAAATATCTTCTGTGGGTTCGCATAAGTCCAACCCAAACTACCAATACTTTCGTATATGCAGATAACCAGTTAGCCGCAAAGATGCTGGGTGAACATATGTATGGTGTTGGGAATGTATTGAATTACACTGAAGTAAGGGAGTAAATGAAAGTGGCTTAAATACTTGATGCGCTTTTATGAATTTAAAAACATCAAACCTATTAAGCCACTTTCTCCCGAGCAGGCTCGCGTTTCCGTATTAAAGAAAAAAGTGGCTTCAGCAAAACAGCAACTCCGCACTGAAAAAGGTAAGCAGCTAATCAAGCCCATCAAGTCGGTGGGTAGCGCATCCTAAAAAATAAGTCGCGCAATTTTTAACGCCATTGGAGATCTCGGTCTCTGGTGATTTAAATCTAACCCCACCTCGTATTCGTAATAATTCTTATTACGAGAAAAGCGGAGATTTGAGTGAAATCTGGTGGTTTTTTGCTCAAATATTAGGGATCTACAGTTTTGATGGCAATGGGGCTGACAGGTATAGCGAGGCTGGTTTTAAATGGTTTGTCGTTTAAAACGACACTTCAATCAACCAGCCAACTTCTCTGCAGCCAGCGTAGCTGTGAGCTTGCTATAAAAGCGTTCAAGCATTTGCACAGAAGTGCCCATTTGCTTTGCTAGCGTATGTATATCCATGCCCCACTCAACTAGGCTAAATGTAGCGTAGGTATGTCTAAAGCTATACATAGTGCGTTTTGCGCCTGTAGTGGATAGCAGTAAGCCTGAGTCCTTCATTAACCACTTAAAGCTACTAACAAAGTCGTAAGGACGCTCACCATTCGGATGTCGCCATAAAAACTCCTCACGCTTTTCTTCTAGTAGTTGATCTAGCGTTAAGTGATCCCATTCAGAAAATCTATTCTTTAATCGTTCTATTACTGGAATAGCTTCATGTCTTGCAATCAGCCAGCGTGGACCCGTTTTGCCACTTACCCATATCCGTAGATATCTAACCCCCTTATCTGTATGCCACTCTAAGTGACGCCATTGGATATTGAATGCTTCAGTGCCATGGCGCATACCTGTTGCCATGAGGATTTCTATGTAATCACGAAGCAATAATCTGCCAAGATGAGCTTCTTCTGTTTTGCCGCCTTGACTCCATGTTTTTAAGAAATGTAGCAAGTAGTCAATCTCTTTTCTGGTGAAGGCTGGTCTTGGAGTGCTCTTTTCGCCTTTAGTGCCTAAGCGAGGAACTGGGTGCTTATCACTGAGCCAACCCCTTTTAATGGCTAGATCGAATACCCTGTTGTAGGCGGAGAAGTGGGTCATCATGGTTGAGCGCATGAGTTTGCGTTTCATCTTTTCTGCTCGCCAAACTTCATACTCAGCAATATCTTGATGGTTGATGCTAGTGAGATGCTTCTTGCCAAAGAATGGGGTTAGATAGTTATCTATGACTGATATGTAATCCACATAGATCTTTTTACCTACACCGTTATCTAAATCACCTTGTAGCTCTACTTTGGCAGCTTCCGCTGCTGAATCAAACCGTTTGTTTAACGGTGGTAAACCCAGTTCTTCCATAAAGCGGGCTCTGTCGTAAATATCCCCAGCTTTCTTCTTGGCGTATTCCAGATCCTCATAGCCAGTACTAACCCTGTGCCACTTCTTATCGAATAACCTAAAGCGCATTTGCCATTGATTGCTGCGCTCTCGTTTATATAAGGTGATGTTGCCATCCCTCATATGCACTAGCTTGCCAGTAGCTAGGTTTTCTAGGTATTTAAGTTGGGATGATTTTTCGGGGGTAGAGGTGCTTTGAAAGAAAAGGGTAAGCAGTTCAGTTTCTTTAAGCATGTTTTTGTGCTGAAAAACATAGCTTAATTTCGGTGTGTAGGGTTGGGCAACCTGAAAATTTCGTTTAGAAATATTTTTTGTTAGTATTTTGTTTATGAAAAATTTAATCGTTTCTTTGGCTTTGGGATTACTCTCGCTAAATTCTTTTGGATTTGAAATATTTGCTTTAGGAACAAGCAATACAAATTGCAAAAATGCTGGTCAGGCATATACGGCAAAGTTAAATGATTTGCTGCTGGCGGATAAGATTAATGCTTCAGTGATCAATGCAGGTGTAGATGGAGATAGACCTGCTTTTATGATGAATCGCTTAGAGCGTGGACTTAAGGATTATCCAAATACAAAACTGGTTATTTTCGAGCCGGGTCCAAATGAGCGCAATCCAAGATTTAGCCTAGGACCAGCAGAAGACATATTGGCATATCTTCAAAAAATCCAAATGCCCACTATCTATGTTTCGCATACTGTAGTGCAGTCGCCTGAAGAAGGTGCTGAGATGGCAAAAAAATATGGAGCCTATTACTACGGTGATTGGGCGCAAGGTATTCCAAAAGATACCGATCATAGACAGTTTGATATGGGCTCGGGCGGTGGGCACATGACAGTTAAAGGCTGTCAGTTATGGGCAAAGAACATACTTCCACTGGTTGAGCAAGTTATCAAAGACAAAAATCTTAAATAACCCCCCCATCCATTCGCCGTCGTTTAAAACGACAAGTCCGTTTAGATTCTAAAGTGCATATATGAAATGGATTATTTGCCTTTTCTTATCCTTGAGCACAATGCATAGTTATGCTCAAGAAAATGCTAATCCATATGATGTACAAGTTAGCGTAATTTCAGAGGATGGTCATTTTAAGATTGTGGCAAGCTATCAGGCGCCGATTGATATATGCACTGCTTATGCCTTCCTTACTGATTATGAGGGTGCTAAGAACATTCCAGGAATCATTGAGTCAAAAGTAATATCAAGAAGTCGCAATAAAGTTCGCGTCCGAAGAGCTATTAGAGAGGAGATACTCTTTTTCCCTGTTGAGATGAAATCATTGGTGGAATATACGGAGACTCCAAATAAACTGATTGCTTTTGAGCAAGTCAGTGGCGATAACAAACAATACCGAGGAGCTTGGCGGCTTACTGAAGCAAAAGATAAGACCCTATTTAAGTATGAGGCGATTGTTGAGCCGAATTCCATTATTCCATCGATAGTAATCGAGTATTTTGTAAGAAATAGTATCCGCGCAAGATTTGAGTCAATGGCGCAAAGAGCCGCGCAAACAAAGTTTTCAGATTCATTTGCCTGTAATTAGTTTGCCCCTACCCACTCACCGTCGTTTAAAACGACAATTTCTGTACACAAGGTGTGTACCGTAGATTTACCGTAAAAACACCGTTTTTCAAGGGAAGAAGAATCTAGGCGGCTCAAAATAGCTCTCTAGGCTAAATTACGTTAAAATAACGAGTTCGGCGAATTAGCTCAGCTGGTTAGAGCGACGGAATCATAATCCGCAGGTCCGGGGTTCAAATCCCTGATTCGCCACCAAACAATGCTGTAAGTAAAAGGGTTAGCGGGCGATTTGCTCCTAGCCCTTTTTTCTTTTCAGCACTACACACCTACTACACACTTTTTGACACAAAACCTTAAACCCTATATGCTGTTTGGGTTAGAGGGCAAAAATGTCAGCACGAAAATCAACCACACACAGCATTATTGAAGGTGAGCTACTCGTTGCTTTGCGAGAGCGAAGTAGCATTTGGCAAGCTCGCTATTGCGTGGATGGTGTGTGGCAGAGAACAACGACAGGTGAGCGAGACTTAAAGAAGGCTAAGGATAGGGCTAAGGAGCTCTATAACGAGGCACAGTGGAGAAAAAAGTCCAACATCACACCTATCACTCGTTTTTTCAGAGATGTTGCCAAAGTGGCTGTAAAGAAGCTACAGGCAGAGGTTGATAGTGGCAGTGGCAAAGCTACTTACAAAGACTACATAACAGCGATAGAAACCTACCTTATCCCTATTTTGGGCAAATACAAGGTAGACAGCATTGATTACAAGGCACTTGAGCACTTAAATGCTGAACGCATTAAGAAGATGAATGCCAAAAAGGGTAGAAAGAAAGACGCTGAGCTTAAGACTCCCACCAAAAGCACTCTCCTCACTCATAACGCTGCCTTAAACAGAGTTTTTGATTTGGCAATTGAAAAAGGCTATATGACAGTCAGTAGTAAGCCAAATTTGATTGCTAAGGGTAAGGCAAGCGAAAGACGAGATGAATTTACTGAAGAAGAGATAAGGGCATTACGAGGGAATTTTGAAAAGTGGATTGATAGAGGTAGAGCAGACGCTAAACCTGTAAGAGCTTTACTAAGAGACTATGTAGAAGTTTTATTAGACACAGGTGCGAGAGCAGGTAAAGAGTTGCTTGACTTAAGGTGGGTTCAGATACAACTCAACTACGAACCAAAATCACTTGGCAAAACTAAAGCTGTGCCAACGGAAGATAACCAACACGGTGAAGACATAGAGGCAGTGGATTTACAAAGACTAGCTTTAATAAGAATTGAGACAGGTAAGACAGGAAAGAGAACAGCGATAGGTAGGGCAGATACAGTTGTGGCATTAGGTAGGATTGCTGAGCGTAATTACAAAAAGCCTTTGGCTACAGTCATAGAAGAAAACCCAAAAGATTACATATTTAGGTTTGTTGAGTTTTTGAATGATGATGAAAAGAAGGCAGGTAAGAAACCTAAGTTTATTAAACCAACAAGTTTTGTTAAGTTATTCAATACCTACCTAAGCGAACACGGACTTTTACACCATCCTGTTAGTGGTAAAAAGCGTCAACCATATAGTCTGCGTCATACCTATGCCACTCTAATGCTTACACACGATAAAGTTCCACCCCACACATTAGCTAAACAAATGGGCACTAGTATTGGTATGTTGGAAAAGCATTACAGTCATTTGGAGGCAATCAAAGCAATTCATCAATTAAGGGGTGAGGAAAGCAGAGCTTTAATACAGGCAGATAGTGTTGTAGATGCCAAATATGCATACAGGGAAAAGAAAAAGGTTGTCAAATAGCTTATTGATTGGGCTTAGGCTAAGATGAACAGAGGGTAATACATTTAAGGGGTGCGTAATGAAATATGTTTTTATATTGCTAACATTGGCTTCGTCTGTCTCTATTGCTCAAACTACTTACTATTCTGATGCCAACGGAATGCCAATGGGCACAGCACAAAAGAGTGGCAACACTACCTATTACTCAAACGCTAATGGAATGCCAATGGGCACAGCACAGCAAAGTGGTAATACAACTTACTATTCCAATGCAAACGGAATGCCAATGGGCACAGCACAATCACCACAACCCATACAGCAATTTCAACAAGCACCAATGAATGCTCCATCTGCACCTACATTTCCAACAAGTCCAATGTTTCCAAGTAGTCCACGCGGAATGTAATGATGGAAAAGGAAACGCATAAACAACATTCCTTAAAGTTTGCTGAGGAAGTTGTAGAGAGTCTCAATCAAAGCACTACAACTCAATCACCAATGCCAAAAGATATTCTTGCTGAGATATTTGAAAAGAGTGACGAAGAATTCTTATTAAGTTGCTACGCGGTGCACAAAGAGTTTGAGGTAAAGGCAGGAAGGCAACCACAGACGCTTGAAGAATTTACAAAAGATTTTTACAGAGAAAAAACTGAAGAGGAAATAAAACAAGCAGAGCAATTTCAAGACGAAATAGATACTTATTTAAGACACAATGGCTCAGTTGGTGCTCGTGCTCGCACTAAACCTAAATTAACTTTGCTTGCCAAAGTTCGAAATTTCTTTCATAAACTTTTCAGTTAGCATTTGATGTTCTTTGCCTAAGTCACTTAAGTAATCCATTGCATCAGAACTTAGTGGATTTAAGAATTTAGTATTTGAACCTATAAACGCATCCAAAGACTTTTGAATGTAGTTGCCAAACATTTCTCTTTGCTCTTCGTTATATTTGTAGAGGCAAATAATTTTTATTAGGAATTCATTGGAGAATTGACTAAACAACTCAGTGTTTTCCAATACAAGACTAACCATTACAGAACGAGTGACATCTTCTTTAGTTTTGGCATCAATAATTTTTAATGGAATGCCTTTAGCAATTAGATTTTGTAAGTCTTTGAACGCAATATATTCGCTTTCAAAGGTGTCATATAACCTTCTACTTGCATACTTCGTAATTATTCTTTCTTTATCTGCCATAGCTTGAATGATACGGAATTTAGGCAAACTTTGCCTTAGTAGTAATGCTACTGTGTGTGCAATGCTGTATTGAGGTTTTTTTGTGCTTTTGCTATCTTTTGCCTATCTCGTTCAGCTTTGAGTGCCTTATTAGCATTGTCTTTTTGTGTTTTCAAAGCATTGATACGAGCTTTTTCAGGTGTTAAGGGTTTGATTGTGGCTATTTCTTTTATGAGCATATTAGGCAATCTGTTGTGGTTGATGAGGAACATTGGCAGAACCAAAGATAGCTTGAAATAGTTTGTATGCCTGTGCTTGATTCTGTGCATACAAAATCGTTTCTACCCACATACCACTTGCATTAACAATTGCTTTATATCTCTTCATACATATATTTATTTTTCCTTACATTTACACGCCCCAAATAGTTATTAGATGGGGCGTGTAAATAACTCACTTACCAAATGCCTGTCGTGTAGCTAAGCTCATATCGTTAATAGCATCGTCAAGCTCGCCATTTAATACAGCAACCTTTAGCGACTTGAGCGTAGCAATAAGTTCATCACCATTGCTAAGTTCAATTGCGTTTGCTCCCTTTTTATTAAGGGGCAAAGTTTTTGCACCATACTTAACAGCCAAATTAATCTTGCCTGTATCACCAGTCCAATACCATTCACGCACACGCTTGACTGTTTCAACAGTCATCTTTTCACCTGTTTGTTTATTGATGTATGTCTTTAAGCGTTTTGGTGCAAAAGTATTTCCTGTCTTTTGTGCCTCACAAAGCTCAATTTGTTCGTGTAGCTTGGCACAGAGCTTATTGCGACGCATAACAATAGGTGCAACTGATTGATGCTTTTTACTAACAACTAATTTAAGGGCATTTAATGTGCTCATTTTTACTCTCCAAAGTAGATATTTAAGTATGGGTTTTACAAAAAGCAGACTTTTTTTGTTGAAACAAAAACCCTGCTTTTCCTTAAACCCCATATATCTACTGTAGTTTCAGCCTACGCACTTGGACAACCTGTTTTTTCCACCAATAACCAAACATATGGGTATGAAAAAGCTAGGAAGTATTTGGTATTGCATAAATATCTATACAAATGAGACATAAAAGTTGGCACGCTGAATGTAATAGTGCTGTTAAATCCGTTCTGATGTGTGACGGTAAACAATAGGGTTGCTCATTACTCGCTGTATCGCACTACCTAGCTAAATGCTAGATGCCTTAAATGCCACACCACTGTGTAGAAGCGTTTGCGATGCTGTAATGGTTGGTAGCGTAGCAATACGCGAATAAGTGAGTGGGATGCCACAATTAAACCCACAAACACTCCACAAAGCTACTGATATAGGCTGTGGAAGTGTTGCGTTAGACGAGCACATAAAAGGTGATAGCAAAACCTACCTTCTCTTGTTAAATCAAGTTGTGTGTATATCAGTTATGTAAAACCTCAGCAAAAGGTTTCTTTATCGCTACGCTCTTAAATGAGCGTGGCTTATGAGCCCTAGCAAAAGGGAGCAAAAGCAAAATCAATAAAAAGAGATATAAGAGAAGATGTGGCAAACAAAAGCGTTAGCTTTTGTGCAGACACAAGCAGACTACGAAGTAGTTTGCTTTTCATACTATTCAATCTAAAATGATAAAAAATATAAAGAAGCGAGACAAATGGATAGCTATTTCAAATATCTGGCTGTATTAGATAAGAGCAATAAGAAGTTCAAATTAAGCAATGACGAAAGATTGCTATTGGATGTGGTTGCATCAGCAATACACAATGACAGAGTGATGTATGTAAAAGACTTAATCACACTAAATCAAATAGCATCACAAGCAACATTACATAAGGCACTATCAAGCCTTGTTGATAAAAAGCTACTTGAATTAAAGATTACAAAAGAAGATGGCAGACTTAAGGAGGTTCGTTTAACCAAACTTGCTAATAAGCGATATGAGGAGCTAAGCAATGCTATTGAGGCTGCTGTCATTAAAACCAAATAAAAAGTATGCGACAAATAAAAGACGAAACAAACAGTTATGTAGTTGGTGAAATGGCTTGCGTAGCTGTTTATTTCAAAAAGAAATTAGATGCAAGTGGTGTGAATTTATCCTTTGATTCAAAAGTCAAAAGATTTATGGATAAATGGGAAGGACAATCAGCTTGCATAGACATAGATGATATGGAGTATGTGGCAGTTAATTGGCTAAACGAGAAAGAACCAAATACATATAAGTTATTTTCTAAATTAAAAGCACAATTAGTAATTTGCTACGGCAGACAAGAGTGGCAGAGTAGTAGCCCATCCCCACACGACATATCCATAAGTGGTGACAAAGCATTTATTACTTGGCAAGTGGAAAGTATGGAGTATTTGAACGGCATCGCAAATGCCATTAACTCCAACAAAGAGTTAAGTTTAAGGATTGAAGTTGCTTGCAATGATAAAAAGATTGGTGAGCGACTTAGTGAAAAAGTAATTAAAGAAGATATCTACAAAATTTCAGTGATGTTTGATAAATGAATAAAACAGTCTATTACTTAACGGGTATGGGTGGACGCTTAGATAAGGGTTTGGGTAGAGGCTTGTTGGAAAAAGGATTCAATGTAAAAGGTAGGGAGCTTTATGGAGACTTTAGGAAGTATGAATTCCAACTTCAAGTTGAGCTAATTGCAAAAGATTTAACTAATTTGTTTTGGGATGAGAATTGCTGTGTTATTGCCAATTCATTTGGTGCCTATTTGTTTCTAAATGCACAGGCAATAATGAAACCCTATATTGGTAAGGTAATTTTGTTATCTCCAATTGTTGGTGAATTTTCAAACGAGGAAACCTTAACTACATTTGTGCCACCTCGTGCAGGTAGATTATTTGAGCTTGCTAAAGCTGATAAATTACCAACCCCAAAGAATTGTGAAATTTATGTTGGGGAAGATGATTGGCAAAGCAATCCAAAAAGTGTAATGAACTTAGGTGCAATGTTAGGCATTAAAGTAAATATCGTTCCTAATGCAGGACATATGTTGCCCGTGTCATATGTAGAGAAGATATTGGATGGATTGGTTTAGTAAATGGTTAACTCAATTTGTAGTTTATAAATTCTTATATTTGCTTTCAAAACCAATGGTTCTCATAAGATGGCAATGTAGATTAGTCATAAGCTACAAAATCTGAACTTCAAACCAACCAAAATAAACGGCTTCTAAGGTGTAGTGCATATCAGCAGAAACATCATATGCCTTGTCAAGCGTCACATCGTGTTTCTTAATCAATCTTTTCAAATGTAATGTTTCCAAATATTTGAAGATACTGAATATTATTGATGTAGATTCTTCAAGTTGGGAAATTGCATCAGTTCTATTGTGTAAGCTATGTAAGGCATCATCTAATGCAGGCAAAATAATATAGTCATTTTCATTTTCAATCATTAAGTATGCATAAGCTGTGTTACTTAACTTAAAGAAGGTAAGTTGCTCATCCGTAATTCCACTAATTACGGTAGCCTTCTTGTGTATTAGTTCATCAAAATATTGAGAGATGTTAAGTAATGATTCAATATTGTCATCACCTTTAGTGGCAATATTTCGCAAGTTATAAACATCAACAGTCGCTCCCTTGTAGGTGCTTTTGACGCGAGGAATTGCATTATTTGAAAAAATAACTAATTTTGGAAATTCATTCATATCAACAATTGCCCTTTATTTAAGGTGGATAAATTGTGTTTACAAAAGCATAGCACCCAAAACTACAGCATTGCCTGTCTCAATTTGCCTCAAATTTATAGTTGTGTCAGAATAAAGCGTGCCTATGAAGCGAGTCGCCTTCATATAAATCCAACAGCGTAGATAGTCGTGTTGGAGCCAATTTCTATTTGTGTTCATAAAAACATAGCACTCAAAAACCCCTTACAAGCAAACAACGCACCACAGCGAATAGCAACACAGCAGAGAAGTGCTCAAACAGCGTGTAGACGCTATACGCAAGTCTTCCAAATTCTGTGGGAGATAGACGACAAATACACTAAATACACATACCAAAGGTAATACATAAAACCTTTGGTTTCACTATTAAAACAGTGGTTCTCGTCTGTATCGCATTGATTATTGGAAGGATTTTAATTTGACGAACTTTTGGCAAAAAGAGGTAGGAAAAAACAATCAAAGAAAACAACATATTGCTATAGCAAAACTTTATTTAGGAAAGAAAACTATGGCAAAGCAAGCAAAGACACTCACGCAGGTAGAAATACGCAGAGTTTTAGATTACATAGCAACACGCAAACACAGCTTACGCAACAGAGCGATGTTGATGACAACTTATTTGAGTGGTATGCGAGTTGCTGAATTAGCTAGTTTGCGATACAAGGATGTGGTTGATGCTGATGGCAACATACGCAACGAAATTAGGCTAAGTGCAGAACAAACAAAAGGCAATGAAGCTCGTGTTGTATTTGTAAGCGAAAAGTTAAGCAAGGAATTGGAGAGGTATGTATCAATATACAAACCAAAGGATTTCAACCTGAAGTTCTTTTACAGTCAAAAAGCTAAGAGTGATGGGTTTACGGCAAATACTCTTACGCAGTTCTTTCACTATCTATACAAGCAAAGTGGAATTGACGGTGCTAGCTCACACTCAGGTAGACGCACTTTCATTACAAATTTGGCAAATAAGGGTATCAGCGTGAGAGTGTTAGCTAGCTTAGCAGGACACAAGAACATTAGCACCACCCAATGCTATATAGATGTTAATGATGAAATGAAGCGAAAGGCTATTGAGTTGGCATAACACACTGATTACCTTAATATGAGACTTGTAAAGTCAATATTGATTAAGGTAATCAAAAATGAACAAGCAACAAATTCAAAAGTTAGAAAATATGAAAAAGAAAGTGGCTTGCCCACTTTCTGACTGTGGACAGCACTTTACATTCACAATTAATGAGTTTGTATTGGCACTTGCAGATGAGACAAAAAGAATTTACAGAGGCAAGTGCTCTAAGTGTCAAAGAGTGCTTAATCTTAAACAAAGTCAACTAGGAGATTTTCAATCTGTTTATGGCAAAACAAACTATGTGATTGAAAAATCCAAATTTAATGACATATTTGAGGTTGGTGAGGACAAGTAATTAGCGTCTACTTGGTAATGGGTATGCGAGAGTTAGGAAGCTAACAATTTTTTCTAACCCTAAAATAAATTCATCAATCTCTGCTTCGCTGTATACCCAAAGTCCTCTATCACTTAAATTTAAACCCCACATTCCACCAACTACCTCTTCAATATCGTTAAATCTTCTGTAGTAATCAGCGTATTCATTTCTAAAGTGAGTAGTGAGTAGAGTGGGGATTTTGTATTTGGTGAGCAATTTGCCAAACTCCCCAACAGCATTGAATTCAACCTTAAAGTCATTATCCCAATCTGTATCCACAATTGCATCAACAACCTGCACACCTACTCTTTCAGCAATCTCAGTGCTAAATTTATCGCACTTAACGGCTCTCCCGTTTTCAATAATTTCAAATCCATCCCCATCAGTATTAGCATCAAAATATGCTTTGAATGCAGATAGAACTATTCTTTCGCAGTAATCATCAATCAATTCTTGCTTAACTCTTTGCGATTGATTGCTTCTAATCAAAGACTTTAGTTTATTGAGTGGTATGCATTCATAGTCAGTAAGTCCTTGCGACTGAATGAGCTTGCCAATTTCAATGCTTACTTCTATAAGTTTTACAGTATCAATAACATTGTCATTAAGTAAGTTTTCTAAATTACTTTCAAGTTCAGCAATTTTGTTTTTCATTCTAATATCTCATTTCAGCTAGGAGTTAATAAGGAGAGAATTAAGGGAAAGCTACGCATTTCATCTTCATTCATTACTTTGCTACTTGCAGATACAAATGTAATATCTAAGTCATCTTTTATTATGTTGAATTTAATATTGAGCGTAATTAAGTCACCATTGAATTGCGAGCAAATAAATTCGCATATAAATTCCCAATTCTTTGTTATCTCTTCTGTATTGCTTACTACTAGTTTTGCAGATGGAATATAGTTTGCAATGAATTGCTTTTGATTGGGGTTGGAAAACATTGAAAAAAGCGTATGAATTCTATTGCTATCGTAAGCATCAATTTGATAGGGTTTAAGCAAATTCTTATCAACAGCTAAATTTTTATAAAAGTGAGTTGCTATACCAATTTCAGTAATTAAATACTCTGCATTACTTGGAATGGAGAAGCAACCAAGTAAAGCACCCACACTTATTTCACTTTTATCAAATTCAATCTTCAAATCTTTTTTCTTTTTCTAAAATTTACCCATTCTTTAACTGCTTCTTTATCGTCTGTAAAAAAGTCATCACCTGCGACATTCAATAACTCTTTGAAGATTTCCATATGCCCTGTAGCTTCTTCATAAGTTCCACCTGCATCAGCAATATTTGTTAAACGCTCTGCAACAGCTTCCAATACATCATCAAATTCGTGCTCTGTAATAAAGTAGCTGTGATAGCTGTCTAAAGTATCAAAGCCACCTGCTTGAATTGCTTTTCTAAACTGTCCAACAACAATGCGAGTGTTATTTGCATCTGAGGAAGTGGCTGAAACAACAAGAGTTTTAGACTTAAAGTTTTCTTTGCTGAGATTAATTTTGTAGTGCTTACCTAATTCAGCATCTACTTGCCATCCTTTTTTACGAAGATGTTTAATTAATTTTTGAATGCCTTTGTCCATAGCTTTCCTTTTTTGAGGTGCAAACGATTGGTATTGGCAATTACAGCATATTGGTAAGGTTGGTTGGTAGGTTTTGTTGGTTTAGTTGGTTGGTAAGGTTTTGATGGTTTTAAGGTATATGGGATATGGGGTTTAAGCAAAAGTATGGTTTTTTAACTTGAAAAATAGGGGTAAAAAACCATACTTTTTGATAAACCCTTACCTTTTCCTTTTTTTCAGTGTCTGCTTATGCTCTTTGAGTATTTCAAGCTGTTCCTTTTCTTCTTTACTCAAATTCCTTTCTAACTCTTCCTGCAATGCACCTTCTATTGCCAAAACCTTTTTATTTCTATTTGCAATAGTTGGATTACTTTTATTAAAACCTGCTCTTGTTAGGGCAATGTTGCCTGCACTTTCCTTATTGGTGCCATCTTCAGCATTAAAGTAAGCATCTAAATATATTTTGGCAGCCTTAGCCTCTCGTTGTCTTTGTAGCTTTCGTATGCCACTCACTAAACCATCTTGTGTTTCTTCTAATGCCTGCCTATATGCATCAATACGCACTTCCAATTTAGTCTTCCAACCAATTGCATCTGCTTCTTCTTTTGTTTTTGGACGCTTATGTGTTTTGCGTAGTTTCACTTGCTCTTCCCAAGCTAACTCCATACGCTCTATTTGCTCATCTTCCAATAAAGCCTTTATGTCCTTTATTGCCACTTCTTCACCACGCTCCAACTTATCTAAACGCTCCTTAAGTCTTGCAGGTAAATGGGTGATATTTAGCTTGGGCATTTTAGTTTTTGGGGTTGGTAGCGAGATAGCTAAGCCTTAGCTATACTTTAGCAATATAAGATACGGAACGAAACTCAGCAATATGAAAAACTTGAAATTCATTGATTTATTCGCAGGCATTGGTGGAATGCGTATTGCATTTGAAAGTGCAGGTGCAGAATGTGTATTGACTTGTGAAATCAATGAAGATGCTTTAACTACATACAAAGCAAACTTTAAGAGCAATTCCAACCATACTTATCACAATGACATTCTTACCCTAACTAAAGATATTGTTCCTGCACACAATATTCTTGTCGCAGGTTTTCCTTGCCAACCCTACAGCATTGCAGGTTTACGAAAAGGATTAAAAGATGAGCGTGGGGGCGATGTGTTTCTTTCCATTCTCAAAATATTAAAAGAGAAAAAGCCTGATGCTTTTTTACTAGAGAATGTAAAGGGAATGCTTAATCACGACAAAGGTGAAACCTTTGCGTTTATGAAGAAATCGCTTGAAGACTGTGGATATTTTACAACTCACAAAGTTCTTAATAGTATGGAATACGCTAATGTTCCTCAAAACAGAGAGCGTGTTTTCTTAGTTGGATTTAAGGACGCAGAGAAGCTAAAGAAATTTACTTACCCTACAGAAGTTCCACTGACAAAAACAATACACGATTGTTTAGAGACTGTGCAGGTGGCAAAAGAGTTCTACTACGACAATCGTTATGATTGTTTTGCTGAAATTCAAAAGTCCATTAAGTCGCGTGATACCATTTATCAATGGAGAAGACAGTATGTGCGTGAAAATAAAAGTAATGCCTGTCCTACATTGACTGCAAATATGGGAACAGGTGGACACAATGTGCCACTTGTTAAGGATGACTTTGGTATTCGTAAGCTAACTCCACGCGAAACAGCCAACTTTCAAGGCTTCCCTAAAACCTATAAGTTGCCTAAGTTAGCGAACAGTAAGCTGTATCACCAATTTGGTAATAGCGTCACTGTTCCATTGATTGCCAAAATAGCTAAACAAATAGTTAAAGTTCTATAAGTATCTTTATTGCCATTTCCTCCATAACTATAGTAAATTTGGAGGAATGACAATTGAAGACTTCGTTGAACAAAATATCGTCAAAATCAACTCAGGTATCAATGCCTTTAAAGATGCTCGTGCCAATGAATACATTGATGTAGATATTAAGAATTACCTGCAAGCTAAATTAAGTAAAGACTTGCAAAATGAGACAACCGCAGACTTGCTTTTGTGTGATTTGATAGCAAATGACTATGTAAAAGCAAAAATAGTGGATATCGCTAATAAATTTGTCTTATACAAACCTCACTTAGAGAAATATTTTCAAGCTACTGTTTTTAACAAAGTTTTCTCTAAACTTGGTATTGATGATTTAGCAAATAAAACTATTGATTACATTAGCGAAGTTCCAACTATTGATGATTTAGAAATTAAATTCATTAAATCTAATTTGAAGAATTTAGTTTCAAAGTGTTTGTATGTGGCATCACAAGGTGGGTTCACAGCAGACTTACAGCACACAGACTACGGACTCAGAGTTGCTAACGAGGGCGATTCAGCACAGTTCTTTTTTATAGCTAGAGCTATGTTGGCAGGATTCAATTGCTCCAATGTTGATGTTCGCTCAAGTCGTTATGACGCTATAGTTGATTTCAATTCCAAGTTAATAAGAATTCAAGTTAAAGGCATTACAGCAGGTAGCAACATTTCCTTCTTTGATAGGGACAGAGGTGGACAAGGAATTGACCATACACACGAACGCAACAGAGGACAGCGAATTACTAAAGCTGATTGTGATATCTATGTAGCTGTTGATAAGCAAGTTGGCACTTGCTACTTAATTCCAATGACATTTGCTGATGGATTGGATGCAGAAGACGCGAAGAATGTGAAGTTAAGTGAGGTTGCCAACTATTTAGAAAGATGGCAAACAATTATTGATGTTGCAACTCAGTAATGACTAGAAAATATATCTGCCCATCTTGTAATGAGAACACGGGTGTTGATATCGTTTATGGTGAACCTAGCATTGAATTGGCTGAGAGAGCTAAGTTAGGTGAGATTGCTTTAGGTGGTTGTGTAATTGAAACCAATCAGCCTGTCTATCGTTGTATGTCTTGTGGTTTTGAGTGGGATAGAACACGACAGTTTGAAGAAGCTAAGCAGAGATGGCTAAAGGAAACTGTTAAAGGCAGAAGTTGGACAGAGATGATGGATGACAACGACAACAAGCAAGTGCCAATGAGTGATGAATACTTGGCAATGTGGAAAAAGGCAGAGAAAGACTACGACGAAGGTGCAGACTAATTTTCTGTCTTGTATGATGTAGTTTTGGCAATGCAGAATGTAATAAAAGAACAAATTGACTACACACTTTACTACACACCAAAATAAAGTCCTTGTAAATCAACAGCTTAAACAGCGTATCTTTTATCATAATCCGCAGGTCCGGGGTTCAAATCCCTGATTCGCCACCAAATCTAAAGGCCATTGCCCCTCGGCAGTGGCCTTTTTCTTAGGTTGCTAGGTATATGGCTAAATTTTGGAACTTTGTTATTTTCCAGCTTGGTTGGTTTGCCTGTGTATTGGGCGCAGCCAATAAAGATGTGCTTTGGGCGGTAGTTGCTACCCTAGCCTACATTGCTTTCCACGCCTGGCGCTCACCTTCTCCCAAAACAGAAATCAGCCTTTTATTTAAAGCCTTTGTCTTTGGTTTGGTGGCCGATACTCTCATCATGCATCTGGGCTACCTGGATTTTCGGAATGATTGGCCGTCACCGTACTTGTCGCCTCTCTGGATGTGGGTCTTGTGGGTTTTGGTGGCAACCACCATTAATGGCTCCTTGACTTGGTTGCGCGGCAGACCTGTTTTAGGGGCTGTTTTAGGAGGTATTGCTGGTCCGATGTCCTATGAGGCTGGTATTCGGATGGGCGCCGGATCCTGGGTTCCTGGTGGCGAAATCACTGGATTTATCCTAGTAGGGGTGGTCTGGGCTGTTGCTATACCCCTCTTTTTCTATTGGGACCGAGTCAATCAAGTGCAACCTAGTCAAAAATCCGTAAATTCAGTTTAAAAGACGCTTGCAAAGACCACTGTTTTTATATACAGTAACTCCTAAGTTGTTACACAGTAGATAAAACTTCGGGAAAAAGCCCAGTACATAGCGAAAAGGGAATAAAAAATGGCCTTGGATAACAAAAAGCAATCAGCCTCTTCAGAATTTGAAGGAATGAGCGGAGACAAGCAAAAAGCATTAACTGCAGCACTGGCACAAATTGAGAAACAGTTTGGTAAAGGCTCAATCATGAGATTGGGCGATGCCGAAATTAGCCAAGACATTCAGGTGGTGTCTAGCGGTTCACTCGGATTAGATATCGCTCTTGGAGTTGGTGGTCTTGCGCGCGGTCGCGTGATTGAAATCTACGGCCCAGAATCTTCTGGCAAAACTACTTTGACATTGCATGCGATTGCAGAAATGCAAAAGCTTGGCGGCACTTGCGCGTTTATTGACGCAGAGCACGCATTAGATGTGCAGTACGCATCTCGTCTCGGCGTGGATGTAAATAATTTGTTGATCTCTCAACCGGATACTGGCGAACAGGCATTAGAAATTGCAGATGCATTAGTTCGCTCAGGTTCTATTGATTTAATCGTCATTGACTCTGTTGCTGCTTTGGTTCCAAGGGCTGAGATCGAAGGCGATATGGGCGATTCTTTACCAGGCTTACAAGCCCGTTTGATGAGTCAGGCCTTGCGTAAGTTAACTGGTGCTATCAAGCGTACCAACACTACTGTGATCTTCATTAACCAGATTCGTATGAAGATTGGTGTGATGTTCGGATCCCCAGAAACTACTACTGGTGGTAATGCGCTGAAATTCTACGCCTCTATGCGTTTAGACATCCGTCGTATTGGTAGCATCAAAAAAGGCGATGAGGTTGTTGGTAATGAAACCCGTGTGAAGGTTGTGAAGAATAAAGTTTCCCCTCCATTCCGCGAAGCAATTTTTGACATTATGTACGGTGCTGGCATCTCTAGAGAGGGTGAAATTATTGATATGGGTGTAGAAGCTGACCTCGTTGAAAAGTCAGGCTCTTGGTATAGCTATAACGGTGATCGCATTGGTCAAGGTAAAGACAATGTGCGCGAGTTCTTAAAAGAGAACCCAGCCATTGCTAAAGATATCGAAGCAAGAATTCGCGAGAAATTAGGCGTTAAATCCGGTTCAGCAGTAGTAACGGATGTGTTGAGCGAGGAAGAGGAAGTCGAATAATTCGATGCAAGAGTTAAGTAGTAATCAGAAGGTTAAACAAAGCCCGAGTCTCAAAGCTCGGGCTTTGCGCCTTTTGTCGCAGCGAGAATACAGTCGCAAAGGCTTAGCCGCAAAGTTGGCAGAATCAGAAGCAAGATGGGGTAAGTTAGGCGGTGAGCAGGCTGAGCAAACGCCTGAATCCAGAGATTCTCAGATTGAAGCGGTTTTGGACGACTTTGAGGCAAGAGGCTGGTTGTCTGACGAGCGTTTTGCTGAAGCGCTGGTTCGCCGCCGTAGCGAGCGCTACGGCATGAGAAAGATTGCCGATGAACTCGATAGGGCTGGGGTGGATGCCAAAAAGTCAGCTGTACTTCTTGGGGCCTTAAAAGAGACCGAGTTTCAGCGCGCCTTTGATCTCTGGACCAGGAAATACGGCATACGCGCTCAGGACCAAAAGGAGAGGGCTAGGCAGTACCGCTTCTTGGCATCGAAGGGTTTTGGCTCGGAAGTGGTGGCAAAAGTGATTGGCGGTCAATGCCCAGATTAGGGCAATTACGGATCCGTAGAGGCAATTTGCGGCATTGCAGCATGCTAGACTTATGAAGTCGGTCAAGCCGTTCGCATTTATTCAAATTTGGCTAATTTAGCTATTTCTAGAGTAAGTATGGGAGCAAGGCAACATCGGTTTAACTAATCCTCATCGCTTGCTAAAAAAGATACCGTTTCGGAGTAATTATGAAAATTCACGAGTACCAAGGCAAAGAACTTCTTCGCCAATTTAATGTGCCAGTTCCTAATGGCATCCCTGCATTCAGTGTTGATGAGGCGGTGAAGGCTGCTGAAAAACTGGGTGGCCCAGTATGGGTTGTGAAGGCCCAGATTCATGCTGGTGGTCGCGGTAAAGGTGGCGGCGTGAAGTTAGCAAGAAGCATGGATGAAGTGAAAAAATACGCTTCTGAAATTTTGGGCATGCAACTCAAGACGCATCAAACTGGACCAGAAGGTCAAAAAGTAAATCGTCTCCTCATTGAGGATGGCGCTGACATTAAAAAAGAGTATTACTTCAGCATCGTTACAGACCGCGGAACACAGAAGAATGTGATCATGGCTTCTAGCGAAGGTGGTATGGATATTGAGGAAGTTGCCGAATCTCATCCAGAAAAAATTATTAAAGTATTTGTTGATCCAATGGTTGGCTTGACAGATGCGGATTGCGATATCGTTGCTAAAGGTATTGGCGTGCCCGAGGCATCCATCCCAATGGCTCGCGATGTATTTAAGAACTTGTACAAGACTTACTGGGATACCGATGCTTCACTGGTTGAAATCAACCCATTGATTCTTGAGGGTAACGGCAAGATCAAGGCTTTGGACGCGAAGTTCAACTTTGATCCAAACGCATTGTTCCGTCATCCAGAAATCGTTGCGTACCGCGACATTGATGAAGAAGATGCTGCTGAAATTGAAGCCTCTAAATTTGACCTCGCTTACATCTCATTAGACGGCAATATCGGCTGTTTAGTGAACGGTGCAGGCTTGGCGATGGCGACAATGGACACCATTAAGTTGTTCGGTGGCGAGCCAGCGAACTTCTTGGACGTTGGTGGCGGTGCTACAGCAGAAAAAGTAACTGAAGCATTCAAGATCATGTTGAAGAACAAGAGTGTTGAGGCAATTTTGGTCAACATCTTCGGCGGCATTATGCGTTGCGACGTGATTGCTGACGGCGTTGTGACTGCATGTAAAGCAGTCAACCTAACAGTACCTTTGGTTGTGCGTATGAAAGGTACAAATGAAGAGCTAGGCAAGAAAATTCTTGCAGACTCTGGTTTGCCAATTATTAGCGCCGATTCAATGGCTGAAGCTGCTACCAAGGTAGTTGCTGCTGTTGCCAAAAACAAATAATCCAGGAATTTCAATATGTCTATTTTGATCAATAAAAACACCAAAGTCATTACACAAGGTATTACTGGTAAGACCGGTCAGTTCCATACTGAAAAATGTCAGGAATACGCAAACGGTAAAAATTGTTTTGTTGCAGGTGTAAATCCTAAAAAAGCGGGTGAGTCTATTTTTAATATTCCTATTTATGGGACTGTTAAAGAAGCTGCTCAGCAAACTGGTGCAACGACTTCCGTTATCTATGTTCCGCCTCCTGGTGCTGCTGCTGCGATTTGGGAAGCTGTTGAAGCTGACCTCGACTTTGTGATCTGTATCACTGAGGGCATTCCAGTACGCGACATGCTTGAAGTGCGTAACAAGATGCATGCTAAGGAAGCTGCTGGAGGTAAGAAGACTTTATTACTGGGCCCTAACTGCCCAGGCATCATCACTCCAGACGAACTCAAGATCGGCATCATGCCTGGCCATATTCATAAGAAAGGCCGCATTGGTGTTGTTAGCCGTTCCGGTACATTGACTTATGAAGCAGTTGGTCAGTTGACAGCTATTGGCTTAGGTCAGTCCACAGCAGTTGGTATTGGTGGCGACCCAATTAACGGCTTAAAGCACATCGACATCATGAGAATGTTCAATGAAGATCCAGAAACAGATGCTGTGATCATGATTGGCGAAATCGGCGGTCCAGACGAGGCGGAAGCTGCTCGCTGGTGCAAAGAAAATATGAAGAAGCCGGTAGTTGGCTTTATCGCCGGCGTCACAGCGCCTCCAGGCAAGCGTATGGGTCACGCAGGTGCCTTGATTTCTGGTGGTGCGGATACTGCGGATGCCAAGCTTGCTGTAATGGAAGAGTGTGGCTTCAAAGTAACGAAGAACCCTTCAGAGATGGCTGCTTTACTAAAGGCAATGTTGTAATTAGTAATAAGGAAAAGGGTGCTGATAAAACAGCATCCTTTTTGTAGTGTCAGCAGTTAAAACATAAAAATAACGTAGGGAGACGACTCATGGATTTTTCAGTATTTTCAGGCCCTGCATTTTGGGCTTCACTTTTGTCAATCATTGTTGCCAACATTTTGTTATCTGGTGATAACGCAGTAGTGATTGCATTGGCATCGCGCAATCTGCCAGCAAATCAACAAAAGAAAGCAATTTTTTGGGGTAGTGCAGCAGCCATTATTTTACGTGTGATTTTGACAATCACTGCGGTACAACTCCTCAGTCTTCCTTATCTAAAAATCGTTGGCGCTATTTTGCTGGTCTACATTGGCGTGCAATTATTAGCTGATAGCGATGATGAAGCTGAGATGGATGGCCACTCTAATATCTGGGGCGCGATACGCACAATATTGGTAGCTGACTTAGTGATGAGTTTGGACAACGTTATTGCTGTAGCTGCCGCTGCTCAAAAGGGTCCTGAAGAAACTCGTTTAGCCCTTTTAATCATTGGTCTTGGTCTTTCTATCCCGTTGATCATCTTTGGTAGCACTATGCTTTTAAAGGTGATGGATCGCTTCCCTGTCATCATTACTTTGGGGGCTGGTTTATTAGGTCTATTGGCTGGCGGTATGTTGGTGGAAGACCCGGCAATCAAAGATTCTATTCAAGGCGCAATGGAAGATGCTCACATGATTTTTGAGGGCATTGGAGTTGCTATTGTGATCTTGCTTGGTACCTATTTGAAGAAAAAGAATCGCGCTAAAGCATAAGATTCTTCAGCCTTCTCCCGAATCAGAAAAGCCAGCGATAAAAGCTGGCTTTTTTTACGACTGAATATCTTGAGAATTAAAGGTTTAGACTCGATGATGAGGCATTTGACCCCGGGAGCTAGAAAATATGCAGATTCAAGATATTCAAAAACTAGAAAACAGTGAAGAAGTTGGATTTACCTTGATTGAGGTAATGGTGGTTGTGGCCATCATTGGCATTTTGGTTGCGGTAGCCGTTCCTCAGTATCAAGACTACATTGCTCGAAGTAGGGTTGTAGAAGGTATGAATTTATCCTCAAGCGCTAAGCTTGCGGTGACAGAAGCTTTTGCAAGTCGCGGCACTGTTCCGATGGATGATGCAACGAATGGCGCTTTTACTTTTACGCCAACACGCAGCGTTAAGTTAATTGAGATCACACCCTCGGGTGCGATTGCGATTGACTATCAAGTCAGCGTGGCGCCTGAAGGTAAAAATACACTTCATTTAGTGCCAACTAACGAGCCGGATGCAAATTCGCCTAAGCCCATTGATTTGTCCAGGCCAGAGGGAGCAACTTGGGCGGGTGGTTGGTCATGTAGGTCTTCGGAGACTAATCTGATACCGCAGTTACTGCCTTCAGAATGCAGAATAAGTAAATAAGGAACTAAATAAAGAGCCGCTTCATGAGCGGCTTTTTATTGTTGAATTGGAGAATTCAAGCGGCCTTCCATTCCCCGCTCTTGCCGCCACTTTTCTCAAGTAGTTTGACATCACCCATGACCATCCCTCGGTCTACTGCTTTGCACATATCGTAGATTGTGAGAAGGGCGACTTGGACTGCAGTGAGCGCTTCCATTTCTACGCCGGTTGGCCCGGTGGTTTCTGTTCTGACTTGGCAGCTGATGCTGTT
This sequence comes from Polynucleobacter sp. P1-05-14, assembly GCF_018881675.1. Taxonomy (NCBI): domain Bacteria; kingdom Pseudomonadati; phylum Pseudomonadota; class Betaproteobacteria; order Burkholderiales; family Burkholderiaceae; genus Polynucleobacter; species Polynucleobacter sp. P1-05-14. The sequence continues at coordinate 120,276 of NZ_JACVPV010000006.1, read as the reverse complement.
TTCACTTGGATTGGTTTGGAACTCCAGGCTAACGTGAGTTAGCGCAAGCGGATGGCATAAAGGAATGAGGTCTGATGTTCTCTTGGATGCCTGAATACCTGCAATTCTGGCGATTCCTAAAACATCACCCTTTTTGTGGGTGCCAGCCTCTACCATCTTGAAGGTTTCGGGAAACATGGTGATCTTGCCGGTGGCAATGGCTATGCGGTGGGTATTCGGTTTATCGCCAACGTTTACCATCTGGGCTTGCCCGCTGGCATCAAAATGAGTTAGTTTGTTCATGGGATAAGTTTTACCATATAGAGATGCAAGACATGAAGTCAGTTCCAAAAACCTCTTTTTTGTACCGCGCTTTGGCTATTCAGCTGATGCTGGGATTGGCTTGCTCTGGGTTCCCTGCATATGCAGCTACCCCTGCTGGTGATGTGTCAGTAGAGGGTAATTCAGCCGCTATTCAGAATATCGGTAGGGCAATGCAATCACCAGACGCTCGCCCTACTAATGCGCTGACGCGTAGCACGATTCAAAGTCAGCCCACTATTGTTTTGCCAGATATGGGTGATCCAGGTGGCGATGCCTTAAGTCGAGTGGACGAGCGTAAGTATGGCGAGATGATCATGCGCCAGATTCGTCCAGATCCCGATTATTCAAATGATTTGCCGCTCTACGATTTTTTAAATCAGATGGAGCGTCGCTTATTACAAGCCGCTAAAAAGTTACAACTTGGTGGCGCTAATGAACAGGGAAGTGGCGCCTATAACTTTGAGGTATTTGCTGTTAAAGACAGCAGCATAAATGCGTTTGCATTACCTGGTGGATTTATTGGATTTCATACGGGTTTGATTGTGAGTGCCGAATCGGATTCTGAAGTTGCCTCTGTAATGGGTCATGAAACTGGCCACGTTTTGCAGCGCCATTTGGCACGTCAGATGGATAAGCAAACAACCAATACCATGATTGCCATTGCCGGTATGGTGCTCGGTGCATTGGCAATGTCTCGCAACCCGCAGGCCGGAGCTGGCTTGATGCAAGGTGGGCAAGCAGTGGCAGTGAATAATCAACTCTCTTATTCGAGAGACGCCGAGCGCGAGGCTGATCGTGTTGGCTTTCAGATATTAGATGCCAGTGGATATGATGTCAATGGCGCGCCAGGATTTTTTCAACGCTTACAAAAAGCCACCGGCATTATGGATAAGGGGGTGCCTACTTATGTGCGCACCCATCCTTTAACAACCGACCGTATTGCAGATATGCAAGATAGGGCGCGCACTGTTGCAACGCGTAATGTGCCTACGTCGGTCGAGTTCTATTTCATTAAGGCTCGTGCGCGCATGGAGCAGGCTGGAACATCTAGTGGAATGTACGACTTAAAAAATACCTTTGAGAGTTTGAGTAAACAGCAGCCGATTGGTAAGCAGTTAGAGGGTTTTTATGGACTAGCCTTGATAGCGCAACGTCAAGGAAAAATAGACCAAGCAGAGGCTGATTTGCAGCAAGCCCGCAATCTAGCTCAGAAGGCAAGTGCACCAGGATCACCTATTCAAAGACAGAGTCTATCTCTGGATATCACTGCCTCTGAGCTTGCCCTGGCAAAAGGCAAAGGGGAGGAGGCATTGCAAATAGCCCAAGCGACTTTGCGTGCTTACCCCCAGTCATACGCTGCTGGTGCCGCCATGATTAATGCGGATTTAAAACTCGGCCGCACCAATGATGCGATTACTTGGTTAAAGGCGCGCACGAGAGCTCAGCCTAACGAAGTAGTGTGGTGGAATCTACTATCTCAATCCTATGATCAAGCCGGCAATATTCCCATGCGTCATTACGCGCTCGGAGAAAAATACGCTCTTGAGGGCGCTTGGCCTTCGGCAATTGAACAACTCCGTATTGCTAGATCAGCAGGTGGCGCCGATTTTTATCAAGGCTCGAGCATTGATGCCCGTTTACGAGAAATGCAGCGCCAGTATCAAGATGAGCTCAAGGAGCAAGGCAAGCAGATGCCTGGCTAAGGCCGTGGCTGCGCTATATAGTTAAAGCGAGAGGCGAGTTCATCAGAATGAATGGGGTCTAGAGGCAGTTGTTTTCCTTGCCAATTCCAAGAGCCGCCAAAGCTACAAGCCTCTTCGCGTAACTTAGCTAGCTCAGAAAAATGCTCTAAATCATGGTCATGCAATAAGGCGACCGTTTGGCTATCTCTTCTAATAAATTGATTGTTATTGCTAATGCTTTTATTGTTGCCATAAATCGTTTGATCTACTGTGCCAACAATATAAATATTGCCTTTTTCATCGCTTAGTGCAGCAGCAGGCTCCATGGTTTGATGGCATTGATTTATCAGATGCTGACCGGTTTCACTTGGGATGATTCGAGCTATCCAAGGGGTTGCATCTAGGGTAATAAAAACGCGTTGCGGGCCATTCTGGAAGAAGTATCTGCCAATCTCATCGCAAGCATAGTTTCGAATAATGAATTCATTGAGGCTAGCATGTTGAATCACTTGCCCAGGAAGATAATTTTGTTGCGTGAACTCATCCCGCATGCGCCATTGACCGCGGCGATCTAAAGCAAGCCAACCATAGCAATCAGGTACATTAGGCCACTTTATGAGTGACCGAAGCACTTGATCATCCATGATGTTTAATGCAAACCGTGTGGTGTAGACGGCGCGTCAAAGGTATCTTCTGTGGAGTGACTGGCATGTAAATGCGCGATACGCCAGCCTTGACTGTCTTGTAAAAGCACGAGAGTGATATTCAGAAAAAATTCTGCTTCCACTTGATCAGCTCTCAGATGAACTGCTTCAGTAGTGTCGTATACCGCAGCACCTAAAACGGAATGGCTAATACAGGCAATAGGCTCTAAGAATAAAGGTTGCTTGGCTAATAGTCTCTCTAGGCCTTCACGAATTTCTGCATGACCTGTTAGGCGATGACCTTCCGGTAGAACGCAGGTAATGGAGTCATCATCCAACCAAATATCCAAAGCACCTTGAATATCACGATGACGTAAGGCATCTCGCCATGCCTCAACAACATCATCCGCACTATGAAAGAGTCTGGCAAGTTTGGTCATGGCTTACTGTTCCTGAGTTATTGCTGCGATGTATTGAGTGTAGCGAATACTTGTTCCGGCAAGATGTCGTTTAGACACTTTAAGTGACCCAGTGGACATTCTCTTTTATGGCAGGGACTACAAGGGAGGTTTAACCAAATTACCTTAGCTTTGTCTGACAAGGGTGGGGTATGGGCTGGGTCGCTTGATCCAAAAATGGCAACTTGAGGGGTTCTGAGGGCTGCCGCAATATGCATTAAGCCGGAGTCATTGCTGATAATCGCCTTACTCATGCCAATCAGGGCAATCGCCTCATCAAGCGAAGTATCCCCGCACCAGTTATGAATGTGACTATCTTGCTTTGTCTCGTACTGAATTTCTTGGGCAAGTGCGTGGTCACCTTTGCTACCCAAAAGAATGATTTGACTACGGGGATTGCTTGCAATGAGTTTTTGCGCCAATTGTGCAAAGTGACTTGTGGGCCAGCGTTTAGTTGGGCCGTATTCAGCGCCTGGGCACATCAAGTAGAGGTTAGTTGGATCAACTTTGGCATTGAGTAATTTGGTCTGTACCGATTGATCGGCGGTAGCGGATACATTTAACTTGGGTACAAAATTGCTGACTGTTGATGCAATCTGCCCTTCATTGAGAAGTTGGCTTAATGCAAGATAGTGCTCCACCATAGGTGGGCGATTTACCTTACTTGGGTTATCTAGTGATAAATTAATTAAGCCAAAGCGTAATTCACCGCGATAGCCAACCCGAAAAGGAATATTAGCAAGCCAGGGGATGAGTGCTGACTTAAGGCTATTAGGTAAAACAAAGCAGGCTTTATATTTTCTTGTCGCTAACTCTTTTGCTAGTTGTTTGCGTAAGTTCCACTGTAGCTGTTTGTGTTCAAACTTAGCTTCGATAACTTCATGTACTTCAGAGCAGGCACGATAAATTGGAGCAACCCAAGTGCTGGCTAGTACATCAATGTTGGCTTCTGGATATTGTTCTTTGAGGGATGCCAATAATGGCTGAGTCATCACAGCATCCCCAATCCAGTTTGGGGCAATGATCAGAATACCGTGCATGTGATGTATCCCGACTCAGCACCTCAAGAAGAGGTGCTGATAAGGCTTAGTGACCGTGCGGCTCAGTGCCGGGGATGAGCTTGTACTCAGTGCCACAGTATGGGCACTTGGCTTCACCGGTCTCAGTGATATCTAGAAAAACGCGTGGATGTGAGTTCCATGCTGGGGTTTTATTGGTGGGGCAATGTAAAGGTAAATCTTTGCCATCCACCATAACCACTTGAGCTTGAGTCATGTGCTGTTTCCTAATTGCTGAAATTATTTAACGTAAGTGAGCCAAGATTTGTATTGGTCATTTCTGCCGTACACCGCATCGAAATACGTCTTCTGAATTTTCTCAGTGATAGGACCACGCTTGCCATCACCAATGGTGCGGTCGTCTAATTCGCGAATAGGAGTTACTTCAGCAGCAGTACCAGTGAAGAAAGCCTCATCAGCAGAATAGACTTCGTCGCGAGTCAGACGTTTTTCACGAATTTCATAGCCAAGATCTTTGGCGATCTGGATAACGGAGTCACGTGTGATGCCATCTAAGCATGAGGCTAAATCTGGTGTGTAAACAACTCCGTTGCGAACCATAAAGAGGTTTTCACCGGAGCCTTCAGATACGTAACCTTCGGTATCAAGCAATAAAGCCTCGTCATATCCATTGGCTGTCACCTCTTGGTTGGCCAAAATGGAGTTGATGTAGTAGCCCGATGCCTTGGCACGAACTAGTGAAGAATTGACGAAATGACGTGTAAATGAGGAGGTTTTAACCCGAATACCCTTATTTAGGCCATCTTCACCCAAATAGGCACCCCATTCCCAAGCGGCGATTGAGGTGTGGATGCTGTTGCCTTTAGGGGAGATTCCCAGTTTTTGGGAGCCGATAAAGATAATTGGGCGGATATAGCAGGCTTCGAGCTTATTGCTGTTGACCACGTCAATAATGCCCTTGGTGATCTCTTCTGGGCTATAAGGCATGTTCATTTGGAAGATCTTAGTGCCGTTAAAAAGGCGCTTTACATGCTCTGGGAGGCGGAAAATCGCAGTTCCCTGGGGGGTTTTATAGGCTCGAATACCCTCAAATACGCCCATTCCATAGTGCAGGCTATGGGTTAACACGTGAATATTGGCCTCGCGCCAAGGAATTAGCTTCCCATCAGTCCAAATAAAGCCATCGCGGTCGGACATCGACATTTTCTTTACCTTTTGTGTCTATTAAGTATCTGTAAAAGCGGTTTAAGCAGAGCACTAGGCTGGCAGTTTTTGGTCTTCCGGCCCAGAATGCATTTAAGTCCTTATTGTAGAGCAGGCAGGGGAGTCTGTCGGCTTGGATCCTCGGGTGTGGATGGGCCACAGCCTTTAGAATGGAACATTCCCCATAAACCACTTATTTACCAAAACTCATGCCGGAATCCTTATTTAAAGTTAAGCGTTTAAGTGAATTAGCCCAATCAGGTCAATTAAAGGGTAAGCGGGTATTTATCCGTGCCGATTTGAACGTTCCGCAAGATGAGGCAGGCAACATTACAGAAGACACGCGTATTCGGGCATCGATGCCTGCTGTGCAGATGTGTTTGGATGCTGGAGCGGCAGTGATGGTGACTTCGCATTTAGGTCGTCCAACCGAAGGAGAATTTAAACCCGAAGATAGTTTGGCGCCTGTGGCCGATCGTATTGCCGCTTTGCTGAATCGCAAAGTTCCATTAATTAGTGATTGGGTAAATGGTGGCTTTGAAGTCAATCCAGGCGAGGTAGTCCTACTGGAAAACTGCCGATTGAATGTCGGTGAGAAAAAAAATAGTGACGAGCTGGCCAAAAAAATTGCTGCATTGTGTGATGTGTATGCCAACGATGCATTTGGTACTGCACATCGTGCTGAGGCTACTACCTACGGTGTAGCAAAGTTTGCGCCAGTAGCGTGTGCCGGCCCTTTGATGGCTGCCGAATTAGATGCGCTGAGTCGCGCATTAGCCAGCCCAAAACGTCCTCTAGTTGCCATTGTTGCTGGGTCTAAAGTTTCATCCAAGCTTACTATTTTGAAGGCCTTGTCTGAGAAAGTGGATGAGCTCATCGTTGGTGGCGGCATTGCGAACACCTTCATGCTGGCCAAAGGTTTGCCTATTGGTAAATCCCTCGCTGAGCCTGATTTAGTTGATGAAGCGAGAGAGATTATGGAGATCATGGAAAAGCGTGGCGCTCATGTGCCGATTCCGGAGGATGTTGTGGTTGCAAATGAATTGTCTCCGTTAGCCCGTGCAAACCGCGTACCTGCGGATCAGGTTACAGAAGATGACATGATCTTGGACATTGGCCCAAAGACAGCTGCACGTTTATCCATCATGCTCGCTCATGCTGGCACGATTGTTTGGAATGGCCCATTGGGTGTATTTGAAATTGATCAATTTGGCGGTGGCACCAAGATGTTAGCTGCTGCGATTGCGCACTCACCTGCATTTTCGATTGCTGGTGGCGGCGATACTTTGGCGGCAATTGCGAAGTACGGTATCGAGAATCAAGTGGATTACATCTCCACTGGTGGCGGCGCCTTCTTAGAATTCTTGGAAGGTAAAACTTTGCCAGCCTTTGCAGTACTTGCCGAAAGAGCGAAAGACTAAATATGTTGAGAGCAACCAAGATTATTGCAACCTTAGGACCTGCTTCTGAGAGGCCTGAAGTGTTGCGTGACATGATTCGTGCGGGTGTAGATGTAGTGCGCATGAATTTCTCTCACGGTACCGTTGCTGACCATAAAGCTCGTCATGACTTGGTGCGAACTATCTCCGCTGAAGTGGGCAAAGAGGTTGGCATCATGGCCGACTTACAGGGCCCCAAAATTCGTGTGGGTAAATTTGCGGATAGCAAAATCCTTCTGAAAGTAGGGGACAAATTTACTCTCGATGTTAATTGCGAGATGGGTAGCCAAGGGTGCGTTGGTCTTGACTACAAGGAGTTACCAGGCGATGTAAAGCCGGGCGACCGTCTTTTGTTAAATGATGGTTTAGTGGTGCTGACAGTTGAGAGCGTTAAGGGTGGTGAGATATTTACTCTCGTTGAGCAGGGTGGACCACTCTCCAATAACAAAGGTATTAATCGTGCTGGTGGTGGTTTGACTGCACCTGCGCTTACCGAAAAAGATATTGCTGACTTAGATGCCGCAATTTCAATGGGCGTAGATTTCTTAGCAATCAGCTTTCCTAAGGATGGCGCTGATATGGCCTATGCTCGTAAGTTGGCTGATGCCGCTAGCGCTAAGTATGGTGTTGGTAAAGTCAGAACCATTGCCAAGGTAGAGCGCGCTGAAGCGATTGAGCCTGGAGCCCTTAAAAGCATTATTGCTGAGAGTGACGGCATCATGGTTGCTCGTGGGGATCTCGCTATTGAAGTGGGTAATGCAGCAGTGCCTGCATTACAAAAGCGCATGATTGCTTGGGCGCGTGAGGCGGACAAATTTACGATTACCGCTACGCAAATGATGGAGTCGATGATTAATGCGCCAGTACCAACACGTGCTGAAGTTAGCGACGTTGCTAATGCAGTATTGGACGGCACTGATGCAGTCATGTTGTCTGCTGAGTCTGCTGCTGGCATGTATCCAGTGCAAACTATTAAAGCGATGGCAGAGATCTGTGTTGAAGCAGAAAAGTCAGATCGCGTGAAACTCGACACCGACTTCTTGGATCAGACCTTTACTCGCATCGATCAAACGATTGCCCTGGGAGCCCTGTTTACTGCCCATCATTTAAATGCCGATGCTATCGCAGCTTTAACTGACTCTGGTTCAACAGCCATTTGGATGAGTCGTCACAATATTCACGTCCCGATTTTTGCATTGACCTCCAAGATCGCCACACAGAGGGCGTTAAGCACTTATCGCAACGTCACTCCGATCGGTTTGGATTACACCAAGGATCGTGACACTGCTTTGCAAGAGGTCGAGGCCTGCTTGCAAAAATCGGGCGCAGTCAAAAAGGGCGATACCGTTGTGCTCACTTCAGGTGAGCCCATGGGTGAGCCCGGTGGTACCAATACGCTCAAAATTATTCATGTGAAGTAATTCACATTGAAAAAGATTCAAAACAGATTTATTTTTAACTTCATTACTATTTATTAAGAGAACATCATGGCTTTAGTATCTTTAAGACAACTCTTGGATCATGCTGCTGAAAACGGTTACGGCCTACCAGCATTTAACGTGAACAACTTAGAGCAAGTAACGGCGATTATGGAAGCAGCAAATGAAGCAGACTCCCCAGTCATCATGCAAGCTTCAGCAGGCGCACGTAAATATGCTGGTGAGGCGTTCTTGCGCCACCTGATTTCTGCTGCGGTTGAGGCGTACCCGCATATTCCGGTTGTGATGCATCAAGACCATGGCCAAAGCCCGGCAGTGTGTATGGCTGCGATTAAGAGTGGCTTTACCAGTGTGATGATGGATGGTTCCTTAGAGGCCGATGGTAAAAGTGTTGCTAGCTACGAGTACAACGTCGACGTATCCAAAGAAGTAGTGAAGTTCTCTCACTCTATTGGAGTTACGGTTGAGGCTGAATTAGGTGTATTGGGCTCGCTAGAGACTATGCAAGGTGACAAAGAAGACGGTCATGGCGCTGACGGCAAGATGACTCGTGAGCAATTACTGACTGACGTTGAGCAGGCTGCTGATTTTGTGAAGGCCACTCAGTGCGATGCTTTAGCTATTGCGATTGGTACTAGCCATGGGGCATACAAGTTCACCAAAAAGCCAACAGGTGATATTTTGGCAATCGATCGCATTAAAGAAATTCATGCGCGTATTCCCAATACACATTTGGTAATGCATGGTTCTTCTAGTGTTCCGCAAGAGTTGCTCGCTGAGATCCGTGAATTTGGTGGTGATATGAAAGAGACCTATGGCGTACCTGTTGAAGAGATTCAAGAGGGCATCAAGAATGGAGTGCGCAAGATCAATATCGATACGGATATCCGCTTAGCAATGACTGGTGCAATTCGTCGTTATTTGATTGAAAATCCAAGCAAGTTTGACCCACGCGATTATTTGAAGCCAGCCCGTGAAGCCGCTAAGAAGGTCTGTATTGCGCGTTTCCAGGCTTTTGGTTCTGCTGGTCAAGCCTCCAAAATTAAACCGATTTCTTTAGAGAAGATGGCTGAGCTATATAAGAGCGGCAAATTAACTCAAATTGTGAAGTGATTTAAATATGTCCGCTTTGTACGCTACCTCTATTAAGTCATTGCCTTTGTTGTCTAAAGGCAAAGTGCGCGATGTTTATGCATTAGATGACGACAAGTTGCTGATGATTACTACTGACCGTCTTTCTGCGTTTGATGTGGTGATGGGCGAGCCCATTCCAGAGAAGGGCGTAGTTCTCAATCAAATGGCTAATTTTTGGTTCGATAAATTGGCTGCTGTGATTCCCAATCATTTAACTGGTATTGATCCAGCTACTGTAGTGGCAGTGGATGAGATTAGCCAAGTCAAAGGTCGTGCGGTAGTTGCTAAACGCTTAAAGCCAATTTTGGTTGAGGCAGTAGTTCGTGGTTATTTAGCTGGTAGTGGCTGGAAAGACTACAAAGAAACTGGCAAGGTCTGCGGTATTGCTTTGCCGGAAGGCATGGAGAATGCCCAGAAATTACCTGAGCCTATTTTTACTCCTGCAGCTAAAGCGGAGTTTGGTCAGCATGATGAAAATATCTCATTTGAAAAAGTCATCGAACTCATTGGTGAAAAGTTAGCCAATCAAATTCGTGAAGTCAGTATTCGTTTGTACAAAGAGGCTTCTGAGTACGCTGCTACTCGTGGAATCATCATTGCCGATACCAAGTTTGAATTTGGACTTGATGCCAATGGACAATTGGTATTGATGGATGAGATCCTGACGGCTGACTCTTCACGTTTTTGGCCTGCGGAGACCTACTATGTAGGTTCAAACCCACCTTCTTATGACAAGCAGTTTGTGCGCGATTGGCTTGAAACTGCTATGGTGAATGGTAAGTTATGGCCTAAAACCGCTCCTGCGCCGCAATTGCCAGCGGATGTGATTGAAAAGACTGCCCAGAAGTATCGTGAAGCGCTTACCCGTCTTACTGAGACTTCTTGAGTCAGGGATAATAGAGCCCTTAATGGTTATAAGGCATTTGGAGAGGTAAATGAGCAAGAAGCCAATCGTCGGAATAGTGATGGGATCCAATTCAGATTGGGACACCATGCAGCACGCTGCTCAAATGCTTGAGCTATTTGGTATTGCGCACGAGGCAAAAGTACTCTCCGCACATCGCATGCCAGATGATATGTTTCAGTATGCAGAAAAAGCCCAAGCTAATGGCTTGCAGGCAATCATTGCTGGAGCAGGTGGTGCGGCCCATTTACCAGGCATGCTCGCATCAAAAACGATTGTTCCTGTTTATGGCGTACCTGTTGCCAGTAAATATTTGCGTGGTGAAGATTCTCTCTTCTCTATTGTGCAGATGCCTAAAGGTGTTCCGGTTGCTACTTTTGCGATTGGTGAAGCTGGTGCAGCGAATGCTGCCTTGCATGTGATTGCTGGTTTAGCTTTGCATGATGCTGATTTAGCAAAGCGCTTAGAAGATTTCCGTGCCAAGCAGTCTGATACCGCGCGTTCAATGAATTTGCCGGGATATTAATTACATGGCAGATCGTATGGAACCCATTTTGCCGGGTTCGTATTTAGGAATTTTAGGTGGCGGTCAATTGGGGCGGATGTTTACTCAGGCCGCTCAAGCAATGGGCTACAAGGTTTGCGTGCTCGACCCTGGTTCTGATAGTCCCGCAGGCTCCATTGCCGAAAAATTTATTCAAGCGCAATACACTGACAGCGCCGCTTTAAAAGAGATGGCTGCATTGTGTTCATCAGTGAGCACTGAATTTGAAAATGTTCCAGCACAAGCCTTGGATGAGTTGGAATCCTTGGGTGTATTTGTGGCGCCACGCAGTAGCTGTGTTTCTCTTGCCCAAAATCGCATTGCTGAGAAAAATTTCTTAGCCACTTGGAAGTCAGAAACCAATATTGGTCCGGCTCCTAACTTTGTGATTGAGCATGAGGCTGATATTGCCCATACTCCAAAGGAGTTCTTTCCCGGAATCTTAAAGACTGCGCGCATGGGCTATGACGGTAAAGGTCAGGCGACTGTGTATAGCGCAGAAGAGTTAACTACTGCATGGAATGCGTTCGGGCGCGTACCTTGCGTTTTAGAAAAGCGCATGGAATTGGATTTTGAAGTGTCGGCTTTGGTAGTGCGTGGTTATGATGATGCTGTGGTGGCTTATCCGGTAGCCCAAAACATCCATCGCGATGGTATTTTGCATACCTCGACTGTGCCAGCCCCTTCACTGAAGCCTGCTCAAGAAAAGAAAATCATTGATGCAGCAAAGGCGCTCATTCGGAAGATCGATTACGTTGGTGTTCTTTGTGTGGAATTCTTTGTACTGAAGAACGGCGACATCGTCGCTAATGAAATCGCGCCACGCCCACATAACTCAGGCCACTACACCATGGATGCTTGTGTGAGCAGCCAGTTTGAGCAGCAGGTGAGAGCCATGGCTAGGCTGCCATTGGGTGATACCCGTCAGTTAGCGCCCGTATCCATGTTGAACTTATTGGGCGATCTTTGGTTTGAAGGTAGTGAAGACCAACCAAAAGAGCCTGCTTGGAATAAAGTACTCGCTCACCCCGATGCAAAGCTGCATCTATATGGCAAGTCTGCGCCACGCATTGGTAGAAAAATGGGTCACATTAACTGCTTAGGTGAAGCCCTCAATGAAGCTCGCCAAAATTGCGCAGCTGTTGCTACTGAATTAGGGATCGAGCCCTAGAAATGTCCGCAGACAGTAACCACTTGCAATCTACTGTAGTGATTAATGAGGCAGTACAAAGCTTGCGTGACGGTGGGTTGGTTGCCTTTCCTACTGAGACTGTTTATGGCTTGGGCGCGGATGCTAAAAATCCTGAAGCGATTAAGAAAATCTTTACCGCTAAGGGTCGTCCATCAAATCACCCTTTAATTGTTCACGTAGCTGCGCCAGATAAATTTGATCAAACTCAAGTTGACTGGGTTGCGCTCTTGGCGCCGTGGGTAAGAGATTTATCCGAGGAATCTTTAAAGCTCATTAATGTTTTTTGGCCGGGACCATTAACCTTGGTCTTCAAGAAAGATAAAAGTGTTTTAAATGAGCTGACTGGCGGCCAAGATACGGTAGCGATTCGGGCTCCTTCTCATCCTGTTGCTCAAGAGTTATTACGTAAATTTAAAGGCGGAGTTGTTGCGCCATCAGCCAACCGCTTTGGTAAGGTGTCTCCTACGAGTGCTGCAGACGTCCGTAATGAGTTCGAGGGTATGTTGGATTTAATGGTCCTAGATGGTGGCGATTGTGAAGTCGGGATCGAGTCAACCATTATTGATTTGTCATCTGGCGATAAGGCTGTGCTACTCAGACCCGGCGCGATCACTCCAAGTGAAATCTTTGCTAAGACAGGTGTGAAGGTTTATCAGCCTGGAGAAGTAAAAGGGAATGAAGCGGCCAATGAAGCGGCGGCAGATGTACCAAGGGTATCTGGAAGTCTCAAAGCCCATTACGCACCAACTACCCCTTTGCGCCTATATGCACCAGGTCGTGTCTTGGATGCCTTGAGTGAATATCCGGATATTAAATCGCGCGTCGCTGTAGCGGTATGGGATTCTGAGTCTTCTTTGGTTTTAGAGGACCATCCTTCAACAGATGTTGAAGAGGTGATTGTGTCTAGCGATCCAACCGCATTTGCTAGCAAGCTATATCGCACCTTGCGTGATTTAGATCAGCAAGGCTGGGATTTGATTTTGTTCCCTGAGCCGCCAGCGGGCGAGGAGTGGGATGGTGTTAGAGATCGTCTTCAGCGCGCATGCTTTGGTTCTGGCCCATCTTCAAGCAGCCACGACAGCAACTGATCGTGCGCCTCTAGACCCCTCCAGGCATTGGGGTGGTTGATGAATGAAGTCACTGCATACATCTTTCCGGATTTACTCATTACATAGCCTGAGATCGCTCGCACATCTGCAAGAGAGCCCGTTTTAATTCTGGCTTCTGGTTTTTTCTTGAGATGTAAAAACTTGCGCAGTTGAACCATCAGTCGATTGCGCATCGTGCCATCAGTGCCAGCAATTGGTAAGCTGCTATAAAAAATATCACCTACCGGTAAATTGCGAGCAGTGAGCAAGAGCTGATTCATCTGACTTGCAGAGATTGCTTCATTGCGAGATAAGCCAGAACCATTCTCGATCACCAGGCCCTCAAAGTCCAAACCATTTTGTTTGAGCCAGCTCTGAATGACTAACTCACCATTGGCAGTGGTTGCAGGTTTGCCCATCTTATCTAGAGCCATAGTCAAAAGAACTTGGCGAGCCATGACGTTATTGGAGTACTTGTTGATGTCTACAACATCATCGGCAAGTTTGCTGCCTTCAAATTGCAATAGAAGTCGAGCGGCTAAAGGAACTGAGCCATCTTTGCCGATAGGAGCTTGTGCCCAGCTGCCACCAGCTAATTCCCAGGCAGCAGCAAATCCTTGCGTTAGAAAGGTGTTGGCATCAAGCGCAACAACGTTAAAGTTCACTCCCTTACAGGAGCTTGGGAACGCCCCAGAGAACTGTGCAGTTAAAGGCTGAGCAGTATTGGTGACACCTTCCGGATCTAAATTAAAGCGGATATTGCTTTTCCAGTTATCGCATGAGCGATCAACCAACTGCATTTGGTTAGATACCTTTAGCTGGGAGAGGGGAGGGGTGTAGCTAATGTCAATAAAATTCGCGGTGCGTGACTTACCTAGTTGAAACGACAGGGTTCTAAATGCATAGAGCAGAGGATCTGGCGGAACGTTGTATGCACGTAGAGCTTCGCCATCAATAGTGTTGTGCTCCATGACACTAGCTGCATAAGCACTACGATCAAAGAATAGATTGCCATCAATCTTCTGAATACCAAGACCCTGAAGGTCTTTCATCATCTTGGCTAGCTCTTCCGGAACGAGTTTTGGATCACCCGTACCTTGTAAATAGAGATTGCCTTTCAATACCCCCTGACGAATCACTCCATCTGTATAGACATTAGTGCGCCAACGATATTGCGGACCCAGGACATCTAAACCAGAAAGCGTTGTTAATAACTTCATCGTTGAAGCGGGGTTCATTGGATCGCCACCGCGCCAATCTAAAACTTTCTTAGCTACATTCTTTCCGGGGCGAGCAGGCTCGATCTCGACAACTGAAATGCTTACGGCATCAAGAGGTATTTGATTGCGCTCGAGGCTACTCGCTACGGATGGTGGAATTACTGGGGATGCAGTCTCGCCGGCAAAGGCTAAAGAACTAGCCGTCCAAAGGAGGATTGCGATAAAAGCGGATGGGCGAAGAAGAGAAAAACGCATCCCCCATAGGATAAACCCACCGCATCAAAGATTAAAGCTTTGCATATTGAGATTGATACCTAGTAATAATTAGATTTTGGTCCTCCAGTAATTGAATGAAGGTGGTAATTTGAGTATCTAAATTCTTCTCTTGCTCTAGGGCTTCGCATGCTCTAGTAAAGTATTCGGCATTGAGGAGCTGTGCCCCTCCTTTGACTTTATGAATCATACTTCTGAAGGCGTCTTCATCTACGGCTTCATTTCTCAGTGAAAGAAGGGTCTCATCATGCACCTTTTTAATTTCTTCCAGAATGACCAGAATGTACTCTGGGCTATTTCTGAGGAGATTTCCGAAGGCGTCAAATGAATACTCCTCCAGACCTCTGGTTTGAGTTGGAGGTCCAGTTAATTCTTCGACTTGGAAATAGCGAGTAAGCTCATTCTCTAAAGTCATGAGGCTTAATGGTTTGATCAGAACACCATTCATGCCAGCCTCCAAGAATTGATGACGCGAATCTAGTGCATAGATATCTGCCGTAATGCCGATGATGATGAGATCTTGATTGCCTGTATTGCGTATGTGTTTGGCAAGCTCTGAACCCTGCATGCCTGGAATAGACTGATCGGTTAGCAGAAGATCAAAATACTTTTGACTGATGAGATCCAGAGCTGTGGTAGCGTTATCGCAAACTGATACTTCAATACCCAGCGCCTGAAGTTGAAGAAAGATAATTTGGCGGCTTGCGGCATGATCTTCAACAACTAATGCTTGTAATGGACGCTCATTATTTTGAGCACACTTGGAGACAAGCTTTCTGGATATATTGCAATGTTCAGGTCTAGAGGCTCTGGTTGCAGCAATGCTGGTACGTGGGAACGCAACGCAAAAATGAATATTGCTACCAAAGCCAGGCGCGCTCTCAAAGTAGAGTTGGCTGTTCATGGAGGTAACTAAGTGATTGGTAATGGTTAGGCCAAGCCCAGTGCCATTCACTTGTTCGTTATTACCCGGAATTTGCTCAAAAGCTTGCAGTGCTAGGGTAATTTCTTCTGTACACATGCCAACACCGGTATCAATGACTCTGAATTCAATCAGTTGCCCCGCATGATCATCTGCAAGCACGCTGATAGAGAAGTAGATTTCGCCATGATCGGTGAACTTAATGGCATTACTAATCAGGTTCTGCAGTATTTGGCGTAGACGTAAAGAATCTAACAACAAGACTTCTGCAATGCGTGGATCTTTTGAGGTATGTAGCTTGAGACTCTGTCTATGGGCCACGGTCGAGAATGCCGAACCGATGTCATCAATCAAAGCATTGAGATTGCAGGGCTCAATATTGAGCGTAAGCTTGCCTGCCTCTATCTTTGATAGATCCAAAACCTGGTTTAGGATTCCTAGAAGAGATTCTGCTGAAGAGTGCGCGCTCTTGAGTAAAGTTTTTTCATTTGTAGGTAGGGGGCTGCTAAGCAATAACTCCTGCACCCCTAAAATGGCATTCATGGGCGTGCGAATTTCATGGCTCATGGTGGCAAGGAAGGCAGACTTTGCGGCGTTTGCATTTTCTGCCTGCTCTTTCGATGAAATGAGTTCTTGAGCCTCTTCCTTTTGAAGTGATTGTTTCTGATGCATGCGCCAAAGCAAGGTAGAGCCTATCACTAGGATTGCCAAAGTGGAGAGCCAAGGTAAATGGTTGGGTGCAGATGGGTGGACTCTTTCAAAAGTAGATGCGTTGATGTTAAAAAGACCTCGTGATGCGATTGGATCTAGATTATTGAGAAAATGCTCAAGCACTCCATGCAAAGCTTCATCTTGATTGGAGATAAGCCAACGGTATTTGAAGGGCTCTCTTCTGTAAAGCCCATCAATTTGTAACTTATCTACGTTAAATTTCTGAATCAGTTGTTGCGCAAGACGAAGCGGTATGACAAGCGCCTCAATATCGTTTTTGAGAAGATCAAATACTAATTTTTCTGCATGACCGGATACGCTAGCTTGGGGGTGATTGGGTATTGGCGGGTTTTCAAAGCCACGGTCAAAGTAGGCAATATTAATTGGCTCAATAGGCGTATCGTTTTTTGACCGTTTAGTCAGAATAGCGTCATGCCCCCAAAAGATTGCTTCTGATAAGGACCCAAACATCAGATACTCATTATCTATAGCGGGCGGATCAATGATGAAATCTACCTCTCCATTGGCTAGTTGCTCAAGCCCCTCCTGATCACTCTTTCGCCACGTCGGTAAAAACTCCTGTTGGGTAAATTCGCTGAGCTTTTTTAGAAGGCTATGAAAAACTCCAGACTCACCCTTTCCATTCACATCTAAGTAAGGCGCATATTTTTCATGAATACTAAAACGTACTATGGGATGAGCATCGATCCATCTTTGCTCTGCTGAATTCAGTAAGTTCGCATAGGTATTGTTTAATATCCCATTTAATAGGATAAAAAGGGCAATACGGGTGATGGACCGACGCATGCTCAATTAGCTTTCGATAATATTGTTCATGCGACAGAACAAAATCAAGTCTGCAATATTGTTAATGCCTAGTTTGTCAAAGACTCTGGTCTTATAAGTAGCTACTGTCTTATTGCTGATATGCAGCATTTCAGAGATCTGCTGATTGGAGTTACCTTTGCCTAGATATTTCATAACCTGTAACTCACGATCAGAAATTAGCGCAAGCTTATCGTTGTCACTTAATGAGCTATTGCCATTTTTGCCATGAGTGAAAAAGTTATAGCCTTGGGATATGGCAACGCAAGCAGCTAGGATGACATCTGCACCTGCAGTTTTGTTTACAAAACCATGCCCGCCTAATGAGCGTACTCTCCCGCCATAAACAGCCTCGTCCATGCTGGAAAGAACAAGCATTCGAACCTCGGGATACATTAATCCGATACGGCGTATGACGTCAAAGCCATCCGTCTTGGGCATATCGAGATCCAGGATCACCATATTGGGGTTCACCTCCTTCATGGACCTAAGGCACTCCTCACCATTCTGGGCTTGCCCTGCGATCTCAAAAAGCAACTGGTCCTGCAACATACTTTTAAGAGCCATCAGCATTGCCGGATGGTCATCTACCAACATCACGCGTTTTCTCATTACTTGTCTCCGTTTTGGTTTGGGTGTGGATGAGGGTGCAGCGAAAAAATGGCTTTAGCGATACGACTATCGTTAATCTGCAGCATCTGATGGCGACTTACAGGCGACATCATGAGACCACCATAGGAATGGTCGGCAATCAGAGTGGAAGCGTTTTCTAAATCCTTTACTAACCCAATATTGCTGGCATAAAATTGTGTTGGTGAGTAGGGCGATTGTCTGAGTTGAGAAAGCACATTGCTTGCCAGCTCGCGTTCACGTATTTGACTCATATCGATATGAACGCCCTCTAATTGCATTTCCGTGATCCACTGCAACTCTTCAATGCTTCCGGTGAATTTCAGAAAATGTAGCAAGATGCCAAGCCGTCGTAAACGCAGCAACCCTTCTTTACAAGCATCGGCGATGTCAGGCTCAGGAATTGTTTGAATGCCAATACTTACCAAGCCCACTGGTAGGCGTGAGTTCAGAATGAGTTCACTCATTGCATCCACGTAGCGGCTTGAGGCTATGGCATGTGTTGGTATTGGCAAAATGCCAGGAATAAAGCGACCACTGCGATACCAATATGCGATGGTGTCTAAGCCTTCCATAAAAAGGCGCAGCAATTGCATGTCAGAGGCAGTCAGTAATGGTCTAAATAAAGATCCTGTCAGTTTGGTTCCCTTGCAGTTAAAAATGGGTTCATAACTAATCGCTTGTCGTTTAGACCAGGATTGGTGTTCTTCAAGGGCTTGGTTACTAAGTCCAAGCCAGGGGTCGCCACAGGCGTCTCGTACTTCTTGGAAGGGTTTGTTCTTCCATGCCTTTACAAGCGTGTACAGCCGGGATTTCGGGCTCATCAGCATTCTCCAGTCGGTGGCTATCCAGTCTAGGCAGGACGGATTGGAGCGGTAAGGGCTTTAGGCTGATTTATCTGTAGGAATCGGCCTACCAGCCTGTCCCCATTATAAAAATAGGCTAAATCCTTAAAGAATTTATGGTGATCCGCCCTTGAAATCCCAGGAATGAGACCTATATAATCAGCACTCCCTACACGCGAGTGCTAAAACAGCTGGTTTTTAGATAAATTAGCCTTAGTTTGCGTGTGAGAGATTACAAAGCATTGATTTATATAGTTTATTTAAATAGTTAACACTTACTAATATAGGAGAAGAGATGAATTTGCGTCCCTTACATGATCGCGTAATCATCAAGCGTTTAGATCAAGAATCAAAAACTGCTTCCGGAATCATTATTCCTGACGCTGCTGCAGAAAAGCCTGATCAAGGTGAAGTTTTGGCAGTAGGACCGGGCAAGCGCGATGACAGCGGCAAATTAAACGCACCTGACGTCAAAGTAGGCGATCGCGTGTTGTTTGGCAAATATGCAGGTCAAACAGTAAAAGTTGACAGCGAAGAACTCATCGTGATGCGTGAAGACGACATCATGGCTGTTGTACAGAAGTAATTTCGGTATTTAAGAGAGGAATTTAATCATGGCAGCAAAAGACGTTGTATTTGGAGATAACGCCCGCACCAAGATGGTCGAAGGCGTCAACATTCTTGCTAATGCAGTGAAAACAACTTTGGGACCAAAAGGTCGCAATGTAGTAATCGAGCGTTCATTCGGTGGACCAACGATCACTAAAGATGGTGTATCCGTAGCAAAAGAAATCGAACTCAAAGACAAGCTCCAGAACATGGGCGCGCAGATGGTTAAGGAAGTTGCTTCCAAAACTGCTGACATCGCTGGTGACGGTACAACTACCGCTACTGTATTGGCGCAGTCTATCGTTCGCGAAGGCATGAAGTATGTTGTTTCGGGCCATAACCCAATGGACCTGAAGCGTGGTATTGATAAGGCTGTTGCAGCTGCTATTCAAGAACTCGCAAAAATCAGCAAGCCTTGCACCACTACTAAAGAAATCGCTCAAGTAGGCTCTATTTCTGCAAACAGCGACCACAGCATTGGTCAGCGCATTGCAGAAGCCATGGAAAAAGTAGGTAAAGAAGGCGTTATCACTGTTGAAGATGGCAAGTCATTAGAAGACGAGCTTGAAGTAGTTGAAGGTATGCAGTTTGACCGCGGTTACCTCTCTCCATACTTCATCAATCAACCAGAAAAACAAGTTGCCGTATTGGAAAGCCCATACGTACTCTTGTTTGACAAGAAGATCGCTAACATCCGTGATTTGCTCCCAGTACTCGAGCAAGTAGCAAAGTCTGGCCGTCCATTGTTGATCATTGCAGAAGATGTTGAAGGCGAGGCCTTGGCAACTTTGGTGGTGAACAACATCCGCGGCATCATCAAGACTTGCGCTGTTAAGGCTCCTGGTTTCGGTGACCGTCGTAAAGCCATGTTGGAAGACATCGCGATTTTGACTGGCGGCACAGTAATCGCTGAAGAAATCGGCCTTACACTCGAGAAAACAACTCTTGAGCACTTAGGTCAAGCAAAGCGTATCGAAGTAGGCAAAGAGAACACCATCATCATCGATGGCGCTGGCGATGCTAAAGCGATTGAAGCTCGTGTGAAGAATATTCGTGTTCAGATCGAAGAAGCAACTAGCGACTACGACAAAGAGAAATTGCAAGAGCGCGTAGCCAAATTGGCTGGCGGTGTTGCGGTGATTCGTGTTGGTGCTGCTACTGAAGTAGAAATGAAAGAGAAGAAGGCTCGTGTTGACGACGCATTGCACGCAACTCGTGCAGCAGTTGAAGAAGGCATTGTTCCTGGCGGTGGCGTAGCGTTGATTCGTGCAATGCAAGGTATTAAGGGCTTGAAAGGCGATAACGCTGATCAAGACGCTGGTATCAGCATCGTATTGCGCGCTATGCAAGAGCCATTGCGTACGATCGTTAGCAATGCTGGTGAAGATGCTGGTGTGGTTGTTAATGCAGTACAAGCAAGTACAGGCAATAACGGCTACAACGCAGCTACTGGTGAATACGGCGACCTCGTTGCACAAGGTGTTATCGACCCAACTAAGGTAACAAAAACTGCATTAGTAAATGCTGCTTCTGTTGCTGGCTTGTTGTTGACAACTGATTGCGCAATCTCCGAAGCACCAAAAGATGAATCTGCTGGTGGTATGCCTGATATGGGTGGAATGGGTGGAATGGGTGGAATGGGCGGCATGATGTAATAGCTGTTACTTTCCACAGCTTTCTGGCTGTAGAAATAAGAGCGCCTGGTTCAAAAGACCAGGCGCTTTTTCTTTATAGGAGTAAGCTTTACCCAACATTACCACTGGAACGGGCTTCAAGATGACCGGTCGCACTCAAGCAAGTCTCCTCATTTCAATGGGCTCACTCTTTCTGAGTTCTATCCTTCTTTGTGGGGGTGTAATTGCTCAATCCGCTGACTCTCAGCTGGTATTTCAGAAAAGTGTCTCAAATCTGCGTAATCAGCGTTATTGCGAAGTTCTGGTGGGCAAGCGAGCTTGGCTCAATTTGGAAGTAAAGGTATTTAATACGCAAGGACTTAATCTTTGCCCTGAAGCCCAGTGGAAAGAGTTAACTAAAGACTCTATTTCTAAAAAATTTGATGCGTCCTTTGTCCTGTTAAATGGTCCTCGTTATTGGACGATGGATGAAATACAGGCGGCAGGCAGCACTGTCAATGACGTCAAAGAATCCTTTGATGGTATAGAGATGAATTTACGGGCAACTATCCAGTTGAGCTTGCTCAAGCAATTGATGGGTAGCAAACAATACACCCCCAATGAAATTTCTCGTACTACTAATTTCATTTATAGAGTTGGTAGCGCTGTATATGAACTCACCTCCCCTGGAGGTGACGTGTATGTGATGCAATCTTATTCACAAATCGTTAATCCTGCTCTCAATATGAAAGATCTTCCAGTATTGGGCGAGCAGTTGAAATTACCTGCTGGTTGGACTTACCGCAGCCGAGTACTCGATCAAGAGCTTTCTTTGGTAGCCAATGGCATTGCCTATGTACTGCAGGACAATTTATCCAATAGCTACCAGAGAAGGTAGTGTTGTGATGTTACTGCCAAGCCTTTTGAAGTCTCAAAAAGTCGGCATTAATGTATTCCGAGCTCTGTAGTTGATGTGGAAATTCCAAAGAAAAAATCACATACAGTGCAAATCCCATCAAACCTAAGTACAGGGCCGTCAGGAACCAGTCCTCCTCTTTCTTAACTGCCATCGAGTAGCCGCTTAGCAAGGCCCCTATTGAGAGTAGAGCAAATAAAAAGCGTTCAATAATTGCAGGGGGATGGTGTTTTGCATTGAGTATCCCCTCTTGGTAAATGTCTAAAAGGTGAGTGAGCTGGGGTCTTAAAACGGTATTGGCTAAATCCTTGGTACTAGCTGGTGCGCGAGGTATTGACTCATTAATTTCTTTATTTAACTTGTTTAATAGTTTTCCCATGGCATCGAGCTTGCCGTCGAGATCATCAAATGTTTTGATGTCTTCGTATACAGAAATTCTCAAGGTAATCATTTGCTGTAATGTATCTTTAACAATAGCCTGATCTTTAGGGTTTAGGTAACTGCTAGATTGATAGACTTGCTTCGCACTATTTGCCTGATCACGTATGACACGCATTCGAGTATCAAAGTGATCGGCAGCATTTGAGAAAGTAAAGCCAAGCACTAGCGCTGAAAGCCCAAAAATTGCTGTTGCCAATGAATCGCGGACAACAACATGTTCGGAAGTGCGAGCCCGATATCTGCCATATAGCCAACCTATCAATAAGAATGTCAGGATGGATGAAAAAAATATGAGGGGCGCATATTTAACAATGCCGAGGTGATTCCCAAGAAAATAATTCATACCAAGCTCTCGTAGGGTGGTGTGGCTATATTGATAAGTTTGTTTAGTGTAATAAAAAACCGCCCGAAGGCGGTTAATTATTTAATGACCTGAAGGGTTGACTTACTCAACAGCCTTAACCATCTCTTCAACTACCTTCTTCGCATCACCGAAGACCATCATGGTTTTATCCATGTAGAAGAGTTCATTATCTAGGCCGGCATATCCAGCCGCCATCGAACGTTTGTTCACGATGATGGTTTTAGCTTTAAATGCTTCCAAGATTGGCATACCAAAAATTGGGCTACCTGGCGTACGTGCAGCAGGGTTTACCACGTCATTTGCACCAAGCACCAATACAACATCAGCCTGACCAAAGTCGCTATTGATATCTTCCATCTCAAATACTTGGTCGTATGGAACTTCAGCTTCGGCCAAGAGTACATTCATATGACCAGGCATACGACCTGCTACTGGGTGAATCGCATACTTCACTGTCACACCATGATGAGTCAACTTTTCAGTCAATTCTTTCAATGCATGTTGAGCGCGAGCCACTGCCAAGCCATAACCTGGAACAATGATCACAGTGTCAGCATTTTCCATGAGGAAAGCCGCATCTTCAGGCGATCCTGTTTTGTAGTTCTTAGGGCCGCCATCATCGCCACCGCCTGCAGCAGCTTCAGCACCAAAGCCGCCAAGCAATACAGCCAGGATGGAGCGGTTCATCGCCTTACACATGATGTAAGACAGAATCGCACCAGATGAGCCTACGCAAGCACCCGCAATAATCAATACTGGGTTGTTTAAGGTGAAGCCAATACCGGCCGCTGCCCAACCTGAATAGCTGTTCAGCATGGATACAACCACCGGCATATCAGCACCGCCGATAGGGATGATTAAGGTTACGCCCAATATCAAGGCAATGGCACACATTGCCAAGAAGGCTGCGTGGCTGTCACCCATGTAATAAGTAACGCCGGCACCAACCATCGAAATAGCTAAAATCAAGTTCAGCAAATGTTGACCAGCAAAAGTCACTGGCTTACCACTGACCTTGCCAGATAGCTTGCCGAATGCAATCACGGATGCAGTGAAGGTAATAGCACCAATGAATGCGCCGATGAAGAGCTCAATCTTCTGTGCACCAGTATGGTCATGCGCTGGATTAAATACAGCAGCGATCGCAATTAACACAGCTGAC
This sequence comes from Polynucleobacter sp. P1-05-14, assembly GCF_018881675.1. Classification (NCBI taxonomy): domain Bacteria; kingdom Pseudomonadati; phylum Pseudomonadota; class Betaproteobacteria; order Burkholderiales; family Burkholderiaceae; genus Polynucleobacter; species Polynucleobacter sp. P1-05-14. The sequence goes on along the minus strand of NZ_JACVPV010000006.1, from coordinate 96,696 downwards.
AAACCTACGAAGGAGTGCATCAAAGCAACCAACTCAGGCATCTTAGTCATTTGCACGCGCTTAGCGGCAATGGTTCCAATAATCGCGCCACCAACAATGGCAACGCCGATCAAAGAGATGACTGGTTTGAAATCAGGAATGAAGAAAGTGGTGATGACTGCTAACAACATACCAATCATGCCGAAGGTGTTGCCTTGACGTGAAGTGGTTGGTGAAGACAAGCCACGCAAAGCGAGGATGAACAACACCGATGAAATGAGATAAGAAATAGCGGTTATGTTTGACATAGTTTTGGTCTCTATATAGGTCTTGTTCTAGGTTTATTTGGTTCCAGCCGCATCAGCTTTGGGAGCTTTTTTCTTGAACATTTCAAGCATGCGACGGGTGACCATAAAGCCACCAAAAATATTGATAGACGCGAGGAATACCGCTACTGCACCAATAATGCTGGTGAGGGTGATTTCATCGCCACCGATAACTTCAGTTTGGAGCAATGCGCCAACAATGATGATGCCGGAGATGGCATTGGTCACCGCCATTAAAGGCGTATGCAATGCTGGCGTAACATTCCAAACGACGTGATAGCCAACAAAGATGGCCAATACAAACACGGTAATGTTTTGAACGGTGAGGATGCTTTGAAAGGCAGCGAGATCCATAGTATTTCCTTAGTATTTTTTACTATTAGTTTTTGCGGACGGCTTGGCCATCACGACACATTAAGCAAGCAGTAACGATGTCATCATCACTTGGGATAACTAAATTGGCTTCTTTATCCACAATGAGTTTCATGAAATCGAGCAAGTTACGTGAGTACAGTGCAGAAGCATCTGCGGCAACCATGCTAGCTAAGTTGGTGTAGCCAACAATTTTCACGCCATTTACATCAATTACTTTGTCTGCTTGCGTTAACGGGCAGTTACCTGAACCGTTATCACCTTTGCCAGCGGCCAAATCAATCACGATCGAGCCTGGCTTCATATTGGCAACAGTGTCGCTATGTAATAGGACTGGAGGTTTACGTCCAGGAATCAATGCGGTTGTGATCACGATGTCAGCTTGTTGCGCACGCTCTGCAACCAAGGCCGCTTGACGCTTCATCCAGGCCTCAGGCATTGGGCGGGCATAGCCACCAACGCCTTTTGCAATTTCACGCTCTTCATCAGTTTCGTAAGGAACGTCAACAAACTTGGCGCCCAATGATTCAATTTGTTCTTTAGCGGCTGGACGAACATCAGATGCTTCAATCACAGCGCCAAGACGTTTTGCTGTAGCGATTGCTTGTAAGCCTGCAACACCAGCACCCAGGATTAGTATGCGAGCCGCTTTAACAGTTCCCGCAGCAGTCATCAGCATTGGCATGAAGCGTTGATATTCATTTGCGGCAACCAATACTGCTTTGTAACCAGCAATATTTGCCTGCGAAGATAAAACGTCCATGCTTTGTGCGCGGGTTGTGCGTGGTGCAGCCTCCAAGGAGAATGCAGTAACGCCTTGCGCTGCCATGGCTGCAATCATGTCGTTATCAAACGGATCGAGCATGCCTAAGAGCACGGCACCGGATTTAATTTGCTTGAGTTCAGCCGCCTCAGGCGCACGTACTTTGAGCACAATCTCAGCACCGAATGCATCTGCAGCGCTGCCAATGGTTGCGCCGACAGCCTCGAATGCAGAGTCAGGTTGACTGGCTTTTACCCCGGCGTCTTTTTGAATCACGACGGTATGACCTTGACCAATTAATTTTTTAACGGTTTCTGGTGTGGCGGCTACTCGAGTTTCCCCGGGCCTTGTTTCCAGTGGCACTCCTATGCGCATGGCATGTCTCCAAAAGCAAAAATTTATAAAAAATCTATTTTAGTTAAATAGGGCTTGTTGCGCCTATTTACTCACCCCTAAGTCCTTTTGCTTGGTTTTTGCCCGAAATTCTGTGGAATCAGGCTAAGACTTCTACAATATGGTCTGTAAGCTTATATTGAATTCTCGCATTTTTTGATGATCCCGCTCAATTCTTCCTCAATCCCGCCCTCACAGCCCAAGAAAGTCGTTATTGGCATGTCTGGAGGGGTAGATTCGTCAGTTGCTGCCTGGATGCTAAATGAGCAAGGCTTTGAAGTTATTGGCCTTTTTATGAAAAATTGGGAAGATGACGATAACGACGAGTACTGTTCTGCTCGTCAAGACTGGCTCGATGTGGTCTCGGTCGCCGATATGATCGGAATAGACGTCGAAGCAGTCAATTTTGCTGCCGAATACCGTGAGCGTGTATTTGCTGATTTCTTGCGTGAGTACGCCGCAGGGCGAACACCCAATCCCGATGTTTTATGTAACGCCGAAATTAAGTTCAAGGCTTTTTTAGATCACGCCATGAGTTTGGGTGCGGATGCGATTGCTACTGGCCACTATGCGCGCGTGCGGCATGAAGGTGGCAGGGTGCAGTTGTTAAAAGCTGTTGATGCCAGTAAAGATCAAAGTTATTTCTTGCATCGTTTAACGCAGCAACAATTAGCAAAAGTGATGTTCCCGCTTGGAGAAATTCCCAAAACGGAAGTCAGAAAAATTGCAGAGCAAATTGGTTTGCACAACGCTAAAAAGAAAGACTCCACCGGTATTTGCTTTATTGGTGAACGTCCTTTTAGAGAATTCTTAAATCGTTATTTACCGCGCGTACCTGGCCCGATTAAAACTCCCGAAGGTAAGACGGTTGGTGAGCATATGGGCTTAGCCTTCTTTACCTTAGGTCAGCGCAAGGGCATTGGTTTGGGTGGCAGTCAAGACGGCAATGGTGACGCTTGGTATGTGGCGCGCAAGGACGTTCCTAATAACACTTTGTATGTGGCCCAAGGCCACGAACACCCGTGGCTATTGGCTAATCAGCTTGCTGCCATGGATGCCAGTTGGGTTTCTGGTGTGGTACCAACACCTGGAAGTTATTCTGCTAAGACTCGTTATCGGCAAGCAGATTCTGCTTGTATATTGAGTTCTGGTAATGAAGCGCTGAGTTTTGACTTGAGTTTTCCAGAAGCGCAGTGGGCTGTTACACCTGGACAATCCGCTGTTCTTTATGACGGAGACGTTTGTTTAGGTGGTGGAATTATTTCTTCATAATTTTAATCAGCAAGCAGCGGATACAAAAATGCCAATCAGTTTTGATTGGCATTTTTTAATTAAGCGGTAAGTGAATTAGGCGGCCGGTGGTTCAGTTTCAATAAAGGAAGGTCGCTGTAATAATTTTTGATACAGGCGATCTAAATTTGGATACTGGGTTTGCCATTTCACTTCCGGAAAGCGAAATAATAAATATCCGATTGCGCAACCTACGGCGATATCTGCCAATGTAAGTTGATTGCCATGACACCAGGCATTTCCACCCAGTTGCTCGGACATGTGACGCAGCCCCACATCAATTTTGCTCATCTGACGATCAACCCATGCCTGGCTTTGTTGTTCAGTTGGGCGCCATGTAAGTTCTAGACGAGCCAAAATACTCGCGTCGACAATTCCATCTGCTAGTGCTTCCCAGGTTTTCACGGCAGCACGTTCACGGTTATCAGTAGGAATAAGCTTGCTTACTGGACTGAGGCCGTCGGCATATTCGGCAATGACGCGGGAGTCATAAATGGCCTCGCCATCGTCAGCCATAAGGCAAGGAACCTTCCCTAGGGGGTTGTTAAGGGCTATTTTGGTGTCTGCAGCCCAAACATTCTCTAATTCGAGGTCAACATCGACCTTTTTCTCGTTAAAAACAATGCGTACTTTACGTACATAGGGGCTGGTTAGGGATCCGATAAGTTTCATGGGCTCAAGTATAGCCATCCTATTTGGGCTTTGCTGTACTCCAGAACGCATTAAAATCAGCTTTTATTGACATATTCAATGCAAAGGCAATATTCGTGAGTCAGCCGCTTTCAACCCTTAATGCCCTTTCCCCCCTAGATGGCCGTTATGCCGGAAAACTGGATGCCTTGCGTCCCTGGCTTTCCGAAGCCGCTTTTATGCGCCAACGTGTTTTTGTGGAAATTCATTGGCTCTTGGCTTTGGCTGCTGCAGGCTTGCCTGATGTCCCAAAAATTAATGCTGCTGACGAAGCCTTTCTCCTTTCGCTCCCAGAAAACTTTTCTGATGCAGATGCTCAGCGCATCAAAGATATCGAAGCAGTAACGAACCACGACGTAAAGGCAGTTGAATACTTCTTGAAAGAAAAAGTTGCTGGACGACCAGATTTATTGAAAGCAAGTGAGTTTATTCACTTTGCCTGCACATCGGAAGACATCAACAATACCTCTCACGGTTTAATGTTGCGTGGTGCCCGCGATGAGGTGCTCTTGCCCCAACTCAGAAAAGTACTTTCAGTGTTGACTGATCTCGCGATTGAGAACGCTAAAGTGCCATTGCTCTCTCGCACTCATGGCCAGCCAGCTTCACCAAGCACTTTGGGTAAAGAGATTGCCAATATTGCCAAGCGTTTAGAACGTGCGATCGAGTCTATCGCCGCCGCTCCTTTGCTAGGCAAGATGAATGGCGCAGTGGGTAATTACAATGCTCACATGTCAGCCTATCCTGATTTTGATTGGGAAAATTTTTCCAAGAGTGTGGTTGAAAAGCGTCTAGGTTTAACGTTCAATCCTTACACCATTCAAATTGAGCCACACGACGGTATGGCTCAGCTCTTTGATGCGATTGCTCGCGCTAATACGATTCTTTTGGATATGGATCGCGACTTCTGGGCCTACATCTCCGTTGGTTACTTTAAGCAGCGCACTAAAGCAGGCGAGATCGGTTCATCGACGATGCCGCATAAAGTCAACCCGATTGATTTTGAAAACTCCGAAGGTAACTTGGGCGTGGCCAATGCGTTGCTGCGTCACCTTGCTGAAAAATTACCAATCTCTCGTTGGCAACGCGACTTGACTGACTCCACTGTTTTGCGCAATCTAGGCCCTGCTTTTGGCCACAGCGTACTGGCTTATGACAGCGCCTTGCGCGGCCTTGGTAAGTTAGAGGTAAATCACGCTGCCATTGCTGCTGACTTAGACGCATGCTGGGAAGTGTTGGCTGAGCCAGTGCAAACGGTGATGCGTCGTTACGGCATTGAGAATCCCTATGAGCAGTTAAAAGAATTGACTCGCGGCAAAGGGATTAATCAAGCAGACCTGCAAACCTTTATTCGTGGTTTGAAGATTCCTGAGGATGCAAAAGCACGTTTGTTGGAGATGACACCATCTTCTTACTTAGGTAAGGCGGTCGAGTTGACCGAACGTCTCAAAAAGTGAGTTTGACTCCCAATTCAGAATACGGGGTACGTCCCCGGATCTGGTTTGCTGCTTATCAATTGCTATGGCATCTCTTATTGCCTTTAGCGTTCATTCGTCTGGCTTGGCGTGCACGTCACGCCTTCCCCTACCTTCATCACATTCCTGAGCGATTGGGCTTTGGCTACAGCAAGCCTATTTCTCAAGGCTCTATTTGGATTCATGCGGTATCGGTAGGCGAGACGCGTGCGGCTCAACCATTGATTGAGGCTTATTTAGCTAAGGGCGAATCTATTTTGCTCACCCACATGACTTTGAATGGCCGCCGTACTGGCAAGCAGTTATTTGTTAAAGAGATTGCTGCTGGGCAAATTCGACAAGTCTATTTGCCTTATGACATATGTTGGGCTGTGGAGCATTTCTTGCAGACCTTTAAACCAAAGCTGGGCCTTTTCATGGAAACCGAGGCGTGGCCAACTGCGGTCTTTCGTTGCAAAGAAATTGGCTTACCCCTATTTCTAGTGAATGCTCGCCTTTCCGAGAGAAGTGCCCGACGTGTTAATCGATTTGGTGAAGCGGGGCGCGCATTATTTCAGGCCTTTACAGGAATCCTGGCACAGACTGAGTTTGATGCTGGGCGTTACCGTAGCCTAGGTGTTAAAAATGTCGTTATTACTGGCAATCTGAAATTTGATGTTCCACTCGATCCAAAACTGCTTGCTGAGGGTAAAGAATGGCAGAGGGAGCTACATGCAGGAAATCGCTTGATGGTGTGTGCAGCCAGCACGCGCGATGGAGAAGAGGCCATCATTCTGAAGGCTTGGAAAGATTTGCTCTTAAGTAATGCATTTGAAACTCCTCCATTACTTTGTTTGGTCCCGCGCCATCCCGAGCGCTTCGCAGAGGTAGCAGATCAAATTAACAATGCTAGTTTCAAGTTTCGCCGTCGTAGCGAGTGGGCCGGGATTCCGAGTGAGTGTGCCGGATTGGATGTTGTTCTGGGCGACTCCATGGGCGAGATGCCGATGTATTACAGCGCCTCTGACTTAGTACTTATGGGTGGAAGCTTGCTGCCCTTTGGAGGTCAAAACTTGATTGAGGCTTGTGCAGCCGGCTGCCCTGTTCTCTTGGGCGAGCATACCTATAACTTTCAACAAGCTGCCTTAGATGCGATTGATAGTGGCGCTGCTAAACGCATTCATGGTGAATTGCTTTTAACAGAGCCAATAGCCTTAATGGATGCATTGAAAGAATTGCTTCTAAATACTCATGAATTGGCACAGATGGGTGCCGCTGCTCAGGCTTATTCAACTGAACACCAAGGTGCAACTAACAGAATTTTAGCTGCCCTTGATCAACAAAACTGTCGCTGAACTAAAAAGACTGAGTTAGACCCGCGCTCCGTAGTTCGGATCATCTTTGCGGGCATCATCATCTGGCTTTTTATCGCCCTTCACCAAATCTTCACGTGTAACACCGAGCCACATGGCTAATGCTGCAGCCACGAAGACTGAAGAGTAGATACCAAACAAAATACCAATGGTCAGTGCTAATGCAAAGTAGAAGAGTGTTGGGCCTCCAAAGACCAGCATTGCCAGGACCATCATCTCAGTACTGCCGTGGGTAATAACAGTACGGCTAATGGTGCTCGTAATCGCGTTATCAATGATTTCACGGGTATTCATCTTGCGATATTTGCGGAAGTTCTCGCGAATACGGTCAAAGATCACGACGGATTCGTTTACTGAATAGCCAAGAACCGCAAGAACGGCTGCCAATACTGAGAGGGAGAACTCCCACTGGAAGAAGGCAAAGAAACCCAAGATGATGACAACGTCATGCAAGTTTGCAATGATGCCGGCAAGCGCAAACTTCCACTCAAAACGGAAGGATAGATACACCACGATGCCAATGATTACAAAGATGAGTGCTTTTAAGCCGTCAATAGCCAACTCTTGACCCACCTGTGGGCCAACAAACTCAACGCGCTGCAATTTCACGCCAGTCGTTGCTGGTTCAAGCGCTTGCATTACTGCCGTGCTCTGATCAGCAGAAGAAATCAATTTGCCTTCAGCATCTTTTTGTAATGGTAGGCGAATCATGACATCGCGTGAGCTACCAAAGTTCTGAATTTGAGTATCTGCATAGCCCAACTTCTCAACCTTGGTACGAATAGAGTCCAAGGGTGCAGTTTGTGGATAGCTGACTTCCATCACCGTTCCACCAGTAAATTCGATGGAGAGATGCAGGCCGTTATGCCAGAGGAAAAAGACTGCAGCTAAAAAAGTAACTAAAGAAATCGCATTAAGCACCAATGCATGGCGCATAAAGGGAATATCTTTTTTGATTCGGAAAAATTCCATGGCTTATTTCTCCTGTGGACGCCAAACTTGGCCAATAGCGAGTTTTTGAATCTTCTTATGTCTGCCATACCAGAGGTTAACAAGGCCACGTGAGAAGAAGACAGCCGAGAACATTGAAGTCAGAATACCTAAACAGTGAACTACTGCGAAGCCTTTGATGGGGCCTGATCCAAATGCCAATAAGGCTAGACCAGCAATCAAAGTCGTTACGTTAGAGTCCAGAATCGTTGCCCAGGCTTTGTCGAAGCCGACAGAAATGGCTGTTTGTGGTGAAGCTCCGTTACGTAACTCTTCACGAATACGCTCGTTAATTAACACGTTGGAGTCAATCGCCATACCCAGAGCTAAGGCCATTGCAGCGATGCCCGGCAAAGTGAGTGTGGCTTGCAGCATCGATAGCACTGAGATGAGTAAGAACAAGTTCACCGCTAAAGCGACAACGGAGAAAGTGCCAAACAGTAAGTAGTAGACCATCATAAAAATCGCGATCGCAGTAAACCCGATCAAGAGCGACTTAAAGCCCTTCTCAATATTTTCTGCTCCAAGGCTTGGTCCAATAGTACGTTCTTCAATGATTTCCATTGGTGCTGCTAATGATCCAGCGCGCAAGAGGAGGGCTAAGTCATTAGCGCTCTCGGTAGTTGGTTGACCAGTGATTTGGAACTTAGAGCCAAACTCACTTTGAATGGTAGCGATTGTGAGTACTTCACCTTTACCTTTTTCAAACAAGATCATGCCCATCGGCTTACCGATATTTTCGCGAGTCACTTCCTGCATAACGCGACCACCAGCAGCATCTAGGGAGATGTTTACAGCAGGACGTTGGTTTTGGTCAAAGCCAGCGCTAGCATCCGTAATGCGATCTCCACTGAAGATCACTGATTTTTTAAATACACCCAAGCGATTTTCACCAAAGCGGAAAGTATCCATGCCTGGAGGAGGAGTTTCGCCTAAGCCGATGGTAGACGCCAAGGGGTCAGCTAAGCGAGACTCTAGAGTTGCTGTACGACCGATGATGTCTTTGGCACGAGCGGTATCCTGTACGCCAGGTAACTGCACCACAATGCGCTCAGCACCTTGTTGTTGAATCACTGGTTCTTTAACCGCCAATTCGTTCACACGCTTATTCAGGGTAATGATATTTTGCTTAACGGCGTTATCTTGGATGGCTTTAAGGGCGGATGGTTTAAATTCACCTACTAGCTTAGGTAACGAGCCATTTGATTTAATAAGCCAAATTAGTTCAGGTTGTGCCGTTGTTAGCAATGAGCGTGCCTGTTCAGCATCTTCGACATTGGCGAAATTGATCGATATGGAATCAGCGCCACGCTCAATGCCTTGATGGCGAATGCTCTTGTCACGTAATTGACTGCGAATATCGCCTGCCAAGGAAGTCACTTTTTTCTGGACTGCGCCCTTCATATCCACTTGCAAGAGGAAATAGACGCCGCCACGCAAATCAAGACCTAGTGGCATTGGTAATGCGTTGATTGCACTTAACCAGCCCGGTGTATTGGATAGCAGGTTTAAGGCAACGGTGTAGTTGGGATCATTTTGATCAACATTTAATTTCTGTTGCAAGAGATCACGTGCGCGCAACTGAATGTCAGTGTTATTGAAGCGAACTTTGATAGAGCCTACATTGCCAGCGACTTCGAAGAAGAGACCGGTATTACTAATGTTGGCTTCCGTCAGAATTTTTTCGACACGAGCCTGCGTTGCCAAGTCAACCTTGATGGTTGGCTTGGCAGACGAGACTTGAACCGCTGGAGCCTCACCATAGAAATTGGGCAATGAATATAGTCCGCCGATCAGTAATGCAACGGCAATGACTAGATATTTCCAGAGAGGGTAGCGATTCATATTGAGATACTTTTAAACAAATAAATTAAGCAGACTTCAGAGTGCCTTTTGGCAATACTGTAGTGATGGCACCTTTTTGCATGTGCACTTCAGTGCCAGCAGAAATTTCAACGGTAACTATTTGGTCTTTCAATGCCGTTACTTTGCCCATGATGCCGCCAACAGTAACAACCTCATCACCAACGCCTAATGACTCGAGCATTGCCTTAGTTTCTTTTTGACGCTTCATTTGTGGGCGAATCATGATGAAGTACAAAACTGCAAACATCAAAATCAAAGGGAGAAAGCTCATCAAGCCACTGGAATCTGCGCCCGCTGCAGGAGCTTGGGCAAAAGCGTTACTAATCCACATACAAAACCTCCGTTAATTACCAATTAAAAACTGCGATATTTTTCGACCTTTAAACCGATGGCCGTAACCCGCAATTCTAAACTGTGTGGGGCTTTGGAGGTGATTTACAGGGGGTTTTGCCCCCTGTAGGGCTATTAGTCCTGTCCAGGCTCAACACCACGCTGGCGATTGCTATGAAATTCCTCACGATAGGCGCTAAAGCGGTCTTTGCTGAGAGCCTCGCGGACCTCAGTCATCAGCTGGAGGTAGTAGGACAGGTTATGAATGGTGTTTAGCTGGGACCCTAGGATCTCATTCGCCTTTTGGAGGTGATTTAAATAGGATCTGGTGAAGTTTTGGCAGGTATAGCAGGCGCAGGTAGGGTCTACTGGGCGATCATCGTCCTTGTACCCAGAATTACGGAGCTTTAGGTCGCCAAAGCGGGTAAAGAGCCAGCCATTGCGGGCGTTGCGGGTTGGCATCACGCAATCGAACATATCAATGCCTAGGCTAACGCCCAATATCAGATCTTCTGGAGTGCCAACGCCCATTAAATAATGAGGCATATGTTCTGGCAATTTGGGTGCAGTGAAATTGAGAATCCGCTCAAACTCGGGTTTAGGCTCTCCAACTGATAAGCCACCAATAGCAATCCCATCAAAACCTTGCTGACTTACGGCATCTAAAGAAAATTCACGAAGATTCTCGAACATGCCGCCTTGAACGATGCCAAAGAGTCCGTTGCCTGTATTTAGTTCGCGAAAACGCTTAATGGAGCGATCACCCCAGCGCAAAGACATTTCTAGCGATGCACGGGCTGTTTTTTCCGAGGTAGGTTGACCTTTGATTTCATAAGGAGTGCATTCATCAAACTGCATCGCGATATCGCTATTGAGAACCGCCTGAATTTCCATTGACACTTCTGGAGACATAAATAATTTGTCGCCATTGATTGGAGATGCAAAGGTCACGCCCTCTTCAGAGATCTTGCGCAGCGCGCCCAAACTAAATACCTGAAAGCCGCCAGAGTCAGTGAGGATCGGTTTGTCCCAACCCATAAAACGATGCAAGCCACCATGTTTTTTAATCACATCTAATCCCGGCCTTAACCAGAGATGAAAGGTATTGCCTAAAATAATTTGGGCTTTGGCTTCATTCAAATCACGCGGTGTCATTGCCTTGACGGTGCCATACGTTCCCACGGGCATGAAGATTGGTGTTTGCACGCTGCCATGTGGAAGGTCAAGCTGACCAAGGCGAGCTGGGCTTTGCGAGTCGCGTGCCAGGATATTGAAGTGAACAGGTTTGGTCATAACTTTGGATTCTCGAGTCGACATAGAAACATCGCATCTCCATAGCTGAAGAAACGATACTTCTGATGAATGGCATGTTGATAAGCGGCGCGAATGTTTTCCATTCCCGCAAAAGCACTGACCAACATTAATAAGGTAGATTTTGGCAGATGAAAGTTGGTAAGCAAACAATCTACAGTTTTAAATTGGTAGCCTGGGGTAATAAAGAGATTGGTCTCGCCGCTACTTTGCCCGCTAGCAGCCTGGCTCTCGAGTGCGCGCAGACTGGTAGTGCCTACCGCAACAACTCTGCCACCATTTTTCTTGGTGGCCTCAATAGCTTCTAATGTCTCATTGGGAATGGAGAACCATTCGTAGTGCATCTTATGTTTTGAAAGATCTTCTTCGCGCACGGGCGTAAATGTTCCTGCCCCCACATGTAGTGTGACAGCTGCTTGTTGAATGCCTAATTTCTTAAGTTCTTGCAAGATAGATTCATCAAAATGTAGGCCTGCTGTTGGGGCAGCTACCGCCCCTGGATTTTTGGCGACGACTGTTTGATAACGCTGCGCGTCTTCTCCATCAGGTTGATGCTCAATGTAGGGCGGTAATGGGAGCTCACCAAAACGTTCAAGCAAGGAAAATACATTTTCCGGAAAGCGAACCTCATAAAAACGTCCGTCATACCCAATCATCTCTACAGGAAAGGTTTCGCCAGCCTGATTGTGAATATGAACAGTGGTTCCAGTCTTAGGTACCTTGGAGGCTCTAATTTGAACCCAGGCCTGCTTTTCGCCGCTAATGCGTTCAATGAGCAGCTCCACGTTCCCGCCAGTCTCCTTTTTGCCGTGTAAGCGCGCAGGAATAACCTTGGTGTCATTAAAGACTAATAAGTCCCCGGGCTGAACAATGCTCAGAATGTCCTTAAACTGTCGATCTACCAATTGGACGTGATTTGGCCCATCAGCCTTGACCTCTAAGAGGCGGCTATCGGTTCTATTCGCCAAAGGATGTTGGGCGATTAGTTCGGGTGGGAGTTCGTAATTAAAGTCGGAGAGTTGCATAGCATTACCATCAGGTATTAGATTTTAACGATGACTACTAAACAAGCGCCAAGTACACTCCAAAAGATGGGTTTAGACAGCCCTATGGCCCTTGCTTTGCACTTGCCATCCCGTTATGAGGATGAGACCGAGCTGCTCACGATCGAGGAGGCCATACATCAGGGTAGATTTAACTCAGCCCAGACCCAGGGTGTAGTTATTCGCAATCAGGTCTTATTTAGGCCCAGAAGGCAGATGGTGGTGACCATCGAGGATGAGACTAAAACCTTAAATCTACGCTTCCTGAACTTCTACCCTAGCCAGCAAAAACAAATGGCTGTCGGGGTCAATATTCGAGTCCGCGGTGAAGTGCGTGAAGGTTTTCAGGGTCCAGAGATGGTGCACCCTACGGTGAGAGCTGTCGCTCCAGATACACCTTTACCTGCTAGTTTGACTCCAGTTTATCCAGCAAGTGTTGGAGTCTCGCAAACCATTATTCGTAAAGCAGTGTCACAAGCCTTACGTGACCCAAGCCTGCAAGATAGTCTGGCTGAGTTCTTGCCCAAAGAGCTGATGGCAGAGCTACTGCCTAGTCATGATTGGCCAAACTTGCAAGAGGCGATTATCTATTTACATCAACCGCCTGCCGATGCCAATACTCAGGCATTGCTAGAGCGTACTCATCCTGCTTGGCGTCGAGTGCAGTTTGAGGAACTCCTTGCTCAGCAAATTTCGTTAAAGCGTGCGCATGCGATTCGTCGGGAGCGGCATGCACCTAGTTTTGTAAAAAATAAAGATGAGAGTAAGGGCAAGAAAGAGCGGCAAAGCTTTGAAGCGGGCTTGCTGAAAGTGTTGCCTTTTAAATTAACTAATGCTCAAGATCGTGTTTGGTCTGAAATGAGTCATGACCTTTCTCAATCATTCCCGATGAATCGCCTTTTACAAGGGGACGTAGGTAGCGGCAAGACTGTAGTAGCGGCCTTGGCTGCAGCGCGGGCAATGGATCATGGCTATCAAGCTGCCATCATGGCGCCTACGGAAATATTGGCTGAGCAACACTATCTCAAAATGAAGGAATGGTTTGAGCCTTTAGGGGTACGAATCGCTTGGCTGTCAGGGAGTCTGAAAGCCAAAGAAAAAAGATTGGCACAAGAGGTAATCGAAAATGGGCAAGCCCAACTCATTATTGGTACGCATGCTCTTATTCAAGAAAACGTGAGCTTTGCCAAACTTGGCCTCGCAGTGATTGATGAGCAACATCGCTTCGGAGTGAGGCAGCGTTTAGAGATTCAGCAGCGCGTTGGGTCGGAATTGTTTTACTGCCATCAATTAATGATGTCTGCGACACCAATACCACGCACTTTAGCGATGACCTACTATGCTGACTTAGATGTCTCTGTCATCGATGAATTGCCTCCTGGTCGAAAACCGATTGCTACCAAGGTAGTTAAAGCCGGCCGCCGTGATGAGGTGATCGGTGGTTTGCAAAGTTGGTTATCCAAGGACTTGCAAGCGTACTGGGTTTGCCCTCTGATTGAAGAATCTGAAGTACTGCAATTGCAAACAGCAGTTGAGAGCTTCGAGCAACTGACTCAGGCTTTACCTGACTTTAAGGTTGGCTTAGTGCATGGCAGATTAAAAGCAGAAGAAAAAGCAGCAGTCATGGCCGCCTTTAAGGCAAATGAGGTTCAGCTTTTAGTTGCGACTACGGTAATTGAGGTTGGGGTAGACGTACCTAATGCGGCGTTAATGGTGATTGAGCATGCTGAGCGCTTTGGTTATGCCCAGATCCATCAATTGCGCGGGCGCGTGGGCAGGGGTTCTGCGGATTCGGTCTGTATTTTGATGTACGCCGAGCCGCTTTCAATGGCTGCCAAGGAACGTCTACAAACTTTACGTGAGACCTCAGATGGTTTTGTGATTGCTGAGCGAGATTTATCACTGCGTGGTCCGGGTGAATTGCTAGGCGCGAAGCAATCAGGAGATGCTATGTTGCGCTTTGTCGATTTGCAACGCGATGCCTGGTTAATTGGGTTAGCCCAACAGGCGGCCGAGCGCTTGCTCGCTGAGCATGCAGATCTGGTGGAGCGTCATTTAGAGCGCTGGCTCGGATCTCGAGCGGAATTTCTAAAGGCTTGATAATTACCTTATGAATGTAAAAGATCGTTTTATTTCTTATGGCCATCTAATCAGGCTAGATAAGCCGATTGGTACGCTATTACTGTTATGGCCTACGCTCTGGGCTCTTTGGTTGGCAAGCAGTGGTGTGCCTGATTTATCTATTTTGTTGATCTTTACTGTCGGCACATTTTTAATGCGTAGTGCGGGTTGTGCAATCAACGACTATGCTGATCGTGATTTTGATCGTCATGTTAACCGTACCCAAGATCGCCCAGTCACAAGTGGAAAAATCTCGGGCAAAGAGGCCATAGCTGTGGCTGGAGTATTGGCCTTGATTGCGTTTTTATTCATTCAGCCCCTGAATGTATTTACAAAACAACTATCCGTGCTTGCTTTGCTAGTAGCCTTCCTCTATCCCTTTACCAAACGCTTTTTTGCCATGCCCCAAGCTGTCTTAGGCATTGCCTTTGGCTTTGGCATTCCGATGGCGTATGCGGCTATTTTGGATTCTATCCCCCTAGAGGCCTGGTTCTTATTTATTGGAAACATTTTTTGGGCGATCGCTTATGACACAGCCTATGCCATGGTTGATCGCGATGATGATCTGCGCCTAGGGTTGAGAACATCGGCCATTACTTTTGGTCAGTACGATGTCGTCGCTATAGCAATAAGCTATGGGATGCTTTTTCTGAGTCAGTTATGGGTGGCGCAATTGGCTAACTTAAGCAATTATTTTTTAGTGGGTTGGTTCGCAGCATTGGCTTGTGCGATCTATCACTTAAAGTTGGTTTCAACACGCAATAGAGAAAATTGTTTTAAAGCATTCCGCCATAACAACTGGTTAGGCGGATTTTTATTTCTGGGAATTGTGCTGGGTATAGGTATTAACTAACTCTGGCCGAGTTCATCGCCCATCGTTTTACCGCGCTGACTGGCTGCATCAATCGCTTTTTCTAAAATTTCATGCCAACCTTGTTGTTTCATGACATCTAGAGCAGCAGCAGTGGTTCCACCCTTTGAAGTGACTCTCGCGCGGAGAACGCCAGCGTGTTCATCAGAGTCATGGGCAAGCTGTGTAGCGCCCTCAAGAGTGGCATAAGCCAGCTTGCGCGCTGTCTCTGAATCAAGACCGAGCTTCTCTCCAGCAGATTGCATTGCCTCTAAAAATGCAAAGACATAGGCTGGACCACTACCAGAAACAGCAGTTACTGCATCCATCAATTTTTCTTCTTTTACCCAAACGGTTTGACCTACCGCATTACAAATGGTTTCAGCTAAGGCACGATCAGATTGATCTACAGCGGTATCTGCAAAAAGACCGGTAATCCCTTTACCAATTAAGGCTGGAGTATTTGGCATAGCGCGTACACAGCGTGTGTGATCAAGCCAGCGACTCATATCTTTTAGGCGAATACCCGCAGCGATACTCAGAATGAGTGGACCGGGCGCGCTCGCATGCTTTAACTTAGACGCTAAACCTTTGGCAACGACATTAAAGTCTTGTGGTTTGATCGCCATGACAAGCACATTATTTCTAGAGAAATCAAAAGCGATGTGCTCCAGAGCGCCAATGCCCTGAACACCAAAATCTTCATGTAACTTTAGGGCAGTTGCAGCATTTGCTTCTACAACAGAGATTTGATTAGGTTCGAATCCACTAGCAAGAAGGCCGCTGATAAGGGCACGCCCCATATTGCCACCGCCAACAAAGGTGATGTGCGCGTTGCTATTGTTTTGTGCGATTTTGTTTGTGCTCATTTGCTAATCTTATCGCGCTTCCCGAAAATGGCTGTACCAACACGAACTATAGTGCTGCCCTCAGCAATAGCAGCCTCTAAATCATCGGACATGCCCATCGAAAGGGTATCAAAGAACTGGTAGCCGAGCTCAGTGAAATGGCTGGCCTGTATTCTTTTGAAGCAATCTTGCACTGCTGCAAACGCTTGGCGTTGCAAGATGTGGTCTGAATTAGGCGCTGGAATAGCCATCAAACCCCTCAGAACTAAGTTTGGCAAGGAGGTGATGGCATTGCAAAGCTCTTCAACTTCAACTAGGGAAATGCCGCTTTTGCTCTCCTCCTCGCTAACATTGATTTGTACGCAAACCATCAATGGCGGTAAATCTGGAAACTCGCCGCGTTGAGCGGATAGGCGTTCTGCAATTTTGAGGCGGTCCACACTGTGAACCCAATCGAAGTGTTGCGCTACTTCTCTGGTTTTATTGCTCTGTAAAGGGCCAATAAAATGCCAGGTCAACCAAGGGCGTAGTTTGGCTAACTTCTCAATTTTTTCAACGGCCTCTTGCACATAGTTTTCACCAAAAGCTGATTGTCCAGCATGCATAGCTTCTTCAACGGCAGCAGCAGGAAAAGTCTTGCTCACTGCCAGAAGCTCGATTTCTTCGGGCTCACGCTTTGCTGCTAGGGCAGCAAGCTCAATTCTTGTTCTGACTTGCATCAAATTGACAACAATGGAGTTCATGAGACCTTAGAAGATTTGCTAAGTAATTGGTCTACGATTTCAATCCAATGCACTACTGGAGTGTCTTCTTGCTGCAGGTGGGTAATGCAGCCAATGTTTCCAGACACAATGACCTCTGCGCCTGATTCCTCGCAGGCAGTATTTAGGTGAGTTAACTTGTTTTTACGAAGTTGCTCAGAGAGTTCTGGTTGAGTAACGGAGTAAGTGCCTGCAGAGCCGCAGCAAAGATGGCTGTCGGCACATAAACGCACACCAATACCAATACTAGAAAGCAATCCCTCAACCTTGCCACGAATTTGTTGGCCGTGTTGCAAGGTGCAAGGTGGGTGATATACGACGCCTGGCTTTGGATCGGTGCCTACCAGCTGCATCAGCTCATTTTGTAGGGAAGGTAGTATTTCAGAGATATCTTTAGTCAGATCTGAAATCTTCTTCGCTTTGGTTGCATAGACAGGATCATTGGCAAACAGGTGGCCATAGTCCTTCACCATCACACCGCAACCAGATGCGGTCATGACAATAGCTTCCACGCCACTTTCAACTAAAGGCCACCACGCATCAATATTTTGCTTGGCATTACCCAAGCCTCCAGCTTGATCATTGAGGTGATAGCGTAGCGCTCCGCAACAAGTGGCATTGGGCGCGCTAATCATTTGTATCTTTAACGCATTAAGAACGCGCGCTGTTGCTGAATTGATATTTGGGAGCATTCCAGGTTGTACGCAACCCTCTAGCAAAACCATTTTGCGCTGATGAGCTGCAGTAGGTCTTGCATAAGCATTAGTGGTATTGGCCAATGCCTTATTTACAGTCAGTGGAATCTTGCGTTTGATACCGCTTGGCATCAATGGGCGAATTAAACGACCCAGAGTCATTGCTGTATTAAATAAAGCGGGCTTAGTTAAACCTTCTTTTAGGGCCCAACGAGTCAGGCGTTGGCCGATTGGGCGCTCAGGCGTATTTTCTTCTGCCCACTTGCGACCAATGTCTATTAGGTTGCCGTATTGCACACCACTCGGACAGGTGCTCTCACAATTACGACAAGTTAAGCAGCGATCCAAATGCAGGCGAGTCTTTTCGGTGGGCGCTTGACCTTCGGCGATCTGCTTAATGAGATAGATACGTCCGCGAGGACCATCTAACTCATCACCCAGTATTTGATAGGTAGGGCAGGTGGCTGTACAAAAGCCGCAGTGAACACATTTACCCAGAATGCGGGCTGCCTCGATTCCTTCCGGAGTGTTGACAAATTGAGGGGCGAGTTGAGTTTGCATAGAAAGACTTATGGAAGACGTTTAGTGGCGAAAACACCTGCGGGATCAAAAGCTGATCTCAGGCGTTCTTGCACTGCCTCAAGGGCAAAGGAGTGGGCTTGCTCTGATAACAAAGTAAAGCGCTGATTGCTAGGGTCTACATTGGCACCTTGTCTAAAGCGAGTTGCATGTCCGCCATGGGAATTGGCAATGGCCTTGATGGCTTTAAAGGTAGCTTCATCGCCAGGCGCTGTAATCCAACGTTGTTGACCGTGCCACTCCAGAACAATTTTATCTGAGGCGCCAGTGATAGTAAGTGGCCCACAGGCTGCAGGTAGCGCTAAACGATAAAGTGTTTGATCAGCACCTAGATTAGCAAATGCAGAAAGATATTGCTCACGTAAATCATTCCAGAAATGTTCTGCAGTTTCAGGATTAACCTCAGTGGCCATAACCAAAGAGCTCATGAGAGGAATTGCAGCCTTTACAGCCGCTGCCGCACCAGCGAGACGGAAAGTTAGCTCTCCATCACCACCCGTAGTGGAACCAATCCAGCAGCTTGCAGATAAAGGTAGTGGCTGTCCAGCCCATTCATTCAATATTTTGAGCGCTTTCTCTTGGGAGATTTGGCAACGTAAGGTTGCGGTCGCCGCAGGTTTAGGTAAGACCTTGACTGAGGCTTCTAACAAAAGAGCAAGCGTTCCTAAAGAGCCAGGCAGCAAACGAGAGACGTCATATCCCGCTACGTTCTTCATTACCTTCCCGCCAAAGGAAAGATCTTGGCCTTTGCCATCGATAATGCGAGCGCCTAATACAAAGTCACGAAAGTTACCAACGGTAATACGCCCTGGACCAGCAAGCCCAGCAGCAATAGCGCCGCCAAAAGTTGCATTCTCACCAAAGTGTGGTGGTTCAAAAGCAAGCACCTGATTCTTTTCTTTGAGAGCTGCTTCAATTTCTTTTAGTGGAGTGCCAGCACAAGCGGTGATGACTAATTCTTCTGGCTGGTACTCCAAAATACCGGAGTAAGTACGTGTATCTAGTTTGGTATAGCTATTCGGATTGCCGTACCAAGATTTGGTGCCACCGCCTTCAAACGAGAGCGGGGTTTTATTTTTAGCTGCATTGAGAATTTGCTCGCGGAATGCATTGATTTGCGGATGGGAGTGGCTCATTAGAAGCGCTCCAATTCTGGGTGAGGCAATTGACCGCCGCTAATGCGCATACGACCATATTCTGCGCAGCGACTTAAAGTTGGGATGGCTTTATCTGGGTTGAGTAATTTTTCTGGATCAAAGGCGCTTTTCACACCCCAGAAAGATTCGCGCTCACCTTCACCAAACTGAACACACATCGAATTAATTTTTTCGATACCAACACCATGCTCACCAGTGATCGTGCCACCGAGTTCTACGCAGGCTTCTAATATTTCAGTGCCGAACTCTTCTGCACGATGCCATTCTGCTTGGTCGGCACCATTAAATAAAATCAGGGGATGCATATTGCCATCACCCGCATGGAAAACGTTTAGGCAGCCAAGACCATACTTTTCTTCCATGCCCTGAATGCGCTTGAGGAGCGTAGCAATATGGCGACGAGGGATAGTACCATCCATGCAATAGTAGTCTGGGGCCAAGCGACCCGCAGCTGGGAAAGCGTTCTTACGACCACTCCAAAACTTCAAGCGTTCACCTTCATCTTTAGAAATCTGTATTCCGCTTGCACCAGCTTCTTCAAGTACTTTGGTCATGCGCTCAATTTCTTCGGCAACTTCTTCTGGAGTGCCATCAGACTCGCAGAGCAAAATAGCTGCAGCGTCTAAGTCATAGCCTGCGTGCACAAATTCTTCTACAGCGCGAGTGGTAGCTTTATCCATCATCTCCAAACCAGCGGGAATAATGCCGGCTGCAATGATGGCAGCAACTGCGTTACCACCTTTTTCAATATCATCAAAACTTGCCATAATCACGCGAGCCAATTTTGGTTTCGCCACTAACTTGACTGTAACTTCAGTAACCACTGCGAGCATGCCTTCGCTACCCATCATGATGGCGAGAAGATCGAGTCCAGGTGCATCTGGTGCTAAGCCGCCAAATTCAATGATCTCACCATTCATGAGTATTCCGCGCACACGCAGAACGTTGTGCAGAGTGAGGCCGTATTTAAGACAGTGCACGCCACCAGAGTTTTCGTTGACGTTGCCGCCAATCGAACAGGCAATCTGAGAGGAGGGGTCCGGAGCGTAATACAAACCGAGGTGGGCAACTGCTTCAGAAATAGCAAGATTGCGAACACCAGGCTGAACGACTGCAGTGCGGGTAAATGGATCGATGCTAATAATTTTCTTGAGCTTTGCTAGTGACAGCACCAATCCCTGAGAAAGAGGCATTGCGCCACCCGAGAGGCCGGTTCCTGATCCGCGAGGCACTACGGGGATTTGCATCGCGTAGCAAATCTTCAGAATTTGGGCAACTTGCTCTTCTGTTTCTGGCAGAGCTACTGCCAAAGGCATCCGACGGTAGGCGGCCAGACCATCACATTCATAGGGAATAGTGTCTTCTGGCTCCCATAAAAGGGCATGTTCCGGCAGGATTGGGCGTAAGGCCGCAACCAATTTGGACTGAAGGGCGCTAATAGCGGCTAATTCGGGGGGTGGGGTCACCATATTCATAAGAATCATTTTAGCCATTTACCTATAATTAAGCTTATGGGAAATCGACTATCAAAAATCGCCACTAGAACCGGTGACGCAGGAATGACGGGCTTGGGTGACGGAAGTCGCGTAGAGAAGGATCACCTACGGGTCTGCGCCATGGGCGATATCGATGAGTTGAACTCTGAAATCGGGGTTTTAATGACCGAGGACATCCCAGCAAGCATTTCTGCTGAATTACAGGAGCTTTTTCTGCAGGTGCAGCATGATTTATTTGATTTAGGGGGTGAACTTTGCATCCCTAATTACAAACTACTCAATCCTGAGCATGTAGTGCAGCTAGATGTTTGGCTCGAAAAATACAACAAACAATTACCCCCTTTGACTGAATTCATTTTGCCGGGTGGTACTCGCGCTGCTGCGCAAGCCCATGTTTGTCGCACTGTATGTCGCAGGGCCGAACGTTCGATTGTTCGCTTGGGTTGGGAAGAGCCTTTATATGACTCCCCTCGTCAATATGTCAACCGCCTATCTGATTTACTCTTTGTGCTTGCGCGTATTTTGAATCGTGCGGCTGGTGGCGCAGATGTATTGTGGAAGCATGAAAAAAAAGAGACTAAATAAATTAGTCTCTTTTATCACCAGCGCTTAAAAAATACTGCAGTATTACTTCTTCTTGCTTCTGCGTTTCTTAACGGCTGTAGCTAGACGCTCTAGTACCTTCACAGAGTCATCCCAGTTGATGCAGGCATCAGTAATACTCTTGCCGTATTCCAATTTACTTGGGTCATCTTTTCCGGGTGTAAATTTCTGGGCGCCATCATTTAAATGACTCTCAACCATCACGCCAAAAATCTGGTGTGAGCCAGACTCAATTTGCTGAGCTACATCGTCGGCAACCACAATCTGACGCTCATGCTTTTTGCTTGAATTGGCATGGGATAAATCAACCATCAAACTGGCTGGAAGCTTGGCCGCTTCAAGCTCAGAGCAGGCTGCTTGCACAAATTGAGCCTCGTAATTTGGCTCTTTGCCGCCACGCAAAATCACATGGCAATCTTTATTGCCTTTAGTTTCCACAACCGATACTTGACCATTTTTATGAACGGATAAGAAATGATGTGGGCGACCTGCTGCTTGAATCGCATCGGTAGCAATTTTGATGTTGCCATCAGTACCGTTCTTAAATCCGATAGGTGCAGACAAGCCAGATGCAAGTTCGCGGTGAACTTGGCTTTCAGTAGTACGCGCACCAATAGCACCCCATGAAATCAGATCCGCAATATATTGCGGAGAAATCACATCCAAGAATTCGCTACCAGCTGGCATGCCAAGGCGATTGATTTCCATCAGTACTTGGCGCGCAAGGCGTAGACCTTCTTCGATGCGATAGCTTTCATCCAGATACGGGTCGTTAATCAAACCCTTCCAGCCAACAGTAGTGCGTGGCTTTTCAAAATATACGCGCATCACAATTTCTAATTCACCAGCAAAACGCTCGCGCTCAACTAAGAGGCGTTGGCAATATTCCAACGCTGCTTTTGGGTCATGAATGGAGCATGGTCCGATGATCACGAGTAAGCGGTCATCCTTGCCATGAATAATGTCGCGGATCTTTTTGCGAGTGTTGCTGATCAAAGCTTCAGTAGGCGTTCCAGAAATCGGAAAGAAGCGAATTAAATGCTCTGGCGGAGGCAGAACAGAAATGTTGTCAATGCGTTGATCGTCAGTATCTGAGGTCTTGTCGACAGCAGAGTACCAATTAGCGGGATTCGTATTTTGTTGGCTCATCTGGCTATTTTAAGCCGTAATTAGCCAATATTAGGTAGTCCCACCCACAGTCAGGCTATCAATCCTCAGGGTAGGCTGCCCAACCCCGACTGGAACACTTTGCCCTTCCTTGCCACAAACCCCAACCCCACCGTCTAGTTTTAGGTCATTTCCGATCATAGAAACCTGTTTTAGGGATTCTGGCCCGCTACCAATAATGGTCGCGCCTTTGACGGGGTATTGAATTTTGCCGTTCTCAACCCAATAGGCCTCTGAAGCAGAAAATACAAATTTGCCGCTAGTGATGTCAACCTGACCGCCGCCAAAGTTCACTGCGTATAAACCGCGCTTGATGCTGGCGACAATTTCTTGAGGATCATCTTTACCGGCCAACATGTAGGTATTTGTCATGCGCGGCATTGGTAGTGAGGCAAAACTTTCACGCCGACCATTGCCAGTGAGGGGCATATTCATGAGTCGGGCATTCAGGCTATCCTGAATATAGCCCTTCAAAATGCCGTCTTCAATTAAGGTGGTGCATTGAGTGGGAGTTCCTTCGTCATCAATATTTAAAGAGCCTCTACGTCCAGATAAGGTTCCATCATCCACAACGGTGACACCTTTAGCTGCAACGCGCTGTCCAATGCGACCAGCAAAAGCAGAGGATCCTTTGCGATTAAAGTCGCCCTCGAGACCATGACCAACTGCCTCATGTAATAGAACGCCTGGCCAGCCCGGCCCCATGACCACTGTCATTGGGCCAGCAGGTGCTGGGCGCGATTCGAGATTTAATAGGGCTCCGTCAACAGCTTCATCAACATAGCGATTAATCAAATCAGTATTGAAGTAGAGGTAGTCATGACGTGCGCCGCCGCCAGAGGAGCCTGATTCACGCCGACCATTCTGTTCTGCAATAACGTGTACCGAAACGCGCACTAACGGGCGTACATCTGCCGCCAACAAGCCATCCGCACGCACAACCAATACAACATCAAACTCCCCGGCCAGACTGGCCATAACCTGGATGATCCGTGGGTCACGTGCTTTAGCGCGACGTTCTATGCTTTCCAGAAGGGCAATTTTTTCTTTGGGCTGAAGAGAATCTAAAGGATTGACATCCGAGTAGAGCTTATTGGATATGGGATTAAAAAGTTTGCTGGCAACCGCCTGCTTACCACCCTCGGGCCCAATCACTCGAGTAGCTTTGGCTGCTTTATTTAAAGCTTCTAAATTAATTTCATCTGAATAAGCGAAAGCTGTCTTATCGCCATAAATAGCGCGCACACCAACGCCTTGATCAATATTAAAGCTGCCGGACTTAACAATGCCTTCTTCAAGACTCCAGCTCTCACTCCGAGTATGTTGGAAGTAGAGATCTGCATCATCAAGGCGATGGGCAAATAGATTGCCAAAGGTACCATGTAAGTCTTGCTCGGATAAGCCGGTTGGTTCGAGCAAAATAGATTTGGCTAACTTGATAAGGTCTGCTTGCTTTTTGGCTTTCGTCCAATTGGCAGGGAATAGTGCTTCTGGTGCATTCATGTGATTCAGCAAATCTTTCTTTAAAGCTTGCGATGCGCAAGTGCGGGTAACTTAGAGCGTACCTCGTTTAATTTATCTTTGCACAAAACCCCAGAAATAAAGCCTTCACCCTCGGGGAGGTTGGCCAAGATGCTGCCCCAAGGATCAATCAACATACTATTGCCCCAAGTACGTCGTTGATTTTGATGAATGCCGCCTTGGGCGGAGGCTAACACGTAACATTGGTTTTCGATAGCGCGAGCGCGTAAGAGAATTTCCCAATGATCCTTGCCAGTTGTATAGGTAAAGGCGGCTGGGATGATATGGCAATCTACCTGTCCAAGGGCGCGATAGAGCTCTGGGAAGCGCAGGTCATAGCAAATACTCAAACCAAAGGTCCAATCATTTCCGCCAATTGAAATTTTTAAGAGGCCCGGCGCATTGCCAGCCTCAATTGTTTCGGATTCTTGATAACGCTCAGTTGCTGTTTGAAAACCAAATAAATGAATTTTGTCGTAACGAGAAATTTGCTCGCCAGCAGGATTAAAAACAATGCTTGTATTAAGTACTTTATTAGAATCTTTTGCTTCCAGTGGAATAGTACCTGCCACTAGGTAAATATTATTTTGTTGTGCAATATCCGAAAGTTGCTCTTGGATGGGCCCACTACCAATGCTTTCGCGGGCCCGAACTTTATCGGTGTCCTTGAGGCCCATTAAGCAAAAATACTCTGGTAAGACAGCAAGTTGTGCGCCTTCGGCTGCAGCTGCGACGACGAGTCTGCTTGCTGTAGATAAGTTCTCCCGCAAATCAGGTGTGGAGACCATCTGAATGGAGGCAATCTTGAGGTCTGCGCTATTTACTGATGAGTTCATGATGATTTAGTTAGCAATTTTATTGGGGCTACCTAAATTACTCGGAGTGCTTTGTGGCCCAGAGTTACTATTATTCGGCTTGCTTTGCTCTTTCAACAACTCTTTACTGCGAATAGTATCTAAAGTTTTCGAGTCAATTGGCTGACCCTTTTGGTCAAGGGGGATCACTTCTGGATCATCCCAAGAGCCTTGGACCAGATAGTCTGATTGGAGATTACGATTGATTTGACTGGTAATTAAATACTGCCCAACCAATGCGCCCAGACCTACGATAGGATTAATGGCGAAGGCAGCCAATGAGCCGGCTGTTGCATCAATTGTTGGAAATATGGTGACACGTAAATCTTGCGTTTGTTTGGGGATATTGATTTGCCCATTCATGGCAACCCGTGCTTGGTCTAAACCCATTGTGAATTGCTTCGTTTGAGCAACTCCGGAGCTAATATCAAAAGAAGCATCAATGGAATTAAATGGCGTTCCCTTGGTCACAATATTGCCCAAGCTTCCCTGGAGGTCCAGAGTAGCAAATCTAAATAAACTTTGTAGGCTGAGTACGTCAAGCAGCTTGGCGCCGCTGGTATTCACCTCTAACAATCGACCTTTTTCAAGATTCAAGGTTACCTTACCGGCTAGGGTATCGAATTGAGGTACGAAAGGAGTGCCATCCCACTCCACGTTACTGGTCAATTTGCCTTGGCCGCCTTCCACTGATTTTTGGCTGGTCCAATGCCCAATAATTTGACCAGCATCCTTAATGTCTAAATCAACATTCACCGTTGTGTGTTCAGCTTGATTCTGGGTGGCACCAACCCAGCGCCCAGTTAAAGCAGAGCTGCCTTGGGGATTATTAAATTGGATGGAATCCACATTGAGGACGTTGTTATTTGTCCTGGTTTTAATTTTCATCTGACCAAGCTGAGCCTTACCCCAGCTGAAGTCATCAATAGCTAAATCAATACTAGGAATGGAGTCAGGATTAATCGCAGTTTTGGCAGGAAGATTTTTTGAGGCTGGCTTTTTGACCTCAATTGGAGTGCTGACTTTCTCGGGAAACTTGAGTCGCGCTAAGCGCCCACTAATCAAACCGCTTAGTTGTGACTTATTGGGTTCTGTATATTGCAGTTGACCGGCGATGGAGGGTGAATTAATGCGCATTTGCCAAGCGGCATTTTTATTGCTTGCTGAAAAATTCATATCCTGCCAATTGCGCTCAAACAAAATGACTTTTTTTACTTGGGCAGCAATTTGAATATTGCTTGGATTATTTTCTTCCGCTTTAGAAGAACCTTTCTTCTTTTGGCTTTCTAAAAAATCTTGCCATACATCGAGATTCAGCTCTGAAGTGGCAAGATTAAGCTGAAAGCCTTGGTTCGGGAGTGCTGCGCCAGTGCCGATTCCTACCGCATGACGAAGAGCGTCATCACTGCCAAGCTCACCTTGAATAAAGTAGGTGTCACCAATTTTTCCATCCCATGTAAATCGACTGGATGTGGAGGGTGATTTCGCAAAGGATTTCAGGGTTAATTGGCCTGACATGGGTGTCCCCATCTGCTTTTTCGCGGGGGCTGGTGCTGAACTAGCCCAATCACGCATATCGATCTTGAGATTGGTTTCGCTATTGCCTTTATTGAAATGAATGGCGCCCTCATATCTCGCAACGCCGCTTATTGCTTGCAAAATCGGAAGTACCTGAACTGATGAATCTTTTGCAAAGTAGTTTTTAATAAAGCTAGCGCTAATATCGCCTGAGATGTTGTAGCTCGGGCCCCCTTGATTTGGCGTTTTACTTGAAATCTTAATAGCGCCACCAAGGAAATTAGCGGTGATATCTTCGAATTCAGGATTGATCTCAGTTATACGAATCTTTCCTTTGAGGTTATCCAGAGGCGGCAAGTCGTCCCACTGGACCCTGTTGCCAGGAAAATTGAGTTGAATGTCAGTTTTGGTGTCCCCGTTACCGGATAGGGGAACGCTAAGGGCCAAGCTGAGCTTGGTTGGTCCTGTAACCTTTAGATTGCGCTCAAGTGCAATTTGCTTTTTACCAACAGGTGAGGCAAATAGATATTCGAGTAGTTGTGGGGCATCACCTTCAGCCTCACCATTCACCGTCAGAAGTAATAGCTTTGCGCTCACACTAGGAATTTCTGCGTGAAATTTACTCAGTGCAACTTGTTTGTAGCTTGCTTGATCAATATCTACCGTGAAGTTAGCATTCTGCATATTGATCAAGCCGTTTACCCTATTAAATGGGGGCCAAACACCTTGTGCGATTGATGAGCTTGGCACTGGGCTGAAAGTGGCGCCATTAATCGGTAGCTTGAGTGTGAATTCTCCTGAGCCTACTTTAGGGAAGGGTACTTCATTGGGATCACCTTTGATATGCAAGCTACCATTTTTGATGATGCCTGCGTCAAAGGCTTTGCTTAGATAGGATTTGGCATCGCTACCCATGCCAACAGGCAAATAACGATAGGCGGTTTTGAGATCAGCCTGAGCAAAATTTATGTCCAGGTTCATAAAGTCAGGATTTTTACCTTCACCAATGATGTAATTGAGATTGAGCGTGGTTGAAATCTCAGAATTACTAAGTGCTAACTGCTTTGCATTAATGACCCAATTCCCTTTTTGTTTTGCCCAAGAAATTTGACCATTGGCTTGATCAAGCTTGATTTTTGGATCAACCAATAGATCGTTAACCTCAAGCTCTAGATCGCTTGATTTAATCGAGAGGCTGCCCTTGTTTTGGTCGGCCGAGAGGAAGCCGGACAGTTTGGATACTGAAGGCATCGCTTTATTGATGCCAACAAAGCTGAGGTCGATCAGTTTTCCACTCACAGTAAAGTCTACTTTGTTCGACTTAAACCATCCGCCAGGAATATTGAGGGCAGATAAGGGTGATTTACTTTCAGACCAATTGATATCGAGATCTTGTAACTCACCATCAGCTTGTGAGGCTTTAATCCACTGATGAACTTTTTTAGATAAAGGCAGGTTGAGGGCAAATAAGGCAACATCCTCAACCGAAATCTTTGGCGATGAAAAACCAAATTCTTTAATTTCCCCGTCTCCCGCTGGTGGTCTCCAGCGGAAAGTCATTGGGCTTAAATTCTCGAGGGGGGTAGATGCTGGACTCTCAATATCTCGCCAGGAAAATGTCTTGGTAGTAACGGATATCAAGCCATTATCAGTTTCTTGAACCAGGTTGGTTTCTAGCCTTCCAAGAGCAATGGCATCTTCACCTTTAGATAGTTGAATAGTTAAACGATCGGCGGCAAGATAAATTTCTCCACCATCAGGTTTGCCGTTGTCAATTTTTAATTTTCCATTGGAGTTCACCACTCCCTCAAGCGTATTTAGAGGGAGGGCAAATTCATTTGCTATTTGAGTGAGCTGGAGTTCATTTAAATTCCAAGAGATAGTCCCGATCCAATCGCGCCAATTGCCCGCTTGGCCACCGATATGGTGCACAAGATCAATATCAAGCGAGACTGGTCCTTTGGTCCAGGGGGTAATGACGCTCAGCGAGCCTTGATGGCTACGAATGCCATTGCCAAGAGAAAGGTTTTGAATATCTATTGAAGTAATGGCTTTCTTTTTGAGTTGATCATCCCAAAATAATTTGACATCGCTGACACGAATCTCATTTTGAGCAAAGAGCCAATTCTCAGCGGAGTAATCATTGGATTTTCCGTCTATGGGGATGCCGGCAACTGTAATGACGCCTTTGCCATTACGTTGCCCATAAATTTCAGCACCCTCGATATTGAGCTCATGAAAGAATGGGGCTAGGTGATAAAAAGTTGCCCAACTGAGTTGCCCATCAATTTTCTGAATGAATAAGAGCGGTTTCGCTTTATCGGGCGCGTTGAAGCGCAAACCTTCAATTTCAAAATTAGGTCTCATGCCCGTCCATGAAACTTGTAGAGAGTCCATAGATACATCTGCACCAATGCGAGCGCTAATGAGCCTCTCAACCGAGGCTTTAGATTTCTCAATTTGCGGCCACAGAACAAACCGCACGCCCACATGCACCAGTACACAAAGAGCCAAAACAACGCCCGTTAAGATGAGGGCACGCTTACGCCAAGCCCCGTTCGAACCTTGAGGACGTTTAGCAAGCACGCTCTTGAGGCGAGGCGGGATGATGTTTTGCAGCATGAGCTCCATTATCCTTCAGCCCCAGCCTGATCGACAAGCTTCTGGCTTGGGCCTTGGGGTCGGATTAAGATGGGGGAATGGATGATTTTTCCCGGCAAATCGATTTTTTAGAGCAACACTCGACTTATGCGCGACGTTGGCTAACTGCTCACCCTGAATGGCTTGAGTGGCTCCGTATTCAAGGGCAGAAAAAAGTCGATATACAGAGCATCAAGGCCTTGCTAAAAGACTGTGGTGTCGATGAGCGGGCTGATGCGCAAGACGAGGCCCTATGGATGACCAATTTGCGCTTGGCCAGGCAGCGTTTGATGCTCTGGGTTGCATTTCGAGATTTAAATGGCATGGCCGCCTTGCAAGAAGTGACTCAGGCGCTGAGCCATTTTGCTGAATTAGCAGTTTCCGCATCGATTGCCTTTATTAGGGAGGACCTCAAAGCCCGTTTCGGCTTGCCTTGGAGTAATGCAACGCAATCAGAGATGCCGCTCATGGTTGTCGGCATGGGTAAATTGGGCGGCCTTGAACTCAATCTGTCATCAGATATCGATTTGATTTTTCTCTATGAGCATGAGGGTGAAACTACTGGTGGGCCTAAGAATTTATCCAACCAGGAATGGTTCACGAGATTGGGCAAACGCTTAATTAAGCTGCTTGCTGAGCACGACGCTAATGGGTTTGTTTTTAGGGTAGACATGCGTCTTCGTCCCAATGGAGACTCAGGACCTCTGGTGTGTAGTTTGGATATGTTAGAAGAATATCTATTGGTTCAGGGGCGAGAGTGGGAGCGCTACGCCTGGATTAAAGGTAGGTTAATTGCGCCTCTACCAGGAACCCCTGATTTCTCTCGCTGCCAAAGAGAGCTTGACCAGCTGATTCGGCCCTTTGTATATCGTCGACATTTGGATTACGGTGTGATTGCCTCCATTCGGGATTTGCATGCACAAATTCAGGCAGAAGCAGAAAAGCGCTCTTCGGGTCATCAAGGGCGTTCACGCGATATTAAGTTGGGGCGCGGCGGTATTCGAGAGATTGAGTTTTTAGCGCAAATGTTTCAACTCATGCGGGGCGGTACAGATCCTCGCTTTAGACTCCGCCCAAGCTTGGAGGCCTTAGATCTCATTAAACAATGCGGCATCCTCCCCGCCGATGAGGTAGATGCGTTACAGGCGGCCTATGTTTTCTTGAGACGCTTGGAGCATCGTATTCAGGTATGGGATGACCAGCAAACCCACTATCTGCCTGATGATGCTGAAGTACGGTCACGTTTGGCGATTTCAATGCAAGGTCAAGAAGCAGAAGTAAGCGCTTTTATGGCTGAACTGGAGCGGCATCAAAATAAGGTTGCCCAGCTTTTTGAAAAAGCATTTTTACTGGATGATGGCTCGCGTCTTGAGATTGCGCCCTTAGCCCAGGACTGGGCGCCTGACCCAATATTTTTCCCTGATTCCTATATTCGTTGGCAGTCGTGGATTGATAGCCCAAAACAAAAATTATTACCGAAAAAAAGTCGTTTAATTTTCGATAACTTGATGTGCAAGGCGGCCGAGAGTTTGCAGATTGAAGCTGCCACCTCGGCACATGCCGACCAAACACTGTTGCGTTTGTTCGATTTGCTTGAGGCAATTGCAAGGCGTAGTGCCTATCTTTCTATTTTGGCTGAGTATCCTAGGGCATTATCTAATGTGCTTGACTTGCTCAAGGCGTCGCAATGGGGTGCGCAATATCTAACGCGTCACCCACATTTGCTGGATCACTTATTGAACTCACAAACCGAGAGGGCTTTAATCGAGGATCCAGAAAGATATTGGAGCGAGGTGCGAGCCAATCTCAATATGCGGCTCGATGATGTTATGGTCGATGGTGATGGCTCTGAGCAGGCGATGGATATCCTGCGAGTCACCCATCACAACGAAACCTTCATCACGCTATTGACTGATCTAGGTATTGGCGTGCAAAAAGCGCTGCCGGTGGAGCGGGTTAGTGACCACTTATCTGCTTTAGCGGATTTAATTTTGCAGACGACATTTGAGCGGGTTTGGCCTAGTGTGGCTCAAAAGTTTGATTTACCTCTTGAGGCTAGCCCTCCATTTGCAATTATTTCTTATGGCAAATTGGGTGGCAAAGAATTAGGCTATGCCTCTGATTTAGACATTATTTTTTTGTATCAAGCTGAAGACTCAGACTATGCGGCTCAAGAAATTTATGCCTTGCTAGCAAAGCGCATGATTAATTGGTTAACTGCATTTACTTCTACTGGTAGCTTATTTGAAATCGATACGCGTCTTCGTCCTAATGGCTCTGCTGGATTCTTAGTAACGAACGCGGATGCCTTTAAAAAATACCAACTTCGAGAAGGTGATAATGCGGCTTGGGTGTGGGAGCATCAGGCCCTTACGCGAGCTCGTTGTTCGGCTGGTAATCCGGGCGTGGGCAAATTTTTTGACTCAGTTCGTTCCGAGGTGTTAAGTCAGAAACGAAATATTGAGCAGCTCAGGACAGAAATTTTAGAAATGCGCCGCAAGGTTCACGCAGGTCATCCCAATACCAAGGCCGATTTTGACTTAAAGCATGATTCTGGCGGTATGGTGGATATTGAATTTATTGTGCAGTTCTTGGTCTTGGCTTATGCCCATCAGCATGCTCAACTCATTGGTAATCTAGGTAACATTGCTTTGTTGCGCATTGCTGGTGATGTGGGCTTAATTACCCAAGAGGCTGCACTCACTGTGGGCGATGCGTATCGATTGTTGCGAGCCCGTCAACATCGATTGCGTTTGGATGGTGTTGAGAAAATCCGCATTAATTTAGAAAATGAGCTTGAGCTCATTGCGGCAAGAGATGCAGTTCAAGCACTTTGGCTGGAGATATTCAAAGCACCTTCAAGTATTGGCTAGAGGCAATACAGCTTTAGTTTTGCTCTAGCAACTCACGGGCATGACGGCGAGTGGTATCGGTAATAGTAGCGCCACCAAGCATGCGGGCCACTTCTTCAACCCGTTCAGCCCTACCCAAAATCTGTACTTGCGATACCGTCTTCTCGCTGTTTTGAGATTTGCTGACTTTGAGGTGATGATTGCCTTGAGCTGCTACCTGTGGCAAATGGGTTACACATAAGATCTGGTGAGATTGACCCAATTGGTGCAATAGTTTGCCTACTGTTTCAGCAACTGCGCCACCAATACCTGCATCTACCTCATCAAAGATGAGTGTGGGGGTGAATGAGGCTTTGCTTGTAATAACGCTAATTGCTAGGCTAATGCGGGCTAGCTCTCCACCTGAGGCTACCTTAGCAAGTGAGCGAGGAGTGCTACCAGCATGACCGGCTACTAAAAATTCAATTTGCTCAAGACCATGGGATCCGCCTTCGCTAAGGGGTGCCAAGGCGATCTCTAGGCGCCCTCCTGCCATTGATAAATCTTGCATGGCATTAGTCACTAAATCGCCTAGCTCTTTGGCGGCCTTGCTGCGTTTTTGTGAAAGCTGTTTTGCGAGCTTTAAGTAAACAACTTCTTCTTGTTGAACTTGCTCTCGGAGTGCTTCAATATTTTGGGATGCGGTTAAGGCATCAAGTCGCTCTGATGTCTCCAAAAGAAGTTTTGGTAGTTCGTCAACCTCTGCGCGGTATTTGCGAGCCGTACCATGCAATGCCTGCATGCGTTCCTCAACTTCGGAAAGTCGAGCGGGATCTAAATCAATCTTTTGCAGGTAACGATTGAGACCATGAATGGCTTCATCTAGCTGAATGCTGGCTGACTCTAGTGCTTGATTGATCTCGCCTAAGGCTGGGTCATGCTCCGCGAGGGCGCCTACATTGGCGCATACCTTCGACAAGGTGGATTCCAGAGAATTATCGGCATCACTCAATACTTCAATTGCTTCTTGGCAACTACCAATTAACTTTGCACCATTTGCTAAGCGGGCGTGCTCACTTTGAATATTGACCCATTCACCTTCTTGCGGGGAGAGTTCGGTGAGTTCTTCCAGTTGCCACTCAAGGCGCTCACGTTCGCGTTCAACGTCTTGGCCTGCGTTTTCTGCTTGCTCAAGACGGCGACGAGAATTGGCCAGTGTTTTGAAGGTTTGGGCTACTTCTGCAGAGAGTGGCAACAAGCCAGCGTGGCGATCGAGAAGTTCGCGTTGAGCGCCACCCTTTAATAAGAGTTGGTGGGCATGTTGCCCGTGAATGTCCACTAGCTGATCACCGGCCTCACGCAATTGCGCTAGCGTCGCAACGCTGCCATTAATAAAGGCACGACTGCGGCCATTACTTTCTACGGTTCTTTTGAGTAATAAGCTTTGGCCCTCATCCTCAATGGGGAATCCTTGCTCATCAAGCCACTGACTAAACGATTGCACTAACTCTGGCTCAATCCGAAAGAGGGATGAGATTTCTGCGCGGTTACTGCCTTCACGTATTTGGCTGCTATCAGCACGCTCACCCAGCACTAAGCCAAGGGCGTCTAGCAGTATTGATTTGCCTGCACCGGTTTCGCCGGTGAGCACAGTAAACCCGCTTGAGAAATCTAGCTCTAGCTGATCAACGATGACAAAGTCACGGAGTGAGATGGTTTGAAGCATGTATTAGCGTAGCAAAAAACTCGACATCAGAAAGTCGATGGGTATTCATTCCAGTGCAATTTCTCACGCAAAGTCTTGTAGTCGCTGTGATTGCTGGGGTGTAATAGATCAATAGTTTTATCAGACTGACGCACTTCAATCTTGTCGCCGCTTTGTAGATTGGTTTGTGATTGCATGTCGAAATTGACAATGACTTCAAGTCCATTGACCACCTCAATCACCGTGACACTATCTTGTGGCAAAACAATTGGCCTATTAGAAAGTGAGTGTGGCGCAATCGGGACAAGCAATATACCCGCCACATGTGGATGCAAAATAGGTCCGCCGGCTGAGAGCGCATATGCAGTTGAGCCGGTAGGGGTCGATACGATCAAGCCATCAGATCGTTGGTTATACATAAATGAGCCATTGACGTGAACTGCCAATTCGACCATTCCTGAAATGCCAGAGCGATTCACGACAACATCATTGAGCGCTAATGCGCGATTAATTTCTTTGCCATTACGAAGAACTACGGCATCGAGCAATGTGCGCGTATCGGCTTCGTATTCCCCGGAAATAATTTTGGGTAGCGTTGTCTGAACCGACTGAATTGGAATATCAGTCATATAACCAAGACGACCCATATTGATTCCAACGAGCGGAACATTGCTGCCCGCTAATTGACGTGCAATGCCCAGCATGGTGCCATCGCCTCCCAAAACGACAACAAGGTCGATTGCTCCTGCAAAGGCTTGCGCAGTTTTTGTGGGGTAGCTTTTCAAGCCAAGGTGATTGGCTGTCTCAGACTCAATAAAGACCTCACAACCCAATCCTGAGACCACTTTGGCTAGGTCTTTTAGGTGCTCTTCAATGCCATCAGCATGAAATTTGCCGACAAGCGCAACCCGGCTAAATGCCTTTTTGCTGGAATTTGGGGATGGGCTTAACATATAACGATTAAACCATAGGCATAAAATCCCTTCCACCATGGATGAACGTTCCCGCGCCTTACTAAAAACTCTCATCGAGCGCTATATCGAGGAGGGACAGCCTATTGGCTCGCGCACACTGTCTAGATTTTCGGGTTTGGACCTCTCTGCTGCCACTATTCGTAACGTGATGGCGGATTTGGAGGAAATGGGACTTGTTACCAGCCCCCATACTTCAGCTGGCCGTATTCCAACCCCCCGGGGTTATCGCCTGTTTGTAGACACCATGGTGACGGTGCGCCCTTTGGAGGCGATGGCTGCTAGAGAGGTTGAAAAAGGCCTTCTACCGGATTCTCCACAAAGGGTCCTGAACTCAGCAGCGCAGATTTTGTCGAATTTGACTCATTTTGCTGGGGTGGTCATGACGCCCAAGCGAGCCCAGGTTTTTAAACATATTGAGTTCTTGCGCTTGGGTGAAGGCAAGATATTACTTATCATGGTTACGCCAGAGGGAGATGTGCAAAATCGCATATTGCCAACTACTCAGGATTACACGCCGAGCCAACTTATTGAAGCGGGTAACTTTATTAACGCCCAGTTTGCCGGCAAAAGTTTTGATCAGGTGCAGATGCATCTGAAATCCGACTTAGATAATTTACGTACAGATATTGCTGGGTTAATGGCTTTGGCCTTGCAAACCGGTGTTGCTGATTACGACATGGGGCGAGGCGACATGGTTTTGTCTGGTGAGCGTCGCTTACTGAATGTTGGGGATTTAAGTTCCAACCTCGATAAATTACGCAAGATGTTTGACATGTTGGAGCAAAAATCGGTACTCATGCAATTGCTCGACGTATCAAGTCATGCGGACGGTATTCAAATATTTATTGGCGGTGAAAGTGATCTATTGCCTTATGAGGACCTCGCTGTGATCAGTGCCCCATATAGCGTGGACGGTCAAATAGTGGGAACGCTGGGGGTGATTGGGCCAACACGGATGGCATATGACCGAGTGATTCCGATTGTGGATATCACCTCAAAATTACTATCAGGTGCCTTAAGCTCCTGAGTGCAGGCCTAACTTTTTATTTTTAAAACTCATTACCAGAGACAGAACATCTTGAATCCGAATCCGCATCTACGTGCTTCCAAAACCGCAGTGTTGCTTTTGAACTTGGGGACACCATCCGCCCCAACATCTAAAGCAGTGCGCGCCTATTTAAAAGAATTTCTATCAGATCCACGCGTAGTAGAAATTCCGCACATTATTTGGTGGTGCATTTTGAATGGCATTATTTTGCCAATTCGCAGTAGTGCTTCTGCGAAAAAATATGCCTCTATTTGGTTGCCAAAGTTAGGCTCTCCCTTAATGCATTACTCACGCTTGCAGGCGAAAGAATTGGGCGAGAAATTTGCCAATGAGGGCCATGCAGTTTTAGTGGATTTGGCAATGCGCTATGGCCAGCCCTCTACACAGGTCGTCCTGGAGAGCCTGAAGGCACAAGGTATGGAGCGTTTATTGTTATTGCCTTTGTACCCTCAATACTCCGCTACAACCACGGCGTCTAGCTTTGATGAAGTCTTTCGTGTTCTGAGTACTTGGCGCGATCAACCTGAGCTGCGTTCAGTAAAGCACTATCACGACAACCCTGCTTATATTGCCGCATTGCGTGATCAAGTGTTATCGAGCTGGGATAAAGATGGCCGTCCAGATTTTGCAAAAGGCGATCGTTTTGTAATGTCTTTCCATGGTTTGCCAAAGCGTAATTTAATGAAGGGTGACCCCTATCATTGCGAGTGTCTGAAAACAGGTCGCTTGCTGGGCGAGTCTCTGGGTTTAGAGTCTGGACAATATATTGTGACCTTCCAGTCGCGCTTTGGTAAGGCGGAATGGTTAAAGCCCTATACAGCTCCAACAATTGAAAAGTTGGCTAAAGAAGGTTGTCAGCGCATCGATATTTTTTGCCCTGGATTTCCGGCAGATTGCCTAGAAACACTAGAAGAGATCGCCATGGAAGCCCGCGAAATCTTCCTAGAGCATGGCGGTAAAGACTATCGCTACATTCCCTGTCTAAACAGTAGCCCCAAGTGGATAGAGGCTCTGAGCGATATTGCCCATCATCATCTTCAAGGCTGGTCTTTAGGCGTGGAGTCTGATGCTGAATTAGCGAAGCGCAATGAAAGGGCTGAGCTGGCTGAAAGAATGAAGTCTTGAAATTGCAACAATCAGCCCCATATTGCAAAGTAAGAACCATCTCTATAGAAAAGTAAAATAGCGTCCATGACACAAGAAAACCAACACCCATCCCCAGAGCAAGAGAATCCTGCAACAGAGCCAGTTAGCGAAACTGTAGCTGAAATTCCGTCTGTAAAAACGCCTGAACAGGAAATTTCCGAACTCAATCAAAAGATTAGTGAGTTGCAAGACAACTTCTTGCGCGCTAAGGCGGAAGGAGAAAATATTCGTCGTCGTGCTGTGGAAGATATTGCGAAGGCACATAAATTTGCGATTGAAAGTTTTGCAGAGCATTTGGTGCCCGTGACTGACAGTCTTTATGCTGCATTAGGTACTGATGCTGGTGATGCCAAAGCCTTCAAAGAGGGGTTGGAAATTACTCTTAAGCAGCTACTATCTGCCTTTGAAAAAGGCCGCATGACAGAAATTAATCCTGCGGTTGGGGACAAGTTTGACCCGCATCACCATCAGGCAATTGCTTCGGTACCCTCCGAGCAGGAGTCCAATACGGTGGTTTCTGTATTGCAACGGGGCTATACCGTTGCTGATAGGGTTCTCAGACCTGCTTTAGTGATGGTCAGCGCCCCAAAATAAGCTAAATAAGGGCTAAAACCCTAAAAAAGGCATAAAAAAGGTAGAAAAAGGCAGATTTCTGCCTTTTTTGCTCTTTATCCCCTTGAAATCCCTTTTTTAGACCCCATTTACTGGGTATCGAAATATTTATCAGTACAACAAACAATTTAATTTTTTGGAGCAATTATGGGAAAGATTATCGGAATCGACTTAGGAACCACGAATTCATGCGTTTCAGTCGTTGAAAACAATGCACCTAAAGTTGTTGAGAACGCTGAAGGCGGTCGCACAACTCCATCCATCATCGCTTACGTTGAAGATGGCGAAGTATTGGTTGGTGCACCAGCAAAACGTCAGTCAGTGACAAATCCTAAAAATACCATCTACGCAGTGAAGCGTTTGATGGGCCGTAAATTTACCGATCCTGAAGTGCAAAAAGACATCGGCTTGATGCCTTATTCAATTATTGCCGCTGATAACGGCGATGCCTGGGTATCAGCACGCGACAAGAAAATGGCGCCACAACAAGTGTCTGCTGAAATCTTGCGCAAGATGAAGAAAACTGCAGAAGACTACCTCGGTGAAGAAGTGACTGAAGCGGTGATTACTGTTCCTGCTTACTTTAATGATAGTCAACGTCAGGCAACTAAAGATGCTGGCCGTATTGCTGGTTTAGATGTGAAGCGCATCATTAACGAGCCAACTGCTGCTGCATTAGCATTTGGCTTGGACAAGCAAGATAAAGTGGATCGCAAGATCGCTGTGTATGACTTGGGTGGCGGTACATTCGACGTATCCATTATTGAGATTGCTAACGTTGACGGTGAGAAGCAGTTTGAAGTGCTCTCCACTAACGGCGACACCTTCTTGGGTGGCGAAGACTTTGACCAACGCATCATTGATTGGATCATTGCTGAGTTCAAGAAAGAACAAGGCGTTGATTTGAGCAAAGACGTATTGGCATTGCAACGCTTGAAAGACGCCGCTGAAAAAGCTAAGATCGAATTGTCATCTGCACAGCAAACTGAAATCAATTTGCCATACATAACAGCTGACGCTAGCGGTCCTAAGCACTTGAACTTGAAGTTGACTCGTGCCAAGTTGGAGTCTTTGGTTGAAGAGTTGATCAGCCGTACAGCTGGTCCTTGCTTAACTGCCATTAAAGACGCTGGTGTAAACGTGGCTGACATTGACGACGTGATTTTAGTCGGCGGTCAAACCCGTATGCCTGCGGTTCAAGACAAAGTAAAAGAAATCTTTGGTAAAGAACCCCGCAAAGACGTTAACCCAGATGAAGCCGTTGCTGTTGGCGCCGCTATTCAGGGTTCTGTATTGTCTGGCGATCGTAAGGACGTATTGCTCTTGGACGTTACCCCGTTGTCATTGGGTATCGAAACTCTTGGTGGCGTCATGACCAAGATGATTCCTAAGAACACCACGATCCCTACCAAGCATTCACAGGTTTACTCCACTGCAGAAGACAATCAGCCTGCTGTAACCATTAAGTGCTTCCAAGGTGAGCGCGAGATGGCTGCTGCAAACAAGTTGCTAGGGGAATTTAACCTTGAGGGTATTGCTCCTGCGCAACGCGGTATGCCACAAATTGAAGTGACTTTTGACATCGATGCTAACGGTATTTTGCATGTAACAGCAAAAGACAAGACCACTGGCAAAGAGAACAAGATCACCATCAAGGCAAACTCTGGTTTGACTGAAGAAGAAATTCAACGCATGGTGAAGGATGCTGAAGCCAATGCTGCTGAAGATAAGAAAGCGCTTGAGTTGGTAACTGCTCGCAATACTGCAGATGCCTTGGCTCACTCAACCAAGAAGGCTTTGGAGGAGCATGGTGCTAGCTTAGAGGCTTCCGAAAAAGAAGCGATTGAAGCAGCCTTAAAAGACTTGGACGAAGCTATTAAAGGTAGCGACAAAGAGGTTATTGAAGCTAAAACTGAGGCTTTAGGTAAAGCAAGTCAGAAGTTAGGCGAAAAAGTTATGGCGGCTGAGCAAGCTAAAGCTGGTGGTGCCGCACCTGGCGCAGCTCCTGGTGGCGCAGCCCCTGGCGCTGCCCCTGATGCAGATGTTGTTGATGCTGACTTTAAAGAGGTTGATGACAAGAAGTAATTCTGTAATCAGACATTCATTAACGTAGTTTTGATGTACTTAAATAACAAGTCGGCCTCGTGCCGACTTGTGTCATTCAGGTTGTTGAGAGGAATAGGCCGTGCCTAAAAGTAAACGCGATTTTTATGAAGTGCTTGGTGTAGCAAAAGGTGCCAGTGACGATGAGCTAAAAAAGGCTTATCGCAAGATGGCGATGAAACATCACCCTGATCGCAATCCCGATAGCAAAACGGCTGAAGCCCAATTTAAAGAAGTTAAAGAAGCTTACGAAACCTTAACCGACCCCAATAAGCGCGCGGCTTACGACCAATATGGTCATGCTGGCGTCGACCCATCTATGGGTGGCGGATTTGGCGGTGGCGGTTTCGGGGGCGGTGGATTTTCTGATGCGTTTGGGGATATCTTTGGTGATATCTTCGGTCAAGGCGGCGGCCGTCACTCTGGCCCTCAAGTTTATAAAGGCGCAGATTTACGCTACAACATGGACATTACGCTTGAGCAAGCGGCTGAAGGCTATACAACCCAAATTCGTGTACCTAGCTGGAGTAATTGCAAGCCTTGTCATGGTACCGGCGCAGAGCCAGGATCTAAGGCTGAGACATGCACAACCTGTAATGGTCATGGTCAAGTGCGTGTGCAGCAAGGCTTCTTCTCCATGCAGCAAACTTGCCCTAAGTGCCGCGGCACTGGCGAGTACATTCCTAAGCCATGTAAAACTTGCCACGGCAGTGGAAAACACAAAGAACAAAAAACACTTGAGATCAAAATACCGGCAGGCATTGATGATGGAATGCGTGTCCGCTCAGTGGGTAACGGTGAACCAGGTGTCAATGGTGGACCATCCGGCGATCTTTATGTAGAGGTGCGTGTTAAGCCGCATAAAGTCTTTGAGCGTGATGGTAGTGATTTGCATGTACAAATGCCAATCTCTTTTGCGACAGCTACTATCGGTGGTGAAATCGAAGTGCCAACACTCTCTGGTCGCGTGGAGTTTCCAATCCCTGAGGGAACTCAGACGGGTAAGACTTTCCGCTTGCGAAATAAAGGCATCAAAGGATTGCGCTCAACCATGGTGGGCGATCTCTTTGTCCACGTTCTGGTAGAAACTCCGATTAAGCTTACTGAAGAGCAAAAGAAATTACTACAGCAGTTTGACGACAGTCTG
Source organism: Polynucleobacter sp. P1-05-14 (assembly GCF_018881675.1). Lineage (NCBI taxonomy): Bacteria > Pseudomonadati > Pseudomonadota > Betaproteobacteria > Burkholderiales > Burkholderiaceae > Polynucleobacter > Polynucleobacter sp. P1-05-14. The sequence goes on along the minus strand of NZ_JACVPV010000006.1, from coordinate 56,140 downwards.
AAATCTGCTGGCGACAAACACAGCCCTCAACAAAAGGGTTGGTTTGATGGTGTAAAGAGTTTCTTTAGCTAGTAACTAATTGGCAGCCAAGCTGCCAATTAGCCAGCAAAGCCATGCTCGGGTCCGGGGAATTTCCCGGACTTTACTTCGCGCACATAAGTCTTGATGGCGGCTTCAACGGAGTGATGGCCATCCATAAAGTTTTTGACAAACTTCGGCGGCTTACCGGGGCTGATGCCCAACATATCCTGCAGAACCAATACTTGACCAGAGCAATCTGGACCAGCACCAATTCCGATAGTGGGAATATGAAGCTCGGCAGTAATCTTTTTACCCAATGAAGAGGGAATTGCTTCCAACACTACCATTTGCGCCCCAGCTTCTTGGCAGGCAAGTGCTTGCTCAAGCATGACGCTGGCCGCATCTTTAGATTTGCCCTGCACTTTGTAGCCGCCCAAGACATGAACTGATTGAGGTAGTAATCCTAAGTGAGCACAAACAGGAACACTGCGTTCAACCAAATATCGAATGATGTCTACTTGCCAATCGCCGCCTTCCAACTTCACCATATCGGCACCTGCACGCATGAGTGTTGCCGCTGAATCTAAAGCTTGAATAGGATCGCCATAACTAGCAAAGGGTAAATCGGCAATGACAAATGCATGGGTATTAGCACGGGCTACACATTCGGTGTGATACGCCATTTGTTTAATGGTCACTGGTGTAGTGCTGGAGTGTCCTTGAACGACATTCCCAAGAGAGTCACCAATCAAGATCGTTTCAACAGCGCAGCGATTGAGAAGGGCTGACATAGTTGAGTCGTATGCTGTGAGCATGGCAATTTTTTCACCCTCAGCATGCATTGCGAGGAGCTTAGTAATTGTGATTGGCTTATCGCCTTGTAAGTAACCCATGGCGAGAGTTTAATGAATTAATGCGCCGTTTGGCTATAAACGTCTTTTTCCCCGCAATTACAGTTCCTGCAGGGGAGTTTTTCAATTCTTTGGTGTGCCACGTTGGGTAGGTAGGCCTTGAGTTCGCCCCAGTTAGGCAAAAAGATATCGGGAGCGATTTCCAGCAGGGGTAGGAGCACAAATGAGCGCTCGATAATTCTAGGATGCGGCAACATCAATTCTGTTTCGCTTTGAGTAACCCCTTCAAACGAAAGGATGTCTAGGTCAAGAGTCCGGGGGGCATTTGCATATGGGCGCTCACGACCAAATTCTTGTTCAATGGTTTGGCAAACGTGTAATAGGCCATATGGACTTAATTCAGTCTCAACCTCAATGACGGCATTAATGTAGTCGCCGCCCGCAGCCTCAACGGGTGCACTTTGATAAAAGCAGCTTTTTGCCAAGATTTGAAGTTCGGACCGCAATGCCAAGCAAACAATGGCATCAGTAATAAGCTGACGCGTGTCGCCGATGTTGCCGCCAAATCCGATATATGCCCGTGCCATAGGTTTCCAAACTAGAGATGAAACTACTTTACTGAAATTTCTCTAAGTCTGCTTAGCTTGCTGCACTCTCTGGGGGCAATGCCGCTTTTGGCTTTCTTCGACGCCGTCTTTTGGCAGGACTTGGACTGCTACCAGATTCATTTTTGACGCCAGCCATCAGCTTATCTTGCCCTGTGACGTCGGTTGCAATGAAGTCTGCCCACCACTGCCCGATTGCTGGGTTTAATTCCTCGGTGGCGCAGCGGAGCAACATAAAGTCATAACCCGCTCTAAAACGTGGGGATTCGATGAGGCGATAAGGGTAGCGCCCCACGCGTCTCTCAAAGCGGGGTTGCATAGACCAAATTTCGCGCATATCGCTTTCGAAGCGTCGTTGAATCGTCATGCCGCTACTTTGAGTGGCAATCGTGTCGTCCATCGCATCATGCAAGGCAGGAATATTAGCCATTCCTTTAGCGGAGTTGGCCTTCCAATTCTTTAGTAGATCAGGCCAGAGTAGGGTGGCAAATAAAAATCCAGCAGAAACGCTTTTACCGGATTGAATGCGTTCGTCAGTATTGGCCAAAGCCAGCTTTACAAAATCATTGGCCCCCTTGGAGTCTGCGCCTGTATCCAGAATGTGGTCTAAGAGCGGGAGAAGACCATGATGCAATCCAGCATCTTTGAGCCCTTGGATTGCTGCCCAAGAGTAGCCGGACATCAAGAGCTTCAAAATTTCATCAAAGAGCCTCGCAGAGGGGACGTCGTTTAATAATTTGCCTAGCTTTGCGATGGGCGCGCGTGTAGCACCATCTAATTCAAAGCCAGTCTTTGCTGCGAAGCGTACTGCCCTGAGCATGCGAACAGGATCTTCGCGATAGCGCTTTGCTGGATCGCCAATCATGCGCAAAGTTTTCTTTTGCATATCTGCCATGCCGCCGTGATAGTCCAAAACAGTTTCGGACGAAGGGTCGTAATACATTGCGTTGATTGTGAAATCGCGTCTTGCAGCATCCTCACCTTGCGAGCCCCAGACGTTATCGCGCAGGATCCGGCCGCTCTCAGCTACGTGATCTCCAGCGTTATCTAATAGGGCCCTGAAGGTGGATACCTCAATGATTTCAGGGTGGCCTTTGCCAAAAAAAGTCACGTGCACAATTTGAAAGCGGCGACCAATTAGGCGCGCTTTGCGAAAGAGTCTTTGCACTTGATCTGGTGTTGCATTGGTTGCCACGTCAAAATCTTTTGGACTGATACCTAGAGCAAGATCTCTAACAGCGCCACCGACAATAAATGCCTCAAATCCTGCCTGCTGCAATGTGTGCGTTACCTTGACTGCATTCTTAGAAAGCAAATGCGGATCAATTCGATGTGCTTTTTTAGGGATGCGCTTTGGGGCGCCAGTATTGTTGGCCTGCGTATGCTTGACCATCGGGTCACGCCGCAAAATACGTTTAATAAATTTAGTGATCATGCAAACAATTCAAGAATGGGCCAGTTGCGCTGCTTAGCTTCGTTGCGAAGACGATCATCTGGATTGGTGGCAACAGGATGACTTACTTTTTCGAGTAAAGGAAGATCGTTCATCGAGTCAGAATAAAAATAACTATAAGGTAAAGCATCTAGAGACAGTTTTTGCGATGCTAACCAGTCGTGTAGATTTTGAATCTTACCTTCGCGGAAATTGGGAATGCCTTTGACTTCCCCAGTGTAGTTACCTAATGGATGGTTGTCTGCGGTGGCTGGCTCTGTGGCAATCAGGTGCTCAATGCCAAAGCTTTCAACAATAGGGCGTGTCACAAAGCTGTTGGTGGCAGTAATCACGCAGCAAAGATCACCAGCATCTTGGTGACGTTTTACTAGATCGATTGCTTGTTGTCGGAGTTGGCCATTAATAACTTCTTTCATAAACGCGTCGTGCCACTCTTTGAGTTGCGCGCGTGAATGTTCTGAGAGTGGCTTAAGAGCAAAACGCAGAAACTCATGAATATCCAGATTGCCTTCTTTATAGTCTTGATAAAAGCGCTCGTTTTGTCGTGCATAGTATTCGCTGTCTACAACACCAATGCGAGCCAAAAATTGGCCCCATTCGTAATCGCTATCGCAAGGCAAAAGGGTGTGGTCTAAATCGAAAAGGGCTAGCTGAGTCACGAATTGATATTTAATAAATTATTTGGGCTGCAAGAGCTCGCGAACAAGGGGTAAGGTTACAGCACGTTTTGTTTCAAGGGAGTAAGCGTCTAAAGCATCCATCAATGCCATCAAGCTGGGCATATCGCGATAAAAGCGACTTAACAGCCAGGGCAACACATCGGGGGATAAAACAAGCCCTCGCTCTTTGGCCGCTTCCTCTAGTGCTTGTATTTTCTCATCATCATCCAAAAGCTGCGTTTGAAAGATTAAGCCCCAGCCCAGACGGGTTCGCAGGTCTTCTCGAAGCTTGAGATTGGCTGGAGCAGCGTTTCCGGCCATAAAAATATGAATCGCTTTGCTTCCTTGAACGCCATTCAGGATCCGAAATAAGGAGCCAACAAGACGATCATCTAGCTGGTCAACATCATCAACGGTGATGACTGAAGGGGTATCACTTTCAGTCATTACATTCATCTTTTCTTCTAAGCGAACCCAAGCAGTAGGCTCGAGGGGAGAGAGGGTAATGTATAACAAACCAGCACGCTTGGCTGCATTTTCAATGGCGTTGAGTAGGTGGGTGCGACCTGAACCCTCTGGCCCCCACCAATAAATCCAACGTTGATTGAGTGGGTTATCAGAGCTTGGAGCGCTGACCTTGCCCCAAGATTTTTCAATATTTTGCAGAGCAGAAATTAAGGCGAGATCTTTCCCGGGAAGATAGTTTTCTAAACTAGCTATGGGTGAGTGGCTAATGTCTAGCGCAAATTGTTTTGGAAGCGGGGGTGTATTCATTACTACCAAATTTATTTTTGATACCAAGAGCTTTGCGTATAAATAGACCATAAGTACTGGACCAAGACTAAGCTGACCGCACTAATTGGCAGGGCGAGTAATACACCAAAGAAGCCAAATAGCTTGCCAAAAAAAAGCAAGGCAAACAGAACGGCAACGGGATGCAAGCCAATACGCTCGCCCACTAGGCGGGGCGTCAAGAAGAAGCCTTCTAAAAATTGCCCAATTCCATAGATGACCAGTACGCCGATGATTTCTGAGCCCGGACCAAATTGAAGAAGGGCCGAAACTATAGCAAGCGTGAATCCTAGTGCGATACCAATATAGGGAATCACAATCATTAATGCTGTAAATACACCCAAGGCAACGGCACCTCTAATGCCGATTAAACTTAAGCTAATACTATAAAAAGCGGACATGATGGAGACAACAATCACCATGCCATTGAGATACTGCGAGAGCAGTCCATCGGTATGCATTGCAAGATGATGTACGGTTTCTTGGGCGCGCTTAGGCACTAAATTTTTGACGTACTGAAAAAATTGATTCCAATCGATCAATAAATAAAACATCACAAATAGAATTAATACGGAATTTACAAAGCCAGTAATTACTGAGCTACCCGACATGAGTACGGTATCTATCGTAGTACTCATCAGAGAGTCAGCATTGTCGCTAATGTGTTCCGAAATTTTTTGAGAGGCGGTGCTTTTTAGGCTGCCCCAATCAACATCAATATGAAAATCAGCTAATTTTGGGCCTAGCCATGCTTGCGTATTTGCTATCCATGTTGGTAGCTGGGCTTTTATTAGGGGAATTTCTGTTTTGAGGAGGCCAATAAATAGGCTCACAATCGCAATTACGACTGTCAGACCCAGAACTACGGTGAGGGCTGCGGCCAAAGATGCGGCTAAGCGCCTTCTTTCCAGCCATAGAAAAGCAGGCCTCAGGATGTAGGCAAGGATGAATGCAGCCAGAAAAGGGGTAAAAATTTCAGCCATGACGAGTAATCCTCTAGAATTCAATGATTCTACTGACCTAGTAGCATTTTTTACTAATATTCCAGCGCTGACATGACCTCATCTACTAATTCTTCCTCAAAAGGCCTTTCCTACCGTGACGCTGGTGTCGATATTGATGCTGGGGATGCCTTGGTTGACCGCATTAAGCCGCTTGCCAAGAAAACCATGCGCGAGGGTGTTTTGGCTGGAATTGGTGGCTTTGGAGCCCTTTTTGAGGTGCCTAAGCGCTTTAAAGAGCCAGTTTTGGTATCTGGTACCGATGGCGTTGGTACCAAGCTAAGGCTTGCTTTTGAGTGGAATCGTCATGAAACCATTGGTCAAGACTTGGTCGCGATGAGTGTAAATGACATCCTAGTTCAGGGCGCAGAACCCCTTTTCTTCTTGGACTACTTTGCATGCGGCAAGTTGACTGTCGATACAGCGGCTACGGTTGTTGGTGGTATTGCCAAGGGTTGTGAATTATCTGGCTGCGCATTAATCGGTGGCGAAACTGCAGAAATGCCAGGCATGTACCCTCCAGGTGAATATGACTTAGCTGGATTTGCAGTGGGTGCAGTTGAAAAATCCAAAATCATTACTGGCGCAACCATTGTTCCTGGTGATGCGGTATTAGCAATTGGCTCTAGTGGCGCGCATTCAAATGGCTACTCATTAGTCCGTAAGATTATTGAGCGTGCTGGTGCAAAGCCAACGGATGATTTAGGTGGTCGTTCATTGGGTGATGTCGTGATGGCGCCAACTGAGATTTATGTGAAGCCACTTCTCAAATTGATTGCTGAAATTAATGTAAAAGGAATGGCGCATATCACTGGCGGGGGTTTGGTGGATAACGTGCCACGTGTACTTCCAGAAAATACTCAAGCTGTTTTACATCGCGATAGCTGGCAAATGCCAGACCTTTTCCGCTGGTTGCAAATGAAGGGCGGCGTTGCTGATGTAGAAATGGTGCGCGTATTTAACTGCGGCATCGGTATGGTTGTGATTGTTGCGCCTGATCAAGTAGATACAGCAATCAAATCATTAACTGCGCAAGGTCTTAAGGCTTGGACAGTTGGTGAGGTGGTGGAGCGTCCAAAAGATGCGCCACAAACCATCGTTATCTAAACGATCTATTTTTATTTTTGGATGAGATTGCTTTTGCAGTAATCTAATGCCGCCTTCAGTTCTTCCGGGTTGAAGGGGTCAAATGTGCTTCTTCCATCTATTGCACGCAGCCAAGTCAGTTGACGCTTACCAAGTTGGCGCGTGGCTGCCAATGCTTTGTAGCGCATTTCTTCAGCATCAATTTCACCATTGAGAAACTCCCAAGCTTGGCGATAACCAACCGAACGTATCGCTGGAAGATCCGCATGCAATCCAGTATTGGTACGCAGAGTTTTGACTTCATCCATAAATCCAGCGGCAAGCATTTCATCAAAACGCCTTTCTAAGTTCAGATGTAATCGCTTACGATCGCTTGGTTCAAGTGAAACTAACTTAATCCATGACGGAATCGCTGAGCCTTCTCTGCCATCTTCACTGGGTGAGTCGGCCAGTAATATAGACATCGGTTTGCCAGTAATTTCATAAACTTCTAGAGCGCGCTGCACTCGCTGAGAATCATTTGGCTTTAAGCGTGCTGCAGTTTCAGGATCAATCTTGGCAAGCTTGTCGTGCATTGCTGGCCAGCCAATGGCTTTACCCTCTTCATCCAAGCGAGCACGAATTTCTGGATTTGCTGGAGGGAGCGAGGAGAGGCCATGCGCCCATGCCCGCCAATACAACATCGTTCCGCCAACCACCACTGGAGTATTGCCTCGCGCGCGAATCTCGGTGCAAAGACGTTTTGCATCATTAGCAAAACGGGCCGCTGAATACACTTCAGTAGGATCGATTATGTCAATCAGATGATGAATAACCGCTTCTTGTTCTGACTTAGTTGGTTTGGCACTCCCGATATCTAGACCCCGATAGACCAAAGCAGAATCCATACTGATAAGTTCAATCGTTAGGCCAATGGATTTAGCATACGCAGCCAAAGACATGGCGAGATGGGTTTTGCCTGCTCCAGTGGGCCCAACAATACAAAGCGTTGAGACTTCATCGGGAGCATGCATAGGCTGAATGTAGGGTTCAGTTGGCATACCTGATTATAAGAGCCTGTTAATATCCGCAACAACCCATAAGTTAGAGAGCGAGTTGATGGATACCCTTTTGCAAATCAGTGATTTATTGCTGCATATTGATAAACATCTAGATATGGTGATTCAGCAATACGGTCCTTGGGCCTATGGCCTCCTATTTACTATTGTTTTTGCAGAAACAGGCTTAGTGGTTGCACCTTTCTTGCCTGGAGACTCACTCTTATTCATTGCAGGTGCCTATTGCGCTACCGAGCATTTCAATATCTGGACCTTGTGTATGGGTTTATTGATTGCTGCAGTCGCGGGTAATACGGTGAACTACTTCATTGGTCGTTGGATTGGTAAAAGGGTGTTCAGTAGTCAATCGCGCTGGATTGATCAAGGCGCTTTATTAAAAACCCACGCGTTTTATGAAAAGCATGGTGGCAAAACAATCATCCTTGCCCGCTTCTTGCCAATTATTCGTACCTTTGCACCTTTTATTGCCGGCGTATCCGAGATGAACTTCTCACGCTTCCAGTTATTCAATATCACTGGTGCGGCGTTGTGGGTCTTTGGGTTGTTAGTTGCTGGCTATTTCTTTGGCAATATTCCCGTTATCCGTCAGAACCTCAATGTGATCGTGCTGGTTGGCGTGGGTGCAGCTGCTGTGCCAGTGTTATTTGCAGCAGGCTATAAAATTTTTCAGCGCAATAAAAACTAACAGAGGTTTAAAAACCAAAGCACTAACACTAACGCCCAATCGGCTTTAGTGCAGCTTGGTTTGACTTTCAAGTGTGGCAATGTGCTCGCGGATGTCGCCAGCATCCTCAGCTTCTGGAACTTCGCTGAGATAGCGATGCATATCCGCCAATGCGGGACGTAAGTACTCAAGTTGCGCAAAAATCAAACCCCTGTCCCGAATCTCTTCAATAGAGTCTGGTAACAGGATCACCAAGCGCTCTTGAATGCCTAGTAAACGCTCCCAGCGCTCATGTTCCGAGTAAATCATTTTGAGATTTCTTAGAAAGCGCGACAGAATCTCTCTCGAGCTAGAGGCGCGCAGGAATATATTGAGCGGCAGACTCAAGTCACCCCGATAGCCTTTAGCGTCTAAGTAGGGATCGAGCATTTCTTGTAACTGAGTCTTTGATAACGATTCACCAGTCAAGGGATCCATGATGACTTCACCCTGCTGCAAAGAGATGCGCATCATGAAGTGATTTGGAAATGAAACCCCCCGAATTTTCAAACCAATTTGATTGCCTAATTCCATCATCAAAATCGCTAATGAGATGGGGATCCCTCTGCGATTTTCGAGAATGTAATGCAAGTACGAATTCTCGGGAGCATAAAAATCATTTGGATTTGGGCCAAAACCCAACTCGGTATAAAAGAAATGCTTCAAAATTTGTAAGCGCTGAACGGGTGAGGTATCCGGCGTGATGCGAGTTTTGAGTTTGTTACCCATCTCATCAATTTGATCGAGTACCCCTTGAACATCAAGATCAGGATAGGCGTGCTGTGCGACAGCAATTGCTGCTTCCGTTAGTGGCAGATGTTCGTCTTCAGCAACTAGGGAGGTGAAATAGTCGAGTTGTTGTGTTGGCATACTGGCTATTTTGCATGACGCAAGAATTTTTGCCAGCGAATTCCAACCAAGCCCAGGGATGCGAAGTAAACAATGGCGGCAAGACCTAGCCATGTTCCCACCAAGCCAATGCGCAGCCATGGCTCAGTTTGGAGGGCAATCCAATTGTGTGTGCCAGCAGCATAAAAAAGCACTGCTGCGAAGGGGATGAGCGCTAGAAATAGCTGACCGAGATACTTGATCCAGCCTGAATTCGGCAGGGCTCCGCGTCGATGCAGTCCAACCCAGAGCAAGGCGGCATTCAGACAAGCACCAGTGCCAACTGAAAGGGCAAGGCCAGCATGACCAAGCCAAGGTACGAATACTAGATTGGCTAACTGAGTGGCTACTAAAACGAGTAGCCCAATCTTCACGGGTGTGCGGATATCTTGACGTGAATAAAATCCAGGCGCCAAAATTTTCACCAGAATCAAACCAATGAGGCCAACCCCATAAGCCGCTAATGCACGTTGCGTCATCAAGACATCAAGCGCACTGAATTTGCCGTAGTGATACAAGACCGCCGCTAAAGGCTCGCCAAAGATAAAGAGTGCAATTGCGCAAGGTGCAGCTAGCAGGAAGGTGAGCTGCAATCCCCAGATGAGTAACTCACCAGCATGTACTAAATCATTTTTGGCGTTGGCCTTACTGAGACTTGGTAAAAGAACGGTTCCCAAGGCAACACCCAGTAATGCTGTTGGAAATTCCATCAAGCGATCTGCGTAAGATAACCATGACACACTTCCTGCCTGCAGACGCGAAGCAATATTCGTATTAATGATCAGAGAGATTTGCGCAACAGAGACTGCAAAAACTGCTGGGCCCATTAATTTCATGACGCGCCTAGCTTCCGGGTTGGTGACGGCTGATTTAATGGCGCCAGGTAACAAACCAATACGAGGCAATAGGCCGAGTCGAGCAAGCGTTGGAACTTGAAGGGCAAGCTGGAGTATTCCGCCAAGCAAAACACCAATACTTAAGGCATAAATTGGCTGCTCTAAGTGGGGAGCCAAAAAGATGGCGCTACCGATTAAAGCAAGGTTGAGCAAGACAGGCGTAAATGCCGGAATTGCAAAGCGGTGATAAGTGTTCAAGATCCCTGCTGAGAGAGAGACCATAGAAATCAGTCCAATATAGGGGAACATGATTTGGGTCATAACGACGCTGGCGTCATAGGCTGGACCACCTTTAAACCCGGTAGCAATCACCAGAATGAGTACTGGGGCACCAATGACTCCTAGCAGTACCGTGAGCAGCAAAGCCCAAAATAAGAGCGTGGCGACCGCATTTATGAGGATTTTGGCCTTAGTTTGATCTTCGTTTGTGGCAATTTCGCCCAAAATCGGCACAAAAGCTTGAGAAAAGGCTCCTTCGGCAAATAGCCGACGTAGCAAATTGGGTAGCCTAAAAGCAACATTAAAGGCATCTGTCCACTCGGAGGCCCCAAAACTACGGGCAATGAGGGTCTCCCGGAGCAGGCCCGTAATACGGGACAGCATGGTTAGGGAGCTGACCTTGGCAGCGGCAGAAAGCAGATTCATGAGGCGATTTTCACCTATTTATCGGTCGGCTGGGCTTTTTTGCCCCTTTAAGGTAAAATCTTGGGTTTTGGCGAGCTTGCTTATGATTTTGGCAAGTCCGCAAGATTTTTAACTAATCGCATTTTGCATTTTATAGAGGCAAGGTTTAAAGATGGCCAATACAGCACAAGCGCGCAAGCGTGCACGCCAAGCAGTAAAACAAAACGAACATAACTCCAGTTTGCGTTCAAAGCTCCGCACTTCCATTAAGGCAGTTCGTAAAGCGATTGAAACTGGTGACAAAGCTTCTGCTGCGAAAGTTTTCGCGGCAACCCAAGCAACAATCGACAAGATTGCTGACAAAAAGATTGCTCACAAAAACACTGCAGCTCGTCAGAAGTCACGTTTGTCTGCAGCTATCAAGGCGATGGCAGCGTAATACAGTTTTAGTTTTAGGCTGGTCGAAGTAGTTTCGACCTAAGCCCGCTCCTCATCAGAGCGGGTTTTTGTTTTTAAGGCTGGGTTGGGGTTGTTGGGTTGAACTCACACGCCTCTTCGATTGGTAGGCTATTGTCTTTGGCAAAGTTCATGACAAAGTCTAGCGCTCGAGGATCTAGGTCCCTCAGTCGAGTATCAATAACAACGCATTTCACTTTTGCAATAAGCACTGGTCTGACATAGGGCGAATAAGTGAAGCGAGGGTCCCCGGAGTCACCCGGGGGGCGAAAAGTAGCCATCACCCCGCACAGACGCTCCGCCCAATCGCTGGGCCGAAATGGTTTGCCAGAAGTGGTAATGCCTTGAATGAAAAGCTTTTTGTGGTTCAAGTTCGCGTAATGATGGTTGTAAGAAATGGAATTACTAAGTCCTCTAGCTTAACAGCCCAAGTTGGCCGTAAGATGGCTTTAGGGTCTATTTTCGTGCAGCCGAATGTTTGAAGAAAAAAATGCAAGCCAAAACTTTAGTAGAAAGCTCAACTATGACATCGCTGGCAAAGCCTCAAGTGCCCGGTAAGGTAAAGCACTACCTGCAGTTTTCTGATCTGACTCGTGAGGAGTACGATTATTTACTCAAGCGTTCGGCGTGGCTTAAGGCCAAATTCAAGAGCTATGAAACCTGGCATCCACTGCATGACCGCACTTTGGCCATGATTTTTGAGAAGCATTCCACCCGGACTCGCCTCTCCTTCGAGGCAGGCATCCATCAGCTTGGTGGTCATGCGGTATACCTGAACACCCGAGATACTCAGTTGGGTCGTGGCGAGCCTGTAGAGGACGCTGCTCAGGTTATTTCACGTATGACGGACATCATCATGATTCGCACCTTTGGCCAAGACATTATTGAGCGCTTTGCTGCTAATTCACGAGTGCCGGTAATTAATGGCCTGACTAACGAATTTCACCCTTGCCAAGTATTGGCCGATATCTTCACGTTTGTAGAGGCCCGTGGCCCGATTCAAGGAAAGACGGTAGCTTGGGTAGGTGATGCCAATAATATGGCCTACACCTGGATACAAGCAGCTGAATGTTTAGATTTTCAGTTGCGCTTCTCTGCGCCAGAAGGTTATCAGTTAGAAGCAACACGTTTATCGCCGCAAGCTGTAAAGCATTTGACGATTTGTGCCGATCCTAAAGAAGCCTGCAAAGGTGCTGACCTAGTGAGTACCGACGTCTGGACCAGTATGGGTTATGAAGACGAAAATACTTTACGTATGAATGCTTTCCAAGACTGGATGGTGGATGAAGAGCTGATGTCCTTGGCTAAGCCTGACGCACTATTTATGCACTGCTTGCCAGCACATCGCGGTGAAGAAGTTTCAGCAGGAGTGATTGATGGGCCTCAAAGTATTGTTTGGGAAGAGGCCGAAAACCGTTTGCATGTCCAAAAAGCCCTAATGGAGTATTTACTCTGTGGTCGTTTAGATTAAGTAATAAAACTTCAGCAATAAAATAGTTAGCAAAGAATAAGTAATTCGTTTTCATTAATTTTGATTAAATAAGAAAAATATGTCCGATATTAAAAAAGTAGTCTTAGCATATTCCGGCGGTCTAGATACCAGCGTGATCTTGAAGTGGCTGCAAGATACTTATGGCTGCGAGATCGTGACTTTTACCGCTGACTTAGGTCAGGGCGAAGAGCTGGAACCAGCACGTGCTAAGGCTTTGCAATTTGGCATCAAGCCTGAAAACATTTTTATTGATGACTTGCGCGAAGAGTTTGTTCGTGACTTTGTGTTCCCAATGTTCCGTGCGAATACGATTTACGAAGGCGAGTATTTATTGGGCACCTCTATTGCGCGGCCATTAATCGCTAAGCGCCAAATTGAAATTGCTCGCTTAACTGGTGCTGACTCTGTATCGCATGGCGCGACCGGCAAAGGGAATGACCAAGTTCGCTTTGAATTAGGTTACTACGCCCTTGAACCGGGAATCAAGGTAATTGCTCCTTGGCGTGAATGGGATCTTCTTTCACGTGAGAAGTTGATGGCTTACGCAGAAAAGCATGGCATTCCGGTTGAGATGAAGCATAAGCAAGGCGGTTCACCGTACTCAATGGACGCGAACCTCTTGCACATTAGCTATGAAGGTCGTCACCTTGAGAATCCAAACGCAGAGGCAGAGGAGTCTATGTGGCGTTGGACCGTTTCTCCTGAAAAGGCCCCAGATGCCCCAGAAATTATCGAAATCGAATTCAAGGCTGGCGACCCAGTAGCAATTGATGGCAAAGCCTATAAGCCACACGAGTTGTTAGCTGAATTAAATCGTCTTGGTGGCAAACATGGCATTGGTCGCCTCGACTTAGTGGAAAACCGCTTTGTTGGCATGAAGAGCCGTGGCTGTTATGAAACGCCTGGTGGCACCATTCTTCTAAAGGCTCATCGTGGTATCGAAAGTATCACCTTGGACCGTGAAGTAGCCCACTTAAAGGATGATTTGATGCCTCGTTATGCAAGCTTGATCTACAACGGTTTGTGGTGGGCGCCAGAGCGTCTCGCACTCCAAACCTTGATTGACCATACGCAGCAGGCTGTTAACGGCGTAGTTCGCCTCAAACTCTACAAAGGTTCCGTCTCTGTGATTTCACGTGACTCTGCCAATACTTTGTTTGATCAAAATATTGCAACCTTTGATGATGATGGTGGCGCATACAACCAAGCGGATGCTGGCGGCTTCATTAAGCTCAATGCATTACGTATGCGTATTGCCGAAACAGCTAGACGTAAGCGCGCCAAGAAATAAAAAACAATAAAACAAGCAAACTATTAGAACCTAACAGAATAGAAAGAATCGGCATGCAATTTGATCAAGTTTCCGTAGGCAAGAAGGCCAATGTATTTTTTGATGGCAAGTGTGTTTCTCATACTGTGACCTTGCCTAATGGCGTGCGTAAGTCAGTCGGTGTGGTACTGCCAAGCACCTTGCGTTTTGACTTAAGCACTAGCGAGATTATGGAAGTGGTTGATGGCAGTGCTTTCGTCAGCATCAATGGTGCCCCTGAGCAAGAGTTCAAGGCCGGTCAAAGCTGGGAAGTGGAAAAGGGTGGTTACTTCATTATTCGTGCTGAGCAACCAGTGCACTACGTTTGCCATTTTGAATAAATCAAAGGTGCCCACAAGCAAAACGCAGACCTCGGTCTGCGTTTTTTATTGGCCCAACATCAATGGATTTGAGTGTTGTTGAATTAATTTCTCGGCAAACCCGTAACAACTGTCCCTGGGACGATCACACGCTCAGAGAACCACTGCTTATTCATCTCCAACGCATAGCGCACAGCTGCTTTAGGGCAGTGGTTATTGGTGGTTTCAGCCTGCATCTCTTCAATGTTCACAATCTTGCCATCATCCGCAATGAACGCAATCGAGAGTGGAATCTTAGTGTTATTCATCCAAAAGCAGTGACCAGCTTTTTGTTCGAATATAAATAACATTCCAGAATTGCTTGGCATGCTGGTGCGGTTCATGAGACCAACCTCTCTAGCCTTTGGTGTATCGGCAAGCTCAGCCTGAATACGGTAGATGCCCGTCTTTAATTCAATGGTGGGTAGACCGACGTTAACCTGGGCGAGCGTTAGGGTGGAGTAAAGAAAGAGCGCAGTAGAAAATACTTGGCGCAATGATTGTGAGGTACTGGAGATTGATATAGACATGCTTTGTATTTTAAGTGAGACAAATTGCAGACGAAAAAAAACCCAGGAACGAATCCTGGGTTTTTAATAATGATCTAAGGACTATTAAGCCGCTTGGATATTGGTAGCTTGCTTGCCTTTAGGGCCTTGGGTAATGTCAAACGTTACCTTTTGGTTTTCCTTGAGGGTTTTGAACCCAGGCATAGTAATTGCGCTGAAATGCGCGAACAACTCTTCTTCACCATCATCAGGTTTGATAAAGCCAAAACCTTTTGCATCATTGAACCACTTAACAATTCCGGTCGCCATGCGAACTCCATTACATAAACTTAAAACAACCGTGATGAGGGTAAATACTTTTTAATCAGTCTCAATCCACAACACGCCTAAATAGAACCTCTCTTGAAGCCTACCCCCCGATTGTTTGCCCTTTTTGGAGGGGTGTCAAGGAGTTATATGCCCCTACCCCCTAGTAATTACCCCTTTTTTTATCGAAAAATGCCCCAATATGGGTTTAAGAGGGGTTTTTGCGTGTTTTTCGCAACATGACCCCTGTAAATTAAAGTTTGGATATCTGTGTTTAGAATGTTTCTCATGAGTCGCGCCCCCAAAAATCCCACCACTGGCAACCCCAGCAATCCGTACGTTGAAGATACCCTTCTGCTCGAAAAGCAAATTGAGCAAGTTAAGGCGCCTTCGATGTATAAAGTTTTATTAATGAATGACGATTACACGCCAATGGAATTTGTGGTGATGGTGATTCAGGAGTATTTTAATAAGGATCATGAAACAGCTACACGCATCATGTTGCAAGTACATTTAGTTGGCAAGGGTGTTTGCGGAGTATTTACCCGCGATGTTGCCGCTACGAAAGTGCATCAAGTTATCGAACTCTCCCGTGAAGCGGGTCACCCACTACAGTGCACTATGGAGGAAGCATGATTGCCCAAGAATTAGAAGTGAGTTTGCACATGGCGTTTGTTGACGCAAGGGCATCGCGACATGAGTTCATTACGGTCGAGCATTTGCTTGCGGCCTTGTTAGATAACGCTACTGCGGTAGAGGTCTTAAAGGCATGCGCAGTCAATATCGCGGAGCTACGCGCTCAACTCAAAAACTTTATTAACGACAACACACCTGTAGTACCAGGGAATGATGAGGTGGATACGCAACCCACGCTGGGATTTCAGCGTGTGATTCAACGCGCCATCATGCACGTGCAGTCAACATCAAATGGCAAGAAAGAGGTGACCGGCGCAAATGTGCTAGTTGCTATCTTCGGTGAAAAGGATTCGCATGCGGTTTATTTCTTGCAACAGCAGGGCGTTACCCGTTTAGATGTCGTGAACTTCATCAGTCATGGTGTGCGTAAAGATCAGTCAGAGCATGTAAAGCCCGTTGAGCCTTCGCAGGAGACTGAGGAATCTGCATCTTCTGGTAAAGAAAGCCCTCTTGAGCAATACACCCAGAACCTCAATGTGATGGCCCGTCAAGGCAAGATTGACCCATTAATTGGGCGCGAGAGCGAGGTAGAGCGCGTGATTCAAGTGCTCTGCCGTCGTCGCAAAAATAATCCGCTATTGGTGGGCGAGGCTGGCGTAGGTAAGACAGCAATTGCTGAGGGCTTAGCCTGGAGAATTGTGAAGGGCGACGTGCCGGATATTTTGGCTAACGCGACTGTTTACTCTTTAGACATGGGTGCTCTTTTAGCGGGCACTAAATATCGTGGTGATTTTGAGCAACGCTTGAAGAGTGTTCTCAAGTCACTCAAAGATCACACTCATGGTGTTTTATTTATTGATGAGATTCATACGCTGATTGGAGCAGGCGCAGCTTCTGGTGGCACATTGGATGCAAGCAATTTATTGAAGCCTGCTTTGTCTAATGGCCAGCTGAAATGTATTGGTGCAACCACCTTTACGGAATACCGTGGCATCTTTGAAAAGGATGCAGCTTTATCACGTCGTTTCCAGAAGGTAGATGTTGTAGAGCCAACCGTAGATCAAACAGTACAAATCTTACGCGGCTTAAAGTCTCGCTTTGAAGAGCATCACAGCGTGAAGTATGCGGCTGGCGCTCTAGTCGCTGCTGCAGAACTTTCTGCTCGCTATATCAATGATCGTCATTTGCCAGATAAGGCGATTGACGTCATCGATGAAGCCGGTGCCGCTCAACGTATTTTGCCCAAGTCCAAGCAGAAGAAAACTATTGGTCGCCCAGAGATTGAGGAAATTGTGGCAAAGATTGCGCGCATACCGCCACAATCAGTCACAGTCGATGACCGTAGTAAGTTGCAAACTCTGGATCGTGACATTAAGAGTGTGGTCTTTGGTCAAGATCCTGCAATCGAGGCCTTGGCTAGTGCTATCAAAATGACTCGTGCTGGTCTAGGCAAGATCGATCGTCCTATTGGTTCATTCTTGTTCTCCGGACCAACTGGTGTTGGTAAGACTGAGGTTGCTAAACAGCTTGCCTATATTTTGGGTATTGAGTTGCTCCGTTTTGATATGTCCGAGTACATGGAACGTCATGCAGTGAGTCGTTTGATTGGCGCGCCTCCAGGTTATGTAGGATTTGATCAGGGCGGTTTACTCACTGAGGCCGTAAATAAGAAACCACATTGCGTGCTCTTGCTTGATGAAATTGAAAAAGCTCACCCAGATATTTTCAATATTCTCTTGCAGGTGATGGATCATGGCACTTTGACGGATAACAATGGCCGTAAGACTGATTTCCGTAACGTGATCATCATCATGACTACTAATGCCGGCGCTGAGGCAATGCAGAAATCAACCATTGGCTTTACCAATGCGCGTGAGTCTGGTGATGAGATGGCTGATATCAAGAAGTTCTTTACGCCAGAGTTCCGCAATCGCTTGGATGCCATTGTTTCCTTCAAAGCTCTTGATGAGTCGATCATCATGCGCGTGGTTGATAAGTTCTTGATGCAGTTAGAGGAGCAACTCCATGAGAAGAAGGTGGATGCAACCTTTAGCCCTGCCTTGCGAGCTCATTTGGCAAAGCATGGCTTCGATCCTTTAATGGGCGCTCGTCCGATGCAGCGCATCATTCAAGATACTGTGCGTAAGGCACTTGCTGATGAGCTACTGTTTGGTAAGTTAGCTCAAGGCGGTCATGTGGATGTTGATATTGATGCTGATGGCAAAGTCCTATTGAACTTTGATGCTCCAGTATTACCAGGAAAACGTTCTAAGGCTGATGTAGCGCCTGCTGAAGAAATTTAATTCGCTAATTTTTTAAATAAAAACCACCCAAAAAAGGAAGATATGTCTCATCACGATAAATTACTAGAAGCTTTTGAAAACTACAAAGCTGAGAATGAAAAGTTTCAAGGCAAAGGTATTAAAGCTTCTGCAGCACGTGCTCGTAAGGCTTTGCAGGAGATTGCTGGTTCTTGCAAAGAGCGCCGTAAAGAAATTACTGCTGAAAAAGAATCTCGTGAAGGCGCTGGTGCAGGCATGTCACAAGATGCGGCTCGTAAGGCCCATATTCGCAAGTAAGTAATTTGTAATCTAAGAAGAGCCACCTTCGGGTGGCTTTTTTACTGCTTGTTTGCAAGCAATGTGCTGAAGTTCGTCGCTCAGGTTATTTAAGAATAGAATCTCTTCTTTAGGCAATTTAAGCAATATTTCTACATATGAGCTCATCCGATGGTTTGGCAAAAAATTCACTAGGCGTATTTGAGTCAATCATTATGGGTATTGCGGGGACTGCACCTGCCTTTAGTGTTGCCGTAACTAGCGCCGCTATTGTTGCCTCGGTCGGTGTTTTATCTGTAGGGAGCATTTTGTATTGCGGTCTCATCATGTTTGGGATCACCCTAGCTTTCATTCATTTGAGCAAGATTCAGCCTAATGCTGGTGCTGCCTATGCTTGGGTGGGCCATGTTTTTGGACCTGCTTGGGGATTCTTTGCTGGCTGGGGTTTATTGATTGCCTCTATTTTTTTCATGGTTTCAGCAACCATTCCTGCGGCCAGTTCGACCTTGCTGCTTATCGCTCCCGATCAAGCTGAAAACACCCAACTCATTTCCGCAATAGCTGCCGTCTGGTTGACGGTGGTTTCATTAATTGTTGGGCGGGGCATAAAGCATTCCAGTTTTATGCAAATCGCGCTCACTCTTTTTGAGTCTGTAATTTTATTCGTCCTGATTGCTGGTGGACTGATGAGTTACTGGTCAAATCCGGCGCACCCACCTTCCTTTGTATGGATTTCTCCGCTCTCATTTTCTCCGCAACTATTTGCTACGGGTGCGCTTACAGCCATCTTTTTCTTCTGGGGCTGGGATGTCACTATGAACTTAAGCGAGGAGAGTAAGGGTGGACAAAAAAACACAGATGGGGCTGCAGGTAAGGGGGCATTTTGGTCGGTACTGAATATGATGCTTTTCTTTGTGCTGATGATGGTTGTGGTTTTAATGGTCTTAACTGATCGTGAAATTGCCAACTCTGGTACCAATGTCCTTTTTGCAATTGCCAATAAATTATTCCCGGCACCCTGGAGTTATCTTGCAGTCTTTTGCACCATATTTAGCACGGTCGGAACGATAGAGACTCAAATTTTGCAGTTCAGTCGCAGCATGTTTGCAATGGCGCGAGATGGTATGTTGCATCCCGTCTACGCAAAAGTGCATGACCAATATAAGACCCCTTGGGTAGCTACTTTTGTTATTTGGTTTTTAGGGGTGGTGTTGCTTTTTTCCTCATCCTTTATGCCTTCAGTGAAAGCAATCTTAACCAGCTCTATTTTGGCAATTGGATTTCAGATTTGTTTTTATATGAGTTTGACTGGTTTTGCTTGTGCTTGGCATTACAGGAAAAAACTCAACGCTGGCTTCGGGTCAGCGATGGCATATGTTTTATGGCCTGGGTTCTCAGGCGCATTCATGGTATTCGTTGGAATTTACAGCATCCCCACTTTTGATGCATTTACTATCATGATGGGAGTTGGAGGTTTGCTTCTGGGTTTTCTGCCCTTAGCGCTTAGTCGCAAAAGAGCGCCCGCTACTACTCGTTAGAGTATTTTAATTAGGCGCGTCCTGTGCTACCAAAGCCACCGGCGCCACGACTGCTCTCGGTGAACTCTTCAACTACCTTGAGCTCTACTTGTTGTACTGGCATGACAACCAACTGAGCCAAACGCTCCATCGGCTCGAGCTTGAATGTGGTGGAGCCGCGATTCCAAGTGCTCACCATTAGCTGGCCTTGATAATCTGAGTCAATTAAACCCACTAAGTTACCGAGCACAATGCCGTGCTTATGGCCTAAGCCAGAGCGCGGCAGAATAAAGGCCGCATAGCGCGGATCTTCAACATAGATCGCCAATCCAGTAGGCACAAGCACTGTTTGACCAGGGGCAATTTCAATCGCTTCGTCAATACAGGCGCGCAGATCTAATCCAGCGCTGCCAAGGGTGCCATAGCTTGGCAACTGATCGCGCATACGTTCATCGAGAATTTTGACTTGGAGAGATTGCATGATGTTCCTAAAACGGGGATTTAAATTTTCTTGGCAACTAGCGCAATGAGTTGGCGTGCGAGCCGAAGCTTTTCTGCTTTAGCAATTTTTTTGCTGCCGCTGGTGTCAATCACGAGCAATTGATTGAGGTCGCTGCCGAATGTATCGGGACCGATGTTGCCAACAATCATCGGAATACCTTTGCGCTGACGCTTCTCATCGGCATGCTTTTCTAGATCCGTTGACTCTGCTGCAAAGCCTACGCAATAGGGGTATGGCTTACCACCTTTAGTTTTCACTGTCTTAGCAACATCAAGCAGAATGTCTGGGTTAGCTGAAAACTCTAAATGAGGTGCTTGGTTACCTTGGCGTTTCATCTTTTCTTTGGCAGGCTTGGCAATACCCCAGTCAGCGACGGCGGCGACTGCAAAGAAAATATCGCAGTCAGCTGCGTTCAGAGTGGCTGCATGCATTTCTTTGGCGCTAACGACATTGGTACGGGTAATTTTTCCAGTAGCTTCAAGCGGAGTATTGATGTCACACGGTCCAGCAATTAAATGGACTTGGGCACCAGCCTCAACAGCAGCTCTTGCAATAGCAAAACCCATCTTGCCCGAGCTGTGATTGGTAATGCCGCGCACTGGATCAATTGCTTCAAATGTGGGGCCTGCAGTAATTAATACTTTTTTGCCGGCCAATACTTTTTTCTGAAAGAAGGCAATGACTTGCTCAGTGATTTCTGTAGGCTCAAGCATTCTGCCCATGCCCACTTCGCCACAAGCTTGGAAGCCGTTGGCAGGCCCAAGAAGGATAACGCCATCGTCTGCAAGTCGTTTGACGCTTCTTTGGGTGGCCGCATGCTCCCACATCTGCTTGTTCATGGCCGGCGTGAGCAATAGAGAGCAATCTCTTGCAAGGCATAAGGTGGTCAATAAGTCATCAGCTAAGCCCAGAGAAAGCTTGGCCATGAGATCAGCGCTTGCAGGGGCAATCAGAATGGCATCTGCAGAACGTGATAACTCAATGTGCGCCATATTGTTTGGAATGGTGCTATCCCATTGACTCAAGTAAACCGGATTACCTGTGAGGGCTTGCATAGTTACAGGGGTCACAAATTGCTGTGCAGCCTCGGTCATCACTACTTGTACGGATGCGCCTTCTTGCATGAGTTGACGTGCAAGCTCAGGGGCTTTATAGGCCGCTATCCCACCAGAGATTCCGAGAACGATCTTCTTATTAATAAGTGATTGCATGGCGCCAGCTTAATGGGATTGGGCAGATTTGCCAAATGACTTGCGTAATTCACCCCAAATAATGAGGGTTGCACCGATACAGATGGCGCTATCGGCCACATTAAATGCGGGCCAATGCCAATTGCCATAATGTAAGTCAATAAAGTCGACTACAGCACCATACATCACGCGATCTAAGACATTACCAAGTGCGCCACCCAGAATGAAGCTTAAGGCTATGCAGAGTAGCTTATCGCTTTGGTTTTTATATAGCATCCAAATAATGTAAACGGATGCCGCTAGCCCAAGAATGGTGAAGAACCAGCGCTGCCAACCAGAGCCTTGCGACAGAAATGAAAATGCTGCGCCAGGATTAAAGAGAAGCAACCAGTTTAGAAAAGGAAGAACCGGTTCAGGAGTGCCCATTTGCAAATTAATGAGCGCCGACCACTTGCTAAGTTGATCTAGCAATAGCATGATGACAGCAATTGCTAGATAACGAGGTAGTGCAAGACTTTTCATATAGTTACTACTCAAGCGAAGAGGCGATGATTG
Source organism: Polynucleobacter sp. P1-05-14 (assembly GCF_018881675.1). Lineage (NCBI taxonomy): Bacteria > Pseudomonadati > Pseudomonadota > Betaproteobacteria > Burkholderiales > Burkholderiaceae > Polynucleobacter > Polynucleobacter sp. P1-05-14. The sequence goes on along the minus strand of NZ_JACVPV010000006.1, from coordinate 34,114 downwards.
CCATCACCAAACAAGTTGCTAATGCAGCGACCACATAATTCTGGGTGATCGGCATTGCTTCCTACTTCTTTGGTGTGATGCCAGCAGCGCCCACATTTTTTATATTGGCTACCACGTACCAAAACTTCTAACCCCTCATTATTTAGTTCTATATTGGCGCCAGAGGTGATGGTTACAAAGCGTAAATCATCCTCTAATGAGTGCAGGATAGCGAAATCAACATCACTGACTTTGATCGTGAGTTCAGCTTGCAATGATGAGCCTACATTACCTGCTTCGCGCTCAAGCTCAATTGCCTTAGTCACTTCGGAGCGAATTTCACGTATACGATTCCACTTGGCAAGCAATTCCTCAGCATGAGCAATCTCAGGGAGCTTGCCAAACTCTTCCATAAAGATTGATTCTGCAGGCTTGCTGCCTGAACCATGGGGGAAGTCTTTCCAGGCTTCCTCTGCGGTGAAGGAGAGGAATGGTGATAGCCATTTTAAGAGATTGCGGGTGATATGGAATAGGGCGTTCTGAGCAGCGCGGCGGTCAGGAGAGTCGGGTGCGTTCGTGTAGAGGCGGTCCTTCAGAATATCCAAATAAAAGCCGCCCAAATCCTCGGAGCAGAAGGATAGTATGCGAGCTACTGCTGGTTGGAATTCATATGCTTTGTAATGCGCTTCAGTATCGCTCTGCAATTGATTGGCAAGAGCAACTGCGTAGCGATCAATCTCAAGCCACTGCCCAGAAGGCATCGTGTGCTTGCTAGGATCAAAATCTGATAGGTTAGCCAATAAGAAGCGCAAAGTATTGCGAATACGACGATAGCTCTCGGTAACGCGTTTGAGAATCTCGTCTGAGATCGTCATTTCGCCAGAGTAGTCTGTAGAGGCAACCCAGAGGCGAATAATCTCAGCACCAAGCTTGTCGGCAACTTGTTGGGGCGCAATGACATTACCCACCGATTTACTCATCTTACGGCCTTGACCATCGACGGTAAAGCCATGCGTAAGGAGTGCTTTATATGGTGGTTTGCCATCGAGCATGGCGCCCGTTAACAAGGAGGAGTGGAACCAGCCGCGATGTTGGTCTGAACCCTCGAGATATAAATCAGCCAAGCGACCGTTGGGTGTTTCTGCGTCAGCGGTTAATAACTCATCACGGTGCGATCCACGAATGACATGCCAATGGGTTGTTCCAGAATCAAACCAGACATCTAGGGTGTCACGGTTCTTTTCATACTGTGCAGCTTCTTCGCCCAGAAGCTCGGCAACTTCCAATTTTTGCCAGGCTTCAATACCTTCTTTTTCCACGCGCTTAGCGATTTCTTCGAGCAGTTCAACAGTGCGTGGATGTGGCTCACCACTTTCCTTGTGTACAAAGAACGCCATTGGCACGCCCCATTGGCGCTGACGTGACAAAGTCCAATCAGGGCGATTGGCAATCATGCTGCTTAAGCGTTGTTTGCCCCATGCTGGGAAGAACTCAGTGCTATCGATCCCTGCTAATGCAGTCTCGCGCAAACTGGCTTTGCCATCAGACGGCTTCTTATCCATGCTTGCAAACCATTGTGAGGTTGCGCGATAAATAATTGGGGATTTATGACGCCAGCAATGCATATAAGAGTGGGTATACGTTTTATCACGCAGAAGGCTGCCTGCTTCGCGCATTGCTTCAACAATCTTCGGGTTTGCTTTCCAGATGTATTCATTGGCGAATAGCGGCAACCATGATGCGTACACTCCATTGCCCATGACTGGATTCAGAATGTCTTTATCGGCAAGCTTATTGGCTTTGCAGGATTTAAAGTCTTCCTCACCATAGGCGGGCGCTGAGTGAACAATGCCGGTACCCGTATCGAGCGTAACGTACTCTGCGGGATAAATTGGTGAGAGTCTTTTATAGCCTTCGTGTAATGGTGCTAGCGGATGCCAGAAAGAAATGTTTGCCAATTGAGCACCCTGGCAAGTGGCAATCACTTCGCCCTCTAGGCCATAGTCTTGCAAACAAATCTCAACTCGGTCCTTTGCCAGAATTAATAACTTGTTTCCAACATCTACTAAAGCGTAAGTTAGTTCTGGGTGGACATTCATTGCTTGGTTGGCGGGAATGGTCCAAGGGGTTGTTGTCCAGATGACAATTTGACCTGGTTTATTTGATAGCTCGGCAAGTCCAAATACTTTTGCCAGCTGTGGGCGCTGCGCATCATCAAAGGCAAAACCTACATCCACCGTGGGATCGGTTTTATCTTGGTACTCTACTTCGGCTTCAGCTAGTGCGGAGCCACAATCAAAGCACCAGTTCACTGGTTTCAAGCCACGGAAGACATATCCTTTTTCCCAGATTTTCCCAAGGGCACGAATTTCATCAGCCTCATTGCGGAAGTTCATAGTGAGGTAGGGGTTATTCCAATCACCTAATACACCTAAGCGTTCAAAATCTTTCTTCTGTTTTTCAACTTGAACATGAGCATAGGCACGCGCTTTAGCTTGCACTTCAGCGGTTGGTAAGTTCTTGCCAAATTCTTTTTCAATCTGAATTTCAATCGGCATGCCATGACAATCCCAGCCGGGTACATAAACAGAGTCAAAGCCCATGAGCCAGCGTGACTTGACAATCATGTCTTTCAAAATCTTGTTTACTGCGTGTCCGATATGAATATCGCCATTTGCATAAGGAGGGCCATCATGTAAGATGAACTTTGGTTGATTGGCATGGGCCGCACGAATCTTTTCGTAGAGCTTATTCTTTTGCCAGCCAGCGACCCATTGTGGTTCGCGCTTAGCTAAATCTCCTCGCATTGGGAAGGAGGTATCTAGAAGATTAACGGGATAAGAGTTTTCTTTTTCAGACATAAGCTTTTTTCTGGAAATAATTTCTGGCATGCGCTGCATCTGCTGCAATCGCTTGTGTAAGGGTTTCGAGGTCTGGGTACTTCGCCTCATCACGGATTTTTTCTAATAGCTCTACGGTGATAATTTTTCCGTAAACATCCGCGTTGTAATCAAAGATGTGAGTTTCCAGCAACACTCTGCCTTCATCTTCTACTGTTGGTCTGACGCCCAGGCTAGCCACTGCTGGAAGGGGGTTATCGGTTAGACCTAAAACCTGTGCAGTAAATATCCCAGTGGTTGCTGGCTTGCGATGGTGGAGATGATTGGCAACTGCTAAATTCAAAGTGGGGAATCCAAGCTGACGTCCAAGCTGTTGACCATGAATCACGTGGCCAGAAATTCCATAAGGACGACCTAACAATTTTTCCGCTAACTGCATATCACCACAAGCTAGCGCAGTGCGTAGTGCAGAACTAGAAATACGCTCACCATTTTCTTGAATGGTTTGGATGCTAGAGACTTTAAAGCCATATTTTTCACCAGCAGCTTTCAAGCTGGCAAAGTTCCCTGCACGTTTTGCGCCATAGCAAAAATCATCACCAATCAAAATCCATTTAGCGTTCAGCCGTTTGACAATAATTTCTGAAACAAATTCTTCGGGCGACAGTTTGGCAAAAGCAGAGTTGAAGTGCTCTACAACAACACGATCCATACCAAGTTCGGCAAGTGCGGCTAATTTGTCTCGCAAATTCAGAATGCGGGGAGGGGCTTGTTCGGGTGAAAAGAATTCTTTTGGATGTGGCTCAAAGGTCATTACGCAACTGACCAGACCTTGATCCTTGGCGCCATCAACCAACTCCTTGAGCAGGGCGCGATGACCCCTGTGCACGCCATCGAAATTACCGATGGTTAGGGCACAAGCAGGTCCTGCAGAAAACTGGGTGGGGCCACGGAATACGTTCACAAAATCGCTTTCAGGGTAGCCATCAATTATATTGTGGGCATGCCTTCTATCGTCACCTTAATCTCCGGCCGCGGATCTAATTTCGAGGCCATCGTCAAAATAGCTCAAAAAGAGCAATGGCCAGTCACTTTTGCTGGGGTTATAGCGAATCACTCGGCGGCTAAGGGCCTTGATTTTGCTCGCTCGCAGGGTATTCCGGCCTTTACCATTGAGCATAAAGAGCACGCGACCCGTGAATCCTTTGATGCTGCCTTAATTGCGCAGATTGATGCCTTAGGGGCTGATTTGGTGGTTCTTGCAGGCTTTATGAGAATTTTGACTCCAGGCTTTATTCGCCATTTTGAGGGCCGCTTGATCAATATCCACCCAGCTTTATTGCCTGCCTTCCCTGGTTTACATACCCACGAGCGGGCTCTGGAGGCTGGCGTGAAGGAGCATGGCGCCACCGTTCACTTCGTGAATGAGGGTGTGGATGAGGGTCCGATAATTTGTCAGGCCTCAGTTCCAGTGCTGGAAAGTGACGATGCAGACACCTTGGCCGCTCGTGTTTTAGCTGCTGAGCATCAAATTTACCCGCGGGCCGTAAAATGGTTCCTCGATGGACGATTGCGCATAGAAGGTAATCAAGTGAAGTTACAACCCCCGGAGTCGCAATTTTTTAAATTATGAGTGCAGAACGTCCACCCCGCAGATCTGGCAGCAGACTAGCCCCCCATAAAAGTTATGCAACGAAATCGAAAGATCCGCTGCGTCGTCCTGAGCGTCGCAATGCCAGTGGTAATTTAATTGCGCCAGAAGGCCAAAAGAATTTTTCCAATGCAAAAGCATTGCCGCAGCATGCAATTCATCTTGAGCGCTTACTTCCCGAATTGCTGAGTTTTGAACAGCCAGCTGACCGAGTAGTCAGTCGTTATTTCAGAGAAGAAAAACAACTAGGAAATCGCGATCGTGCTTTGATTGCTGAGAGTGCGTTCGCCATTTTGCGTCGTAAAAATGAGTTCTCTCAATTTGCTTCGAGCGGCGAAGGCTCTCAGCCTAGACGCTTAGCCCTATTGGGTTTGCTGTCTGCTCTGTCGGAGGGTGGATTGGGTTCTGCTAATCGTGCAGAGAGCGCTATCGCCGACTTGGCACACGTTCTTAAGCCTGGTGAATATGAGTGGCTGCAACGTTTTGCAACGGTTGATCCTTCGGCATTAAATCCTCTCGTGCGCAACAATTTGCCAGAGTGGTTATGGGATGCATTTGGAAAATATCCTGGTGAAGAGACTCGTGAAGAGTTGGCTAAGTCATTAATGCATCCAGCACTGTTAGATTTACGTGCGAACACCATGAAAACCAATCGCGAAGAACTGCTTGTGCAGATGAATGCATTGGGCGGTCGCTATCAAGCAATTCCAACTCCTTACGCGCCTGATGGCGTGCGCATTATGGGCAAACCTGCTCTGCAAAATACTGCTGGTTTTAAAGCCGGTATGTTTGAAGTTCAAGATGAGGGTAGTCAGCTTTTGGCTTACTTACTTGCACCTAAACGTGGTGAGATGGTTGTTGACTTTTGCGCTGGAGCTGGCGGCAAGACTTTGGCGATTGGGGCGATCATGCGCTCTACAGGGCGTTTGTATGCTTTAGATACATCAGAGCGTCGTTTAGCGAATTTGAAGCCAAGGCAGGCCCGTAGTGGCCTTTCTAATGTGCATCCAGTGTGGATTGATAGTGAGAATGACGCCAAGATCAAACGCTTGGCCGGCAAGATTGATCGTGTCCTAGTGGATGCCCCTTGTAGTGGCATGGGTACCTTGCGCCGCAATCCCGACCTGAAATGGCGCCAGACCCCCGCTGGAGTCTTGGAGCTCAATCAGAAGCAGATGAATATCATGGCCTCTGCTGCGCGCTTGCTAAAACCAGGCGGACGCTTGGTTTATGCCACCTGCAGCCTGTTACCCCAGGAGAATCAAGCTATTGCCGAAGATTTTCTGGCAAAACATCCTCAATTTGAGGCTGTTCCGGCAGCTGAAGTTCTTAAGCCATTGTTTCCTAAGGATAAATTACCAGTAGGTTGTAGCTCGGATAATCCTTGGTGGCAGTTATGGCCCCATATTCATGGAACCGATGGCTTTTTTGGGGCTGTATTCCAGAAAAAAGCTGCTGCCCCAGTTGCCGAGTCAGAAAAAGACCCTCAAAAAGAGACTAAGGTCAAAAACAAGAAGGCCCCTAAAGAACTAAAATAAAGTTTTAGACCTCTTTAGGGATTCCCTTTTGAATACAGCTTCAGGTTTTGATTTGTTCCTCCATTGGCTTGCTAATGGATATTTGGATTGGTCTTGGTGGAAGATAGTTGTTTTCACCTTAATCGTTACGCACATCACGATTGCTGCGGTAACGATTTTCTTGCACCGCTGCCAAGCCCACCGGGCTTTGGATCTGCATCCCATTGTTTCTCACTTCTTCCGTTTGTGGCTTTGGCTAACAACCGGCATGGTTACCAAAGAGTGGGCGGCCATCCATCGCAAACATCACGCTAAATGTGAAACAGTTGATGATCCTCATAGCCCACAGGTTTTGGGTATCAATACAGTGCTCTCTCGTGGCGCTGAGCTCTATAAAAAAGAAGCGGCCAATCAAGAGACCTTGAATAAATTTGGTCACGGTACTCCAGATGACTGGATCGAGCACAACATCTACTCTAAGTTTTCTTGGCAGGGCGTTGCCATCATGCTCATCATCGATGTGTTTTTGTTTGGCGCGGTTGGCCTAACAGTTTGGGCAGTGCAAATGCTCTGGATTCCAATTACCGCAGCCGGCATCATTAATGGTGTTGGTCACTTCTGGGGCTATCGTAATTTTGATTGCGAAGATGCTTCCCGAAACATTGTGCCTTGGGGTATTTTGATTGGTGGCGAAGAGCTGCACAATAATCATCACACCTTTGCAACGAGTGCGAAGCTGTCGAACAAGTGGTATGAGTTCGATATTGGTTGGATGTATATTCAGATCATGAGCGCAGTTGGCTTGGCTACTGTGAAGAAGACGCCGCCTAAGCCGGTACTAAGCGATTTGCGTCCTGCTGATCAAAGCACCCTAGAGGCTATCATTGCAAACCGTTATGAAATCATGGCTCGTTATAGCAAGACATTGCGTAACTTCTTTGGCAATGAAGTGCAGCACATGCAAGTCTTGGCAACGCATTTAAGTGATGCGCGTACTTGGCTAGCTAAGGATGAATCTCGTTTAACTGAGCAAGAGAAAGCAAAGCTTGAAGAGCTCATGGCGAGTAATGCTCAGCTACGCAAAATGATTGAGATGCGTCGTGAGCTACAGGCTATCTGGGGTCGCTCTAACGCCACTAAAGAGCAATTGCTTTCTCAGCTGCATGCTTGGTGTCAGCGCGCTGAAGACAGTGGCTTAACAAGTCTGCGTGAGTTCTCTTTGAGATTGCGTCGTTACGCCTAAAGATAAATTGCAAACCAAGCGCTTGGAAGAATTTCTAGGCAATAAAAAACCCGCTACTTCAGCGGGTTTTTTATTGCTTGAAGTAAAAATTACTTCAGCTTTGTTTCTTTGTAAGCAACGTGCTTGCGAATAGTTGGATCGAATTTCATGATCTCCATTTTCTCAGGCTTTGTACGCTTGTTTTTTGAAGTTGTATAGAAGTGACCAGTACCTGCTGATGACTCTAACTTGATTTTTTCTCTGCCGCCTTTAGCCATTTGTGCGCTCCTTAAATTTCGCCACGTGCACGAAGATCAGACAACACAGCATCGATGCCGTTCTTGTCGATAACGCGCAAACCAGCATTGGTTAAGCGCAAGCTAATCCAACGGTTTTCAGATTCAACCCAGAAACGACGATTTTGCAAATTCGGCAAAAAGCGACGCTTCGTTTTATTGTTTGCATGGGATACATTGTTGCCAACCATCGGCTTCTTCCCAGTGACTTGGCAAACTTTTGCCATGACATAACTCCATTAATTGCGAAAAAAGAAGATTGTATCAGCCTCAGCCTATTTTCGGCTAGCCCTAAATGGCTTTGTTTGGGGGGAATTCAGTATAAAGGGGGTATCTAGGTAGAAAATTACCTATCAAGTTAGCATTTACTATCATTTAAGACCAATATCCATAAGCCCAGAGTCAGAAAAAGAGAAAAAACCGCTGCCACTCACAATACAGTGATCCAAGAGCTGAATATCTACCAGTTGCAAGGCATTTGCTAATACTTTGGTGAGTTTTTGATCTGCTTCGCTCGGTAATGGATTGCCACTGGGGTGGTTGTGGGCCACGATGAGGGCGCTAGCATTTTTAGCAAGGGCTTCTTTTAGGATTTCACGGGGGTAGATGGCTGTTTGGGTAATAGACCCCCTAAAAAGCTCATCACACTCAATCAGGTGAAGCCGGGAGTCTAAGTAGAGACACAGAAAGACCTCATGGGGGAGACGGCCAATTTTGGCCTGCAAGAACTCCCTGACATGGTTGGGCGATGAAAAGATAGGGTCATGGGTCAAGCCATCCTCTAGACTTCTCTTAACTAGCTCATATGCCGCCTGAATTTGAGACCATTTGGAAAGCCCCATGCCATGTAGGCGCGTGAATTCTTCGGGGGTGCTGGCCAATAGTCGAGGGAGGCTCCCAAAGTGATGCAGTAGATCTTTAGCTAGTGCAACAGCACTTTTACCCTTAACCCCAACCCGCAAAAAGATGGCAAGTAGTTCTGCATCAGAAAGTGACGCTGCGCCATTTAAGCGCAGTTTTTCTCGAGGCTGCTCATTTTTTGGCCAGCCCGTAATGGGGGAATGCACAGCCAGCGCAGGCCTAGATACAATCACCTTATGACTAAGCTTACTGTTTTGCCTAATTCCTATCTGACCCTCAACTATCGGCTCACTTTGCCCAGTGGGGAGGATTACATCAACACTTTTGTCGATCGTCCTGCGACGGTTTTGATGGGGTCTGGACAATTTGCTCCTTGCTTTGAGAATGTATTGTTGGGCTTGGGTATTGGTGAGAAAAAAAGTGCATTGCTAGCGCCGGAAGAAAGTTTTGGTGAGCGCAAAGAGGATTTAGTGCAATGGGTATCTTTGAAGGCGCTTAAAGAAGGTCGCGATGACGACGTGGAATTTAATCCGGGGGATGTGATTGAGTTCAACGCGCCTGGTGGCGCTCAATATGCAGGCGTGCTGCAATCGATCAATGAAGAGGGCGCTTGGTTTGACTTTAATCACCCATTGGCAGGCAGACCGGTAACTTTTGAAGCAGAGATTGTGGCGATTTTGTAAACCATGAGCGACTTTAATAACCCAGAAATTTTGATGGCTCAGCCGCGTGGTTTTTGTGCGGGCGTAGATCGTGCTATCAATATCGTCAACGAGGCACTCATTCGGTTTGGCGCGCCAATATATGTGCGTCATGAAATTGTGCACAACGCTTATGTAGTCAATGAGTTGCGCGAGAAGGGTGCGGTATTCGTAGATGAATTGCATGATGTTCCCAAAGGGGGCATTGTTGTATTTAGTGCTCATGGCGTTTCTCAGGAAGTTCGTAGGGATGCTGAAGCGCGAGGTTTGCAGGTGTATGACGCTACATGCCCGCTGGTTACCAAGGTTCACCTTGAGGTTGTCAAGATGTGTAAAGATGGCTTCACGGTATTGATGATTGGTCATGCTGGACATCCTGAAGTTGAAGGAACGATGGGGCAGGTGAAAGAAGGCGTTTTCTTAATCGAAAAAGTTGGCGATGTGGGTTCTTTGCCTTTCCCGCCCGATGAAAAGATTGCATTTGTTACCCAGACAACACTCTCAGTAGATGAGACAAAAGAAATTGTCGATGCGCTAA
>NZ_JACVPV010000006.1:0-24412 GCF_018881675.1 Polynucleobacter sp. P1-05-14 | reverse complement strand
TGAGGTCGTTATTGTGGTGGGAAGTGCGACAAGCTCGAACTCCAATCGCCTGCGTGAGCTTTCTGAAAAGCTTGGCGTTCCGTCTTACATGGTGGACGCTCCGGAACAGCTCAAGCCAGAATGGTTTGCTGGTAAAAAACGGGTTGGTTTAACTGCGGGCGCATCAGCGCCGGAGAGCTTGGCGCAATCGATTGTTAGCCAAATTCAGGAGTTTGGCCCTAGACAGGTAAGGGCGCTTGATGGAGTAATAGAGGAAGTGACTTTCTCTCTACCTAAAAACCTAATTGGGTAGAGCTTAGCCAACTTGCTTTAGCAGCTCACGCAGCATATTGCACATCTCACGAATTTCATCGTCCGATACATTTAAAGCAGGCATAAAGCGTAACAAGTTTGGTCTTGGTGAATTAATCAACAAGCCTTCAGGACTGCGATCCCTGGCAAGATCAACCAGTTTTGGGCCAATATCTTTTCCAAGCATCAATGCGCGTAGCAATCCTTCGCCACGCTCACCTTCAAGATTAAATTCTGCGCAAAGCTTGAGTAATTCAGACTTGAGTAATGCACCTTTGGCTTTAACGCTGTCCAAAAATCCTGGAGCTAGTAGTTGCTCAATGACGCTAATACCTACAGCAGTCATGAGTGGGTTGCCGTTATAGGTCCCACCTTGATCGCCAGGCACAAAGCAAGCTACCGCATCAGTTGCTAATAGGGCTGCCAAAGGAACGCCTCCACCAATCCCTTTGCCCAAGGTCATGATGTCTGGCTCAATGCCATAGTTTTGGTAAGCAAAGAGCGTACCGGTACGTCCGCAACCAGCCTGCACTTCATCGGCAATTAACAGAATATTATTTTCTTTGGTGAATTTACGTAGCCCACGCATAAATTCTTGAGTCGCTGGAATCACGCCACCTTCACCTTGAACAGGTTCAAGCATGACTGCAACGGTTTTGTCGGTTACGAGTTTTTTAACGGATTCCAAATCATTCAAATCCGCCTTCGGAAAGCCCGCCACTTGTGGGGCAAACATCGTGTCCCAGTTTGGCTTTCCGGAAGCACTCATCGTTGCTAGTGTGCGGCCATGAAAGCTGTGATCAAACGTGATGATCTCAAATGCGCCAGATTTATTGAGTTGACCCCATTTGCGCGCTAACTTAATGGCGCCTTCATTCGCTTCAGCTCCGCTATTGGCAAAGAAGACTTTGTCAAAACAGCTGTTTTCAGTCAGTAGATTCGATAAGCCAATCATCGGCTCGTTAAAAAATGCCGGACTAGGGTTAATGAGTGTCTTTGCTTGCTTATTGAGCGCCTCAATCATTCCTGGGTTGCAGTGACCTAAGCAATTCACGGCCCAGCCTTGCAAGAAATCCAAATAGCGTTTCCCATTGTTATCAGTGAGCCATGAACCCTTACCTTCGACCATGATCACATCAGGGCGCGGTGTAATAAACATGACTGAGTGGGTATCGATCGTCTGGGTTGTCTTATTCATGCTGATTTAAGGGGTGAGGGTGACAGGGTGAAATGAAGTTTCTATTATCTAACCGAATAGGTTTTATGGCACAGGACTTATGTGGTGGTTAAATCAGCAGCGCTGGTGAAGGAGTCAGCAAAGAACTCTTCCTCTGGCAGTTGACACTTGGCTAAGAAGTCATTTCTGGCAGCATTGACCATGACTGGGGCGCCACAGGCATAGACCTGGAAACCTTTCATATCAGGATGGTCCGCCATAACAGCTTGATGCACAAAGCCAGTGCGACCTTGCCAGGCGTCTTCAGCCAAGGCGTCCGAAATCACTGGGATGTATTTAAAGTCGGCAATTTCTTTTTCCCAGGCTTTGCACAAGCCATCTAAATACAAGTCACTAGGGCGACGTCCACCCCAATAGAGGTGAATGGGTCTTTCTATCTTCTTTGCTTGCATTTGCTCAATGATCGATTTAATTGGAGCAAAACCTGTACCAGCGGCAACAAAGATAATTGGTTTTTTGGAATCTTCTCTCAAGAAAAAGCTCCCCAAGGGGCCTTCAAAACGAAGAATGTCTTTTTCTTTTAATGCGGGTGTGACGGCGCCAAATACAAAGTCAGTAAACAGGCCGCCTGGCAAATGACGAATGTGCAACTCCAGCGGACCTTCTTGCTCGGGCGCGTTGGCGATTGAGTAAGCGCGGCGTTGGCCATCCTTAAGGAGAAACTCCAAATACTGCCCAGCCAAGAATTGAAAGCGCTCTGCAGCGGGTAGTTGCAGCTTGAGAATGGCGACATCATCACTAGGTTTGGTAATCGCGTTGACTCGGCATGGCACTTTGCGAATCGCAATATCCCCCGCCCCTTGGACTTCACGAGCTTCAATCAGCAGGTCTGATTGGGGATGGGAGCAGCAAAATAGAATGCCACCCGCAGTCTCATCGGCCTTGCTCAGGGCGCTTTCACTATGCTGACCATGGGTGACTTGACCTTCTAGAACTTTACCTTTGCAGGAGCCGCAAGCACCATTTTTGCAGCCATAGGGCAGGTTGATGGCTTGACGAAGAGCAGCCTCCAGGAGATTCTCATCTGGATTGACGGTGAATTGTTTGCCGCTCGTTTTGAGCGTGACCTGATAAGACACTCTCATTCCTTTCAATAAATCGTTACGATGTTACTTATGCAATCTTTTGGTAAGCCTTCAATCCTTATTATTGGCTGCGGAGACATCGGTCTTCGGGTAGCTAAACAAATGTCGCGAAGCCACCGTGTCTTTGCGCTCACTTCTCAACAAAATCGCTTTCAGGAGTTGAGGGCGGTTGGCGCGATTCCTGTTTTGGGTAATCTGGATCATCCAGAGTCTTTATGGCGCCTTAGCGGTTTAGCTCAAACCGTCATTCATCTAGCGCCACCTCAAAATGGTGGAAATCGTGATTGCCGAACCCGCAACCTTCTCCGAATTTTAGCCCAAGGCTCCAATGCCGTCAGGCGCCTGATCTATATCAGCACTACCGGTGTTTACGGTGATCATAGGGGTGGAAAGGTGAGTGAGGCTACCCCAGTAAGCCCCCAAAGCGAGCGAGCCCAAAGAAGGGTTGATGCCGAGAGAATTCTCCGTTTATGGGCGCCCGCCCATGGAGTAGCTTTGACAATTTTGCGCGTCCCGGGAATTTATGCAGCCGACCGCTTACCGATTGAGAGGCTTCAGGCGCAAACACCCGCATTACTGCCAGAAGAAGACGCTTATTCGAATCATATTCACAGCGATGACTTAGCGAGGCTAGTCTGCGCAGCGGTCTACTATGGCAAGCCTCAGCGCATCATTAATGCCTGTGATGGCGGTGAGACCAAAATGGGTGATTACTTTGATGAAGTGGCCGATGCCTTTGGGCTAGAAAGACCGGCTCGATTGCCTGGTAACGAGTTACAAAAAATCGTCAGTCCGATGCTTTGGTCCTTTATGCGTGAGTCACGCAGAGTGACCAATCAGCGCTTGCCGGAATTAAAAACACCACTACGCTATCCCAGCGTAGGACATTTTCTAAAAACTATTTCCAAGAATCCTTGAGGCCAACCGTACGGTTAAATACTGGCTTGCCAGGTTTGGAGTCATTCTTGTCGGCAACAAAGTAGCCGTGACGTTCAAACTGGAAACAATCTTCCGCTGTGGCATCTTTCATGCTGGGCTCTAAGTAGGCAGAAATCGTTTGCTTAGAGTGGGGATTGATTGCTTCTAAGAAATTCTTGTCACCACTATCTGGGTGGGGGTCGCTAAACAGGTGATCATATAGACGCACTTCTGCAGGAATCGCTTCAGCCGCGCTAATCCAGTGAATATTGCCCTTGACCTTGTAGTTATTGGAGCCAGCAGTACCGCTCTTGCTATCGGGAAAGTGTGTCACGTTGACTTGGGTGACATTTCCTTGTGCATCGGTTTCAAAACCAGTGCATTCCACTACAAAGCCATGGCGTAAGCGAACACGGCTACCTGGCTGATCTCCAATCGGTGGATATAGTCTGAAGAATCCCTTGATGGGTTCCTTCATAAAGTCATCCGCTTCAATCCATAGATCGCGCGTGAAATGAAATTCACGATTACCCCACTCTGGGTGATTGGGATGACGCGGCGCAGAACAAGCCTCTTTTGCTAAGGCATCAAAGTTTTCCACTACGAGCTTGAGTGGCTTGAGTACTGCAGTAGCGCGTGGAGCTCTGACTTCTAGATCATCACGTAATGCTTGATCAAGGGTGCTCATATCAATCCAGCTATCAGCTTTAGAGACACCAATGCGCTCGCAGAACAGACGAATACTTTCTGGGGTATAGCCGCGGCGACGGATGCCGACGATGGTTGGCATTCGAGGATCATCCCAACCCTCAACATGCTTTTCTTCTACAAGCTGCAGTAACTTACGTTTACTGGTGATGGTGTAAGTCAGGTTGAGGCGTGCGAACTCATATTGATGTGGCACTGGGTCTTTAAAGACACCCAATTCTTTTAATGAGTTCACAATCCAATCGTACAAGGGACGGTTGTTCTCGAACTCTAGCGTGCAGATAGAGTGAGAGACATTCTCCAATGCGTCTGAGATGCAATGTGTGAAGTCATATAAAGGGTAAATACACCATTTGCTGCCCGTGCGGTGGTGATCGGTATGGCGGATACGGTAAACCACGGGATCACGCATCACGATGTTGGGATGCGCCATGTCAATTTTCAGTCGCAATACATGCTCGCCATCTCTGAACTTCCCGGCACGCATTTCACGAAATAAGGAGAGATTTTCTTCTGGGCTGCGATCGCGATAAGGGCTATTTTTTCCGGCTTGGCCAAAGTTACCGCGATTGGTATGAATATCATCAGCACTTTGGCTATCGACATACGCTTTGCCATTCTGAATCAAAATTTCAGCAAACTCATATAGTTTGTCAAAGTAGTCGCTTGCGTGATAAAGATGGGTTCCCCAATCAAAACCTAGCCATTTCACTGCATCCAAAATGCTGTCGGCGTATTCCACATCCTCTTTAACTGGGTTGGTGTCGTCTAGGCGCATATTGCAGCGCGCACCCCCAGCTTGATTGTTGTAATCAGCTGCTAAACCAAAATTGAGGCAAATACTTTTAGCGTGACCAATATGCAGGTAGCCATTAGGTTCAGGCGGAAAGCGGGTGATGATCGATGGGATGGGCTCCCCAGCTAAGTTAGTGCGCTGTGCAAAAGCCCCGCTTGCCAAATCATGATCGATGATCTGGCGCAAGAAATTAGACGGTTCGGCTACAGCGCCGGTATTTGCTTTGGAAGGTTTGCTATCTTGGGACATTGCCACATTGTAGAGAAAACCCTCAGCCCATAAAGAAAAAGCCCGCAAACAGCTGCGGGCTCATTTCTGTGAGGTGTAAAACTATCAGTCTTCGACAAATGCTTCTTCGCGAGTCTTCTTGACTGCCGGCAAGGTAACCATGACCACCAAGAGTGCTGATGCAATCAGTAATCCCAAGGAAAGTGGACGAGTCAGGAAGGTGGTGAAATCACCACGAGATAGCAATAGAGCGCGGCGGAAGTTCTCTTCCATCATTGGTCCAAGTACGAAGCCCAAAAGCAATGGAGGCGGTTCGCAACCCAGTTTGAAGAAGAGGTAACCAATGATGCCGAAGGCAGCGGTCACGTATACATCAAACACGGCGTTGTTTACGGTATAGACGCCGATACAGCAGAAAACCAGAATGGCTGGGTACATGAAGCGATAAGGAATCTTCAGTAACTTTACCCAGATACCAATCAAGGGCAAGTTCAAGAGAATCAACATGACGTTACCAATCCACATGGAAGCGATCAGACCCCAGAACAAAGCTGGGTTGCTGGTCATTACCTGAGGACCTGGTTGAATATTGTGAATAGTCATCGCACCAACCATCAAGGCCATCACTGCATTTGGTGGAATACCCAAAGTCAACAATGGAATAAATGAGGTTTGAGCAGCAGCGTTATTGGCTGATTCAGGACCAGCAACACCCTCAATAGCGCCTTTACCAAACTCATGGCTGTACTTGGATGATTTTTTCTCAACAGAGTAAGCGCCAAATGCGGCAAGTGCTGCGCCGCCGCCTGGCAGGATTCCAAGAATCGAACCAATCGTTGTGCCGCGCAGGATGGAAGGAATCATGCGCTTGACGTCTTCCTTGGTAGGAATCATGGTGGTCATCTTATTGAGGAAACCTTCATCCTCATCCGTCTTCTCAAGGTTGCCCATGATTTCTGCGAAACCGAATACGCCCATAGCAACAGCAACGAAACCAATACCGTCACTTAATTCAGGAATATCAAACGCATAACGCGAAACACCAGAGTTAACGTCAGTGCCGATTAGGCCCATTAAGAGACCTAAGACAATCATGCCAATCGCTTTGATCAAGGATCCTGATGCCAACACAACTGCGCCGATCAAACCGAGAACCATGAGGGAGAAGTATTCTGCTGGACCAAACTTAAATGCCAGCTGTGAGAGTGGTGCAGCAAATGCAGCCAATACCAAAGTTGCAACGCAACCAGCAAAGAATGAGCCCATGCCGGCGGTGAACAATGCAACACCAGCTCGACCATTTCTGGCCATTTGGTAGCCATCAATCGCCGTCACCACCGAGGATGTTTCTCCTGGGATGTTCAACAGAATTGCTGTTGTAGAGCCGCCGTACTGTGAGCCGTAGTAAATACCAGCCAACATAATCAATGCTGCGATTGGAGGCAAGGCATAAGTAGCTGGCAACAGCATTGCAATCGTGGCGATTGGACCCAAGCCTGGCAGTACACCAATCAGGGTTCCCAATACGCAGCCGATCAGGCAGTAAAGAAGATTTTGTAATGTAAACGCGGTATCGAAACCGAGAGCTAAATTAGCAAATAAGTCCATTTTCAGTATCCCGGTACGTTATTGAAGAAAGAAAGGCAGTAATGGGAACTGTAATTTCAGACCCAAAACGAATACCGAATAAGTGAAAACAATTAGAAATGTGGCATTGATTAAAGTGCCTTTCCAATGAAATTCATGACTTGCGCTGGCTGACATAAACACCAAAACGAACACGGCTACGATAAAACCCATCGTTGGCAAAAGGACGCCGTATGCAATGACAGATCCTGTAATGAGGCCAATGACCTTCCAATTGAAAGGAGGGATTTTTTTAATCGCTGCTTTAGCGCTGAGTGACTTCACTAAGATAAGTAAACCCAAGGCTGTCATTACTAGGCCTAGCCAGAAGGGAAAGTATCCAGGCCCCATTTTGGCGGCAGTTCCCATTGGGTACTGGGTAGCCATGATGGTAAAAAAAAGGCCAATGACCATATACATTAGGCCAGCCCCAAAATCTTTTTGATTGCGGATTTCCAAGTTGCGCTCCTTAATTACCGACTTATTTGTCGATTTATTGATGTTGAGCGATTGTAAGGCAGGATATGGGGATCTTGTCTAGGGTTTGCCCTAGAGAGGTGCCAATGCGATAATTATTGCCATGAAAGTCTCCCAAATTCGCCAAGCCTATCTGGACTTCTTTGCCCAAAAAGGTCACCAAATCGTCCCTTCCAGCCCAGTAGTGCCGGGGGATGACCCAACCCTGCTATTTACTAATGCAGGCATGAATCAATTTAAAGATGTGTTTTTGGGCTTCGATAAGCGCCCATATAACCGCGCGACGACTGCCCAGAAATGCATCCGGGCCGGTGGAAAACACAATGACTTGGATAACGTCGGATATACCGCGCGTCACCATACCTTTTTTGAAATGTTAGGAAATTTCTCTTTTGGAGATTATTTCAAGAAGGACGCTATTCAATTTGCCTGGGATTTATTGACCCTAGTTTTCAAGTTGCCAAAAGAAAAACTCCTAGTCACTGTCTATGCTGAAGATGACGAGGCTTATGACATTTGGAATAAGCAAATTGGTGTGCCCGCCGATCGCATTATTCGCATTGGAGATAACAAGGGCGCGCGTTACGCATCGGATAATTTTTGGATGATGGGTGATACAGGTCCTTGCGGACCTTGCACTGAAATATTCTACGATCACGGCGAACATATTCCTGGAGGTCCTCCTGGAAGTCCTAATGAAGATGGTGACCGCTTCATCGAAATTTGGAATAACGTATTCATGCAGTACAACCGTGACGAGGCCGGTGTAATGCATCCGCTACCTAAGCCTAGTGTTGATACAGGCATGGGTCTTGAGCGTATTGCAGCAGTCTTGCAGCATGTTCACTCCAATTATGAAATTGACCTCTTTGTCAATCTCCTCAAAGCTTCCAAGGGGGCTGTAGATGCTGCTGGTGGCGAGAATTGTGACGCACAAAGCCCATCACTCAAAGTGATTGCAGATCATATTCGCGCATGTAGCTTTATTGTCGTTGATGGTGTCATTCCAGGTAATGCTGGTCGTGGTTATGTATTACGCCGCATTGCACGTCGCGCGATTCGTCATGGTTATAAGCTGGGTGCACGTAAACCATTCTTCTATCAGTTGGTTCCTGCGCTCGTTAAAGAGATGGGCGAAGCTTATCCGGAGTTGCGCACCGCACAAGATAAAGTCAGCGAAGTTATTAAGCAAGAAGAAGAGCGCTTCTTCCAAACGATTGCCAATGGCATGGAAATTTTGGATGGTGCTTTAGCTGGCGGCGCAAAAGTAGTCGACGGAGAAACTGCTTTCCGTTTACATGACACTTTTGGATTCCCGTTGGATTTAACGGCTGACGTTTGTCGTGAACGTGGTGTCACTGTTGATGCAGATGGCTTTGAAATAGCGATGCAGAAGCAACGCGATCAAGCAAGAGCCGCAGGCAAATTCAAGGTGGCTCAGGGCCTAGATTACAAGGGCCAACCTACGCAGTTTCATGGTTATGACACCTTAAAGCATGATGGCGCCAAAGTGACTGCGCTTTATGTGGATGGTTCTGCCGTTCCGTCAGTGAAGGCGGGCGACGCGGCCGTGATTGTTTTGGATAACACCCCTTTTTATGCTGAATCTGGTGGCCAAGTAGGGGACAAAGGTGAGCTGCGCAACGAAAGTATTCGTTTTGCAGTGGAAGATACCTTCAAGATTCAGGCTGATGTATTTGGTCATCAGGGTGAAGTGCTTGAGGGTGAGCTCAAAGTAGGTGATGCGATCAATGCTCTAGTAGATACCCAGCAAAGAACCGATACGATGCGCAACCATAGTGCTACTCATATCTTGCACAAAGCCTTGCGTGAAGTACTGGGAGATCATGTGCAACAAAAAGGGTCACTGGTAGATGCCACTAAGACCCGTTTTGACTTTACGCACAATGCGCCTATTACTGCTGAGCAAATTCGCCGTATTGAAGATATCGTAAACCAAGAGATTCTGGAAAACACAGCCACTTCAGGCAAAGTCATGTCTTTGGATGATGCGCAAAAGACTGGAGCCATGATGTTGTTTGGCGAGAAGTACGGCGAAGAAGTGCGAGTACTGGAGATAGGTTCTTCTAAAGAACTTTGTGGCGGTACTCACGTAGGACGTACTGGTGATATCGGTAGCTTGAAGATTGTTTCGGAGGGCGGTGTTGCAGCCGGCATCCGCCGTGTTGAGGCTGTTACTGGTAATAACGCGCTGCATTTCTTGCAAGGTTTAGAAGACAAAATTAATGAAGCTGCGGCGATTCTCAAAACCCATCCTGGTGATTTGGTTAATCGCGTTACGCAACTTCAAGAAAGCCTGCGTCAAGCGGAGCGCGAATTAGAAAAAGTGAACTCTAAGTTAGCGGCAAGCCAGGGAGATGAGTTGGCGGGTCAAGCCATTGATGTGAATGGCATCAAAGTCCTTGCTGCACGACTTGATGGCGCCGATGCAGGGGTATTGCGCGAAACAATGGATGCTCTTAAGGCAAAGCTGAAAACCGCTGCTATTGTGTTGGCTTCGGTCCAGGGCGACAAGGTGAGTTTGATTGCTGGTGTGACTGCTGATTCGATTGGCAAAGTAAAGGCAGGCGATCTCGTGAACTTTGTTGCCCAACAAGTGGGCGGTAAAGGTGGCGGCAAACCGGAAATGGCAATGGCCGGCGGAACTGATCCTAGCAAGTTGGGTGTGGCCTTAAGTGGCGTTAAAGACTGGATAGCAAGCAAATGAGTGAGCCAGTGAATATTGCTTTTAATGCAGAGGTAGATGCGATTGGTATGAACTGCCCATTGCCTATCTTGCGTACTAAAAAAGCATTGGCAACGATGCAGTCAGGTGAAGTCTTAAAGATTAAGGCAACCGATGCGGGCGCCGCTCATGACTTCCCTGCATTTGCCAAGCAAACTGGAAATGAGTTGCTTGCAAGCACTACGGAAGGTGATGTACTGGTTTTCTTTATGAAGCGTAGGTAAGAAATAGTCTGGCGTTCATACTTCTTGGTAGGGGACTAAACAAAAAGGCAGAGACTCATCTCTGCCTTTTGCATATCTAGCCTCGGAGGGTTACTTTAAAGACCAGCCTCTTAAATACTCAGCGAATTCTTCGCCAACTTCTTTGTGCCGTAGAGCAAAATCTACAGAAGCTTTGAGGTAGCCCAACTTACTACCGCAGTCATAGCGAACGCCATCATATTCGTAAGCGAATACAGGCTCTTCTTTTAGTAATGCAGCAATGGCATCGGTGAGTTGAATTTCTCCGCCGGCGCCAGGCTTCACATTACGAATGTGATCAAAAATCTTTGCTGAGAGCACATAGCGCCCAACTACCGCCAGGTCAGAAGGCGCATCTATTGGCTTCGGTTTCTCGACAATGCCATTGAGGCGATAAATACCTTTGCTAACCTCATCCCCCGAGACAATTCCATATGAGCTACTTTTGGCGGGGTCGATTTTTTCTACTGCCAATACCGATCCTTCTTGCTCTTCATATACTTTGAGCATTTGTGAAAGTACTGGTGGCTGACCATTCAAAAGGTCATCAGCTAAGATCACTGCAAACGGCTCGTCACCCACTACCCGGGCGGCGCAGAGAACTGCATGACCTAATCCCAATGGTTCGGCTTGTCTAATGTAGATGCAGTCCACATTGTCGGGTTTAACACTGCGAATAAGTTGGAGGAGGTCCTGTTTGTTCTTCGCTTCTAGCGCTGCCTCTAGCTCGTAGGCTTTATCAAAGTGATCTTCAATCGCGCGTTTGCTACGGCCCGTCACGAAAATGAGCTCTGTAATACCGGCCGCAACAGCCTCATCTACCGCGTACTGAATCAGCGGCTTGTCCACCACATTGAGCATTTCTTTTGGGCTGGCTTTAGTGGCGGGCAAAAAGCGCGTACCAAATCCCGCAACGGGAAATACAGCCTTAGTTACTTTTTTGGAGCCGAAATGGATTGACATGGGTGGTCCGTTCTTACCGTTTTTATTTAAGACGCTCTAATTGTGCAACAAGCTTCTCATGATTTTGCTCAAAGCCAGCAAGACGTTGTTTTTCTTGAGCAACAACATCAGCTGGCGCGCGAGCCACGAAGCTTTCATTGGTCAATTTGCCCTTGGCTTTATTGATTTCAATGGCTAAGCGCTCAATTTCCTTGCCTAGACGGATTCTTTCGGCGCCAACATCCACTTCAATCTTGAGTAAGAGCTTGATATCGCCCACCAAGGCAATTGGTGCGCCTGGAGCATCTTTTTCTAAAGCAGATTCATCGCTGTAGATTTTGACCTCAGTTAATTTAGCAAGCGCCATGAGATAAGGGGTCGCTTTTTCCAGAAACTCTTTTGGACCGCAGATCCAGAGCGGCACCTTTTGACCGGGAGGAACCTGCATCTCGCCACGAAGATTTCTGCAGGCATCCACGATTGCTTTGATCTGCGCAACCCAGGCTTCACTCTTCTCATCAATCTTTTCAGGCTGAGCAACAGGATAAGGTTGGAGCGCAATGGTTTGTTTTTCTTGCTGTGCTAAAACTTTTCCAGATTTAGGGCCAACAGTCTGCCAAAGTGTTTCGGTAATGAATGGAATTAAAGGATGTGCCATGCGTAAAATGGTTTCCAGGACACGCAAGAGGGTACGGCGAGTGGCACGTTGCTGTGCTGGCGTACCGGTCTGTAATTGCACCTTAGCAAGCTCGAGATACCAATCGCAATACTCATCCCAAACAAATTGGTAAATGCTGCTGGCAATATTGTCAAAGCGATAAGCTTCAAAGCCTTTAGCTACCTCGGCTTCAGCCCTTTGTAGTTGAGAAACTATCCAACGATCAGCCGGCGAAAAATCCAAATAGCCATCAGGGCCGCACTGATTATCACAAGGCGCAAAGCCATTGTCTTCATCGCCACCAGAGCAATTCATGAGCACAAAGCGAGTGGCATTCCAAAGCTTGTTGCAGAAATTACGATAGCCTTCACAACGCTTTTGATCAAAGTTAATATTGCGACCCAGCGAAGCTAAAGAGGCAAAAGTAAAGCGCAGTGCATCAGTTCCAAACGCAGGAATACCATCCGGAAACTCTTTCTTTGTTTTCTTGCTAATACTCTCGGCTTGTTTTGGATTCATGAGGCCAGTAGTTCTCTTGCCTACTAGTTCTTCAATCTTGATGCCGTCTATCAAATCAATTGGATCCAAAGTGTTACCTTTAGATTTGCTCATCTTCTGACCCTCAGCATCCCGAACCAGGCCATGAACATAGACGGTATGAAAAGGTACTTTTCCGGTGAAGTGGCAGGTCATCATGACCATGCGTGCTACCCAGAAAAAGATGATGTCAAAGCCAGTCACCAAAACAGATGAAGGCAAGAAGTGATTTAAGGCAGGCGTTTCTTCTGGCCAACCTAAAGAGCTAAATGGTACGAGCGCAGAGCTGAACCAAGTATCCAGAACGTCAGGGTCACGGTTGAGTTTGCCGGTGTAACCAGCCGCAGCAGCTTTCGCTTTAGCCTCTTCCTCGGAGCGCCCCACAAAAATTTGCCCATCATCGCCATACCAAGCGGGGATTTGATGGCCCCACCAGAGTTGACGGGAGATGCACCAGTCTTGAATATTCTCTAACCACTGGGTATAGGTGTTAATCCAGTTTTCTGGAACCAGCTTGATATCGCCCTTGGTTACTGCATCTAAGGCGGCGCCAGCAATCGAGGAGCCGGGTTGATACTTGTTATCGGGACTAGGTTTGGACATCGCCACAAACCATTGGTCAGTGAGCATGGGTTCAATAATGGTTTGGGTGCGATCACCGCGTGGCACCATTAATTTATGGGGCTGAACTTTTTCCAATAAGCCAGCAGCCTCTAAATCAGAAACGACTTGCTTGCGTGCTGCGAATCTTTCCATACCTTGATACGCAGCCGGAGCATTCTCATTGATCTTGGCATCCAAAGTGAGGATGTTGATCATTGGTAACTGATGGCGTTGACCTACTGCATAGTCATTAAAGTCATGCGCAGGAGTGACTTTTACAACGCCAGTACCAAAATTCAAATCCACATAGTCATCAGCAATCACGGGGATTTGGCGATCGCACAAAGGCAAACCCACTGACTTGCCGATGAGATGTTTATAGCGCTCGTCTTCTGGGTTCACCATGACGGCAACGTCACCCAATAGTGTTTCTGGGCGGGTAGTGGCAACAGTGAGGTGGCCAGAGCCATCGGTCAATGGATAGCGGATATGCCACATTGATCCATCTTCTTCTTCGCTCACTACTTCTAAATCAGAAACTGCCGTACCTAAAACAGGATCCCAGTTCACCAAGCGCTTGCCGCGGTAAATCAAACCTTGTTCATGTAGGCGAACAAAGACTTCGACAACTGCCTTGGACATCTTGCTGTCCATCGTGAAATATTCTTTGCCCCAATCAATCGAAGCGCCTAGGCGACGAATTTGACGGGTAATCGTGTTGCCGGAAGCTTCTTTCCACTCCCAAACTTTTTCTAAAAACTTTTCACGACCTAAATCATGACGAGAAACTTTTTGAGCATCGAGTTGACGCTCCACAACAATTTGAGTCGCAATACCGGCATGATCTGTGCCCGGTACCCATAAAGTATTTTTGCCTGTCATACGAGCATGACGAACCAGGCCATCCATGATGGTTTGATTGAATGCGTGACCCATATGCAGAGTGCCGGTCACATTAGGTGGGGGCAGCTGAATAGAAAAGTCCCCCTTGCCCTCATCCATGGTGGAGTCGGCGATACCTCGGCGTTCCCACTCTGGACCCCAGTAGGCCTCTATCGGGGCGGGTTCGTAGGATTTAGCGAGCTCGTCTGCTGAGCTAGCCGCTGGTGAATTAGGGGTATTTGAGGCATTTGGCATAAGAGGCAAATTATAATTGGGCTGATGTACTCAGACTTGCTCGCGAACCTCAATCCAGAACAGCGCGAGGCAGTGACCCTCCCGCCCGTCCACGAAAATGGCCAAGCCCAATCAGCCTTGATTTTGGCTGGGGCAGGGAGCGGCAAGACCCGCGTCCTCACCACCCGTATAGCCTGGTTGATTCAGACCGGCCAGGTATCCCCTATTGGCGTCCTAGCGGTGACCTTCACCAATAAGGCTGCCAAGGAGATGATGCTTCGTCTCAGTGCCATGTTGCCGATTAATACACGTGGAATGTGGATTGGCACCTTTCATGGTCTTTGTAACCGTTTATTGCGTGCTCATTACAAGGAAGCGGGTTTACCGTCGACTTTCCAAATCTTGGATACCCAAGATCAACTATCGGCAATTAAGCGCCTGTTGAAGGGCTTAAAAGTCGATGATGAAAAATATCCTGCAAAGCAGTTGCAATACTTTATTGCCCACGCCAAGGAGCGCGGTCAACGCGCAAAAGATTTAGCGCTTGGCGATGACTTCCAAGCCAAGATGGCGCAACTGTATGCGGCTTACGATGAACAATGCCAACGCGAAGGCGTGGTGGATTTTGCTGAACTCTTATTGCGCAGTTATGAATTACTCAAGCATAGCGAAGCGATTCGGACTCACTATCAAGAGCGCTTCCGTCATATTTTGATTGATGAGTTTCAAGATACCAACGCCTTGCAGTATGCATGGCTTAAATTATTGTCTGGTCATGACGTAAGTCGCATCAATGTCAGTGGCATGGGTAGTAGTTCCGTTTTTGCGGTGGGCGATGATGATCAAAGTATTTATGCATTCCGTGGCGCCGATGTTGAAAATATGCGTCTCTATGAAAAGCAATACCACCCATTGATGGTGAAGTTAGAGCAGAACTATCGCTCACACGGCCATATTCTAGATACAGCTAATCACCTCATTGCGAATAACTCCGAGCGCCTTGGTAAAAACCTGCGAACCGATGCTGGTCATGGCGAGCCAGTCCGTATTTATGAGGCGCCTAGTGATCATGCCGAGGCAGCTTGGCTGGTGGACGAGATCAAGGCTTTAGTCAATAGTGGCATCAAGCGCACTGAAGTAGCTTTACTCTATCGCAGCAATGCACAGTCACGCATTATTGAGCACGCATTATTTTCTGCGGGTATTCCGTATCGTGTGTACGGCGGTTTGCGGTTCTTCGAGCGCGCTGAAATTAAACATGCGCTCGCCTACTTACGCTTGCTCGAGAATCCAAATGACGACACTTCATTCTCTCGAGTAGTGAATTTTCCAACCCGCGGAATTGGGGCGAGATCAATTGAAGCCTTGCAAGATGCTGCCAGGGCACAACAATGTTCTTTATACCTAGCTGCCTCTAATTTAGAAGGTAAAGCCGGTGCTGCGCTAAGTGGATTTGTGCGTTTAGTAGACCACATGCGTGAAGCCACCCGTCACAACACTTTGCCAGAAACAGTCGAATTTGTAATTCAGCATAGTGGCTTGATTCAGCACTACCTCTCTGAGCGTGAAGGACAAGATCGCGTCGAGAACTTGCAGGAATTGATTAACGCTGCTACTGCCTTTATTGCTGAGGAAGGTTACGGTCAAGATGCAGCCGCCGCAATGTTGCCGGGGGAAAATGCTCCCGGCGTTGTCGAGGTTTCACCTTTGGCCGCTTTCCTATCCCACGCCTCATTAGAGGCTGGCGATAATCAAGCCCAAGCCGGACAAGATGCTGTGCAGTTAATGACGGTGCACTCAGCCAAGGGTTTAGAGTTCACTTCAGTGTTCATTACCGGTCTTGAAGAGGGTTTATTTCCCCATGAGAACAGTGTGAATGAGCAAAACGGCTTGGAGGAAGAACGACGTTTGATGTATGTGGCGATTACACGTGCCAAGGAGCGTCTGTATCTCTCACACACTCAATCACGGATGTTGCATGGCCAGGTACGCTACAACATGCCTTCCCGCTTCCTAGAAGAGCTTCCATCCGATTCATTGAAATGGCTCACCCCTAAAGCAAGAGATGCTCGCTGGGGTGGTGGCAGCTCAAGATCGGGATCCACGTGGCAGGATGGCTATACCCGTCAACGCGAATATGAGTCGAATGATTTTTTTGATTCAGGTTCTGAACGTCAAAGACCGGCGAAGCGAGTTGGTTCAGCTTCGATGGAAGTGAAAAGACTGGCCTCTCCGCCTCGCGGAAATTACCCGTTCACCATTGGGCAGAATGTGTTTCATACGAAGTTCGGTGAAGGACGCGTGACTGGTTTAGAGGGTGTGGATGCCGATGCAAGGGCGCAGGTTAATTTCAAGCGTCATGGCATCAAGTGGTTACAGCTGAGTATTGCAAAGCTTGCTGCGATTGACTGATAAATCAATTAAACAGGCAACACCACTTCATCTTCTGTGAAGCAAGCTTTCCAAGTCGCATAAAAAGAGCAGTGCATTATCGTCAAGCCCACCATAGAAATCGGGGCGATGATGAACGAGGCTGCCTGCCCCAGATCAAGCGCATCAAAAATCATTCCCACTGTTAGCGGAATGGCAATCAGCATGGCGCTCCAAATAGCTAGATACAGAAAGAATGCAACTTTATTGGCCCAGCACGCTAATGCGCTAGAGAAGAGGGCTTGTGGCACAGACATATCGGCCCATGCAACTAAGACCGGTGAAAACCACATCAACATTGCTACTGGTATGTACAGTATGGCGCCAAATAAAAGCACCAAGTAAACCTGACGTAAAGCCTCGGGTGTGATGGGTTTATCGCTAGTCATTAATGGCAAGAGTAATTCAAAGTCAACCAAGAGACTCAAGATAAAACTGAGCAACAAAATCATGCCGGCATATACCAGGCCTAATTGCAGAATTCTCTTTCGCACAATAAGACTTGACCGCAGGGCGATCAAATAGACCATCGGCCTAATGCGCTCCTTTTGAATGCCTTGGCGGCAAGCGGTCATGAATCCAACAGAAAGAGTTGGCGTGAGCAGAAGAACTGCAAAGACGCCAATCACTGGAATGACGACTGCGAGTTGCGCTGCAAAGACGTACATAAAGACCAGCATTAAAAAGCCCAAGGGATTTTGTTTAAAGAGCCAAATGCCTTGTCTAATCCAGGTGTAGCCTTCTTTGGGTGCTACGGAATTCAGTTTCATAGTGAGCGGCGACTTAAAAGAATGCGTTCAAAGTGCGTAGGGTCATGCGGGGTTAGCATCTGCGCATCACGCGGCAAATAGAAGTCCCAGAGTCTTGAAACCCAGAAGCGTAAAGCTGCTGCACGCAACATGAGTGGCCAGCTAGCTTGCTCTTCTTTGGTGAGAGGGCGAACCGACTGATAGGCTTTCATGAACGCGTCTAAGCGAGCAGGATCTAAATCTTGCTTGTTATCTGCAAGACACCAATCATTGGCAGTGACGGCGATATCAAATAGCCATTTATCAGTGCCAGCAAAGTAAAAATCAAAGAAGCCACCCAAATGATCTTGAGAGATATCAGATCCTTTGGGATCAAATAAAACATTGTCGCGAAAGAGATCACAGTGACTCGCCCCTTGCGGCAATCCATCATAGGTGCCTGAGGCAAAAAATTCCTCTTGAGTTTGTAACTCATGAGTAATGAGCTCTTTCTGGGGCGTGCTTAAGTTTGGTAATACCGAAGGTATTGTTTTCTGCCACCAAGCAAGGCTACGAAGATTCTCTTGGGACTTTGGAAAATCTTTTCCAGCCAAATGCATCTTCGCTAGCATCTCGCCAACAAGAGCGCAATGATTGGCTTCTGGTTGGAGTCTGGAAAGGCCTGGTAGCTTGGTAACAATGGCTGCCGGCTTGCCTTTGAGGGCAAAAAGAATGTTGCCCTGTTTATTCTCGATCGGCTTGGGTACAGGCACACCTTTGTTTGCTAGGTGGCGCATTAACTCTAAGTAGAAAGGAAGTTGTTCCGCAGATAATCTTTCAAAGATTGTTAAAACATATTCCTGCTTCTTGCCATCTTTAGTGGTATCTAAGAAAAAATTAGAGTTTTCAATACCACCATGAATGCCACGAATTTCAGTGGCTTGGCCGATATCAAAGTCTTGAGCAATCCATTGAGAAATATCCTCAAGCTCGATCGGGGTAAATACAGCCATAAATCAGTAAATGCTTTTTAAGTTAAAAGGGAATGCTGACGCTAGGAACGCTGATCAGATCAGTATCTTTTGGGGGTCCTGGCATTACTGTTGTAGGCGGCGCCATTTCATAACTGGTATAGGGCGTTTTTACATCTACCTGCGTTGGAGAATTGACATCTTTGTATTCGGTTACAGTGGTGCCGTTTTTATCTCGGTATTGATAGTTTGGCTTGCGTTGCTCAGGGTTGGATGTCGCGCCACTTGCGCTCACCGCAGGTGCGAGTGGCTGACTATTGATACGGTTTAATTCCGATGGGCTCAGTGCCTGGCTGTTATTCTGAGCGTGGGCTGCAGTCGTGCCAAAAAGTCCAAAAACCACCAAAAAACTCATTAGGGTTAGGCTTTGGCTTATTGAGTGGCTAATTAAGTTCGTTAAATAATGCATTTTTTCACCTTTTTAAGCCTACTCTCGGACGGTTCCTTAACCAGACCTGTAGGCAATTCACAACTAGATTGTACGATTGCGGTATGACTAAACATAGACTCTTGTTGGTAGACGGTTCTAGCTACCTCTATCGCGCCTTCCACGCCATGCCAGACCTCAGAAATGGGGCTGGAGAGCCCACTGGGGCTATTTATGGCATGGTGAATATGATGCGCCGGGCTCGGTCTGAGCTTAAGGCCGACCATATTGCCTGTGTTTTTGATGCTAAAGGGAAGACCTTCCGCGACGAAATGTACTCAGAATACAAGGCACATCGCTCCCCCATGCCTGAGGATTTGGTTAAACAGATTGAGCCAATTCATGCCATGGTGAAGGCCTTGGGTTGGCCGGTATTGATGGTATCTGGTGTAGAGGCTGACGATGTGATTGGGACTTTGGCTTGCCAAGCTACCCAAGCAGGTTGGGAAACCATTATTTCTACTGGTGATAAAGATTTAGCGCAATTGGTAAATCCTTCGGTCACCCTTATTAATACGATGACAAATGAGAAGCTCGATATTGAAGGTGTCAAAGAAAAGTTTGGTGTACCACCAGAATTGATTGTGGATTATTTATCCATCATCGGCGATACCGTTGATAACGTGCCAGGTGTTCCAAAGGCGGGACCAAAGACAGCCAATAAATGGCTAGCGGAATTTGGTAATCTCGATAACTTGATGGCAAATGCAGATCAAGTTAAAGGCGTAGTTGGTGAAAACTTACGCGTAACGCTTCCTTGGTTGCCGCAAGCTCGTCAACTCATTACGGTAAAAACCGATTGTGATTTATCACCCCATTTACCAAGCTTAGATGACTTGCATGCTAAGTCTGAAGATGCTCCTTTATTACGTGAATTATTTGAGCGCTATGCATTTAAGACTTGGTTGCGTGACGTTGAAAAGAAGCTTACAAGCCCAGAGAATAAAGGTGAGATGGCCGAATTTGATTTAGCAGGCAGTCCAATTTCTTCTTCTGGCACAGGTACTGATGAGGAAAAAAAGACCCGCGTGATTGCCAGCTCGCCGACCAAGGATTTATCACAAGCAACTCGAGACTCGCAAGATGCAGTTGAGCGTCACTACGAATGCGTGGTGGATGAAGCGAGTTTAGAGAGGTGGCTAACGAAGATTGAGGCATCTGAATTAACAGCAGTTGATACGGAAACTACTAGTCTTGATGCGCTTGCGGCAGAACTTGTTGGAATTTCTTTATCAGTAAAGCCGGGTGAAGCTTGTTACATTCCAGTTGCTCACCGCAACGGTGAAGTACAACTTGATCGTGACCTAGTGCTTGCGCGTATGAAGCCTTGGTTGGAAAGCACAACGAGTTTAAAAGTAGGCCAAAATTTAAAGTACGACGCCCATATCTTTGCAAACTATGGCATTACCCTAAAGGGTGTTGCATTTGACACCTTGCTGGAGTCTTATGTGCTTGAGTCGCACATGCCCCACAATATGGACAGCTTGGCTGAACGCCATCTGGGCATGAAAACCATTCGCTATGAAGAGGTGTGCGGCAAAGGTGTTCACCAGATTGGCTTTGATCAAGTCGATCTCCAAATAGCAACAGACTATGCGGCAGAAGATGCCGACATTACTTTGCGTCTGCATTTGGAATTATGGCCACAGATTCAAGAAAACTCAGGCTTGCTCTATATCTACGAAAAGGTAGAAATGCCCGCTATGCGTGTGCTCGGCATCATGGAGCGTAACGGCATTCGGATTGATTCAGGATTATTGGCCAAACAAGGCCAGCAGGTGGGCAAACGTTTGCTTGAGTTAGAAGGCGAAATTCACAAGCTAGCAGGTCAGCCTTTTAATATTCAGTCACCTAAGCAGATCGCAGAAATTTTATTTGGACAACTTGAGCTTCCGGTAATTAAAAAGACGCCTTCAGGCGCACCCTCTACCGATGAAGAAGTGTTGCAGAAGTTAGCGGAAGACTATCCCTTGCCTGCGCGCATTTTGGATTACCGCAGCTTAGCAAAGCTAATGTCCACCTATATTGAGAAGCTTCCTCGCATGGCTGATCCCAAGACGGGCCGCGTTCATACGAACTTTTCTCAAGCTACTGCAGTCACAGGTCGCCTAGCATCAAGCGATCCAAACTTGCAAAATATTCCAGTGCGAACAGAAGAGGGGCGTCGTATTCGTGAGGCCTTTGTTCCAGCAGACGGATGTAAATTGTTGTCGGCAGATTATTCCCAAATTGAGTTGCGCATCATGGCACATATCGCCGAAGATGAAAATCTCTTAACGGCATTTAAAGAGGGTAAGGACGTTCACCAAGCCACTGCAGCAGAGATTTTTGGTGTTCCATTGGATGATGTCAACTCTGAGCAACGTCGTTACGCCAAGGTAATTAACTTTGGCCTGATTTACGGTATGAGCGCTTTTGGGTTAGCTGGCAACTTAGGTATTGAGCGTTCTGCTGCGCAAAACTATATAGCCAAATACTTCGATCGTTATCCAGGGGTGGCTCAATATATGGAGCGTACACGTCTCGAAGCAAGAGAGAATGGTTATGTAGAGACGGTCTTTGGGCGACGTCTTTGGTTGCCAGAGATCAAGGGCTCCAATGGTCCGCGACGCCAAGGTGCTGAGCGGGCAGCAATTAATGCCCCTATGCAAGGCACCGCAGCTGACTTAATCAAATTGGCCATGATCGCAGTTGAGGATTGGCTCGAAAAAGAGCAGCTCAAAACCAAGCTACTACTACAGGTTCATGATGAGTTGGTCCTAGATGTGCCTTTTGATGAGCTTGAAGTAGTACAGGCCAAATTACCCGGTTTGATGTGCAATGTCGCTCAGTTAAAGGTGCCTTTGGTGGTTAGTATTGGGATTGGCGATAATTGGGAAGAGGCGCACTAAGTATTCAATGAGAAATGCAGGCCAGGAGATAAGGTAATGAGTAAAGACATTCAAAATAGTCGACGCAATTTTATGAAAACATCTGCAATTGGCGCGACTGCTATTGGGGTTGGATTTGTAGGGGCATCCGAGCCTGTCATGGCTGCGGCTATTGAAACGGATTTCAAAGGCATTAAAGCTGGTGAGCAGATGATCCCCGTTGGTAGCTTTCAGTTACCAGCGTATGTCTCTCGACCTGAAAAAGCGAAAGGCTCTTTGCCCATCATTATTGTGGCGAGCGAGATTTTTGGTGTGCACGAATACATTGCTGATGTCACCAGACGTTTTGCAAAGTTGGGATATCTTGCGATTGCCCCAGAGTTTTTTACGCGCGCAGGCGACCCTAATACTTACGGCACTATTGCTGAAATTATGACTAATATTGTGGCCAAGACTCCTGATGCTCAGGTTTTAAATGATCTACAAGCTGCTTTAGTGTGGGCTGGCAAAAATGGCGGTGACTTAAAGCGCGTCGGTGTTACTGGCTTCTGTTGGGGTGGTCGTATTACTTGGTTGTCCGCAACCTTGCCGCAGGTGCGTGCCGGTGTAGCTTGGTACGGTCGTCTGATCGGCGAGAAGACTGAGGGCAATCCTCACCATCCTATAGATATTGCTGCTGATTTAAAGGCGCCAGTACTCGGCTTGTATGGCGCCGCTGATACCGGAATTTCTTTGGAGAGTATTGATCAAATGCGCGCAGCTTTGGCAGAGGCCACCCCCAAGAATCCTGTCGCCAAGGCTTGTGAATTTGTAGTTTATCCAGATACCCCCCATGCATTCCATGCTGATTACCGCGCAAGCTATCGTGAAGGTCCTGCGAAAGATGGTTGGGAAAAGTGCCTAGCCTGGTTTCAGAAAAACGGAGTGGCATAAGCTCGATGACTGTTTTACAAAGTATTCTCCTGGTGACTGCGTTAGCGGGAACAGCTAGCGTCTTGGTGGCCGCAAGCTGTTCTTTGGCCATGCTCTCCAAGATGGTCAACAATATGGTGAGCCTATCGGTCGGCATATTGCTAGCAACCGCTTTACTCCACTCCTTGCCTGAAGCATTTAGCATGGAAGGTGCAAAACCTCAGTTCTTATTCGCAACTTTGCTTGCTGGGTTATTGGGTTTCTTCTTGCTTGAGAAGATCGCTTTATTGCGACACGACCATCATCACGAAGGTGATGGTCACCAACACCATCATGGCCATGATGCGGAAAATGCTGGGCGTAGTGGCTGGATGATTTTGGTTGGCGATGGTATTCATAACTTCGTAGATGGCATCTTGATTGCTGCAGCCTTTATGGCCGACCATCAAGTGGGCATTTTTACGGCCATTGCGATCATTGCCCATGAAATCCCGCAAGAGATCGGTGATTTCATTGTCATGTTAAATGCTGGCTTTTCCCGTGCACGAGCCTTGTTGTACAACCTTATCTGCGGTTTATCAGCAGTAGTGGGTGGCGTATTGGCTTATTTCTTCTTAGAAAAAGCGCATGCAGCGATGCCATATTTATTGGTGATTGCTTCTAGTAGTTTTATTTATATTGCAGTGAGTGATCTCATCCCGCAAATGCACCGTCGCCCTCACTGGGTCGAGTCTTTACGTCAGACGGTCTTGATTGCTTGTGGCGTAGGGTTTGTGATCCTATTGTCCTTATTGCACTAACAAGCTTTAAAGCTCAACAGGCCTTTTGGGGTCTGCGCACCATTCGCTCCAGCTACCTGCATACAGGCGCGAGCCTTTAAAGCCAGCAAGCTCCATCGCTAGAAGATTATGACAAGCGGTGACGCCAGATCCACATTGATGAATCACTGCAGAGGCTTTAGTGGTCCCGAGGAATTCTGAAAATTCTTTGAATAATTGCTCAGGAGTTTTGAATGCAGTCGCATTGAGATTATTTTTAAAGAAGCGATTCATCGCTCCCGGAATATGGCCACCAACTGGATCAAGCGTTTCATTTTGACCATGAAAGCGATCTTCAGTGCGTGCATCGATGATTTTGTTTTTCTTTGTCTCTAGATCAGCCACTACATCATCAACTAGAACTAGCCCCGCATAAGGCATCACTCCAATGGCTTCTGTGCAAGGGGTGGGCGCTCTTGGAATAGAACCCATGGGGCCATTCCAAGAATCTAAGCCGCCATCTAGTACCCGAACATTAGCGTGCCCTGTTGCCTTGAGCATCCACCACAAACGACTGGCATAGACGGAGCCTTGTTTGTCATAGGCAACCACTAAGGTATTGGGGTTGATGCCCAAACGCGTTTTAGTTTGAGCCCAGGCCTCTGGACTAGGCAGGGGATGTCTGCCATTCGTGCCAGTCTTGCTTCCTGAGAGATCTTTATCGAGGTCTACATAAATGGCACCAGGAATATGACTTTCTTCGTAGGATTTTTTGCCGATCAGTGGGTCGACTAAATCAAAGCGACAGTCACAGAGCAATACATTTTCACCACTATTAATGATTTCTTCTAACTGGTTAGCTGAGATTAGAGGAGTCATGATGCTTCCTATTTTTGGTGATGAGGGTTATTAATAAAGGGGTGGATTCAACTACGAAGTGCAACTTTGAACAACTAGTTAAGGAGGCTAAGGATGTTTTAGTATCCAAAGCTTCTAGACCTGCAAGTCAAAGTAGCCATGACCTATCAACACCTTAGCCAAACTGA
>NZ_JACVPV010000005.1:0-167743 GCF_018881675.1 Polynucleobacter sp. P1-05-14 | reverse complement strand
ACCGATAAGGAGCTTAGAATGATCCAAGACCGTTTAAACAACCGACCTAGAAAACGATTAGGGTTTAAAACCCCCAATGAAGTATTTATGCAGTCCTTAAACCGTGTTGCACTTCGTGTTTGAATCTACGCAAGATATTACGGTAAGTTCCAAAGAAAAAACCACTCGAAGTGGTTTTCTTGATGCTTGGCGGCGGGTGTAGTCAGCGCCCACATTGTCTTTGTATAACGCCCTGCTAACAGGGAAATTAACAGGGTATTTCGGTAAAAATGGGCCTGATTTTTCCCAAAACAGACGGCCAACCCCCTAAATATATAGCCATCCGACCAAAGCCACGATTTGGGAACAGGGAATAACAGGGAATGATCATTTTTCACCAGATTATTCTAAAATTTAAAAAACTAAGGGTTCTATGGTTCTAGAAGAAGGCTATCTTTCCGGGGCAATAAACGGGTTTCACAATACCAGCACTGTTTTTAAATTTAATGGTGGTGGCACATGGATTCAAGCCGAATATAACTACCTCTATCAATACCTGTACGCCCCATATGCAAAAGTAATTGAGAAAAATGGAATGGCATTTATTGAAATTGAAGGAATAGATGCATCGGCTCCAGTTAGGAAGGCCTAAATAACCCAAGAACAAGGCGCTCAATAGGCAAGCCATGAATCCTTATTGGGGTCACTGTGAGTGAGGCTTTATCCAAAATTAACCATCCAATATGCCCGTTGTCATTCCACCAGCTGTCGCCACAAAACTTGCCGACATTGAGACGCTGCTCAAGCCCTTCGATACATTCGAGCTTTTTGGTGAACTTAACCAACTAATAAATAAAACGGAACTTACCGATGATGAGCGCCTAGGCTACCAGGCAGAGGTTCTTGGATTTCAATTCACACCGATGCGCGGTAAAGACCGCAGCCCATGGGGTGGTTATTTTGGCCCATTTTCTCCTTCGGAACAGCAACTGGCGAAATGGTAAATAGTCCGGATGCCAAAAGTATTTCGCTAGAGGTAATTGAGTACTGGAAGGCTCGCTCAAAGCAAACACCTTACCCCGTTCTTCAAGCTCGATATGCTGATTTAGCCCTAGATATTGGTTGCATTTGGAATCATGAGCACCCTGACAAGGCGAAAATTACGCTACCACGTGAACTTTCTCAGTGCGCTATTGATGGTTACATATGCACGGTGGAGGGCTGTCTATCAACGGAAAATTACCAAACCTGGACATTTCTTAATAGAGCAATTGATCTTGCGCTACTTGTTAAAGATACACAGAGAGTTGAGAAGATAAAACATATTGCGCTTGCCTATACCCGCAATCAACCAAAATCGTGGTGGGAATTAAATAGCCTTGTTTGGGAGAAAAAAAGGTTTAACTTTAAGCGGGCCAGAGCGTGATGAACTGATTGGATGGCTCGAGGATGCGTTAATAACCTCCTGCAACATTAATGATCCCACTCACTTTAATCCACATGAGGCACTTAATGCGGCCGATCTTCTCCAATGTTGGTATAAAAAATTAAAACAGACCGACCTTGGTGTGACTGCCCTCAAAAAAGCAGGGGCTGCATTCGAGGGGCTAGCAGTCAAAAACGAATGCACTTACTGCGATTGCATGGCTAGAAGACTGAAGCTTTAGATAAACATTGCCCAGCTTCAAATAATCGTTCTTGATACTGCGCTGTTGATACCACGTTGTTGATACTAATACAAAAAGCCCATTTCCAGCATGATGCGCGCCTGATTCGTGGCATTCCCCGCAGCTCCAAATGCTTGACCTGCGCTTGTTTTAACAGCTTGAACATAGGAAAGTTCACCACGAATAAAAGTACGCTGATACTGATAGGTCGGCGTAATTGTCGCCGACCAAGCGGCGCTCCCAGGTCCATACAAGAGATTGGGGGTATTGACTTGGGTTTTATTGCCCGAGCCGATGTACTCTAGCCTCAAGGGGAGCGTAAAGCCGCCGGTTGCGGAACGCGTGACCTGATAGCTAGTCAACACAGCCGCTCCCATGGTCTGCGCGCTGCTCAAAATACCAATCGAGGGATTGGCCGGGACATACGTATATTGCAAATAGGGCGTCACACTCCAATGATCAGCGCGATAACTATAAATAGCGTTGAAGATCTGAGAATTATTTTGTAAGAGTGGCGTGATAAAAGTATTAGTAGAGTTCGCTTTAATTGCGCCAGTCCACACCACACTAGCATCGCTGCGGGCATTGAGTTGATAGCCGAGTGAAGCCCCCATCCAACTGAGTTGATTGGAATAGAAACCATCATTTAACGTGATCGCACTCGAGAGTGCACCCTCCCGATAGGAAACTTCAAATCCTTTGCTGACATTGCTCGTTTGATTCCAAAGCAGCCCGCGGTCAATATTGCTATTTTGATAGGTGAAGGTATTTTCATAACCGCCAAAGGAATTGATTTTGCCGGCACTCAAGCGCCAGTGCGTATCCGGCACTACGGAGACCGAAGCTAAAGGCAATACACCAAAACTTTCTTTGGTTTGCAGGCTGGCGCGCTGATAAGTCGTACCTAAGGAAGGAGTTGAATAGTAACCCCCTTGCAGATAAAACTGTATTAGGCCAGTCTCTTTTTGTAGTACGAGCTGCGCATTAGCGAGATCAGCATAAGCATGATAGTCGTTCGGTGCAGCGTTGGTTTGCGCCATACCGATGCCACTCACAACGGCAGAGATATTGACTGATCCAAGGGGAGCAAACTCGAGCTGGAAAGGCTGCGTAATTAGTAGCTGCGTACTCAGTGGCTGCGCGCTAGATAAGGGCTGATCTTCCGGGGCATTTTGCCCAAATACACTGAAGGAGTAAATCCATCCAGAGAGCGTAGCCCAGATAATGTAAGACGAAATCCTCATATGGTGTGGCTAATTAATCTAACTGCGAACGCGTTTCAGATAGACGCTCCAGAAAGTCCAGATAATCTGATTCGCATCCTGAGGGTACTCGATACTGCGCCTCTGCCTTTCGTATCTCACCTAATCTCTTGGTGATGGCCAATCGGCGTTCTGCAGTAAGAGGAGCTTGGGCTATATCACGCTCGTATTGCAATACCTCGCGCAAGATTTTTTCGATTCGAATCCGGAACCGAATTGCTCTTAAATTGATATTGAGCTGAGAGAGCGGAATAATGATCGCCAGCACCGAGAGAATGTATACCCAAATTCGGTCAATAAATGCCGCTAACCAAAAGGGTAAATAGCGCATGGTTTGGGGAACGCCATAATCGTAGTAACTCGATGCAGTAGCGCTAATCGGAATGGTTAAATCGAGATAGGCAGGAAATTTTTCTTCGCTGCTTAAAAATAAACTTCTCGAGCTGCGTTGTGCCTCTTTGGCGGCCATCAGCAACACCATTTGTAAGCCAGGATGAAGATCCTTACTGACGGCCAGGTTAGTTGTTGTGGCAAGCAGTGAAATATCCTTAGGAGGAATCTGCCTGGCTATATCAATGGCGGCAGCAGGTAAAGTAACTACCTTTACAAATGGCAGTTGAATGTCATAAGCCGCGGCATGCGTTAGCTCAAATAACTCAATCTCAGGCTCATGCAATAAACGCATCACAATGGGATCGATTGCGGGATTCACATTGATTACCACATCAAGTTCACCCGCTAACAGATCCGCTAAATTACTTTCATAACTGCCAACCTTAAAATTTTGGGCGGACTCTATATCAATCCCATTGAGTAAGAATATTTTTTTAGCGATCGTCCAGGTACCACTTTGGCTAGGGCCTACGCCCACTCTGAGGCGCGCCAAATCTTTTAGTCTGTCGGTTCGGTTGGCCAAACCCTTGCGTTGAAAAATCCACACTGGCTCAAAATCGACGCTACCGAGTGATTGGAGCTTGTCAGCTAGCTCTGAACTCAGTACACCCCCCTGAATCAATGCCGCATTCACACCGTCTGTCCCACTTGCCAGCATCTGGGCACTTTGCATCGAGCTTGGGGAATTTTGAGTGCTCAGCGAAATGCCTTTATCTTTTAAGAACTGTGCTTGTTTTTGCGCGATCAAGGAGTAGCCCGATTCTTCTCCCGAAATCGCCATGCGAATC
Source organism: Polynucleobacter sp. P1-05-14 (assembly GCF_018881675.1). Lineage (NCBI taxonomy): Bacteria > Pseudomonadati > Pseudomonadota > Betaproteobacteria > Burkholderiales > Burkholderiaceae > Polynucleobacter > Polynucleobacter sp. P1-05-14. The sequence continues at coordinate 163,654 of NZ_JACVPV010000005.1, read as the reverse complement.
TGACTTCCCGCAATTGGGTCAATCAGATAGAGGCCCGCTAAAAATCCCAACAATAGAAAAGTAAATATCAGTTTATTTTCTAATAGGAGTTCTTTAAATGCTGCCAGCTCGTCGCGAGCCGCTAATAAAAAATAGTTTTCTTTTAACACCTAGAGGCCCCGTAATAAAGCTACATAATGATATTCGTCTTGATCATTGAACATTGAACATTGAACATTGATTAAGCATGATTGCTTTTGCAAACTAAATGCTTAAGCTTCACTCCATACTCAATGGTACTAGCAAGGGACGGAGTAATCGGCGGATGCAGTGCTCAATAAAATAGATCGCCTTGATTTAACTGATCTTGATTCAATAATCTGCCCCACCCTACCTCGACAGCTCAAAATCACCAACATTCGGCAGGCCTGAAAGAATCCCCTAATCTGACTTAGCCCCAAAATGAAGCACCACAACAGAATGCAAGCCTGCCAATAAGCCAAGCCATATTCATTTGGACGTAATTAATGGTTTTATTTGCCCTCAATCCCATTTTTCATGGGTTTATACCAAGTGATGCCGCTATCTTGGCTTCCCAAGACCTCAATTTGATACTATCAAAAGTGATCCATTAACTGCATTTGCTTTTCTAAGCCCCCTTTTTTCAATGAAATCATTCCGTTTATATTGCCATCTTTTACTGGTCTTGTTAGGCTTAATTGGCCTATCAACAAACGTTCAAGCCCAAGAAAAAATATCCGACCCGATTCGGGTTCAGCTTGCCTGGTATCACCAAGCGCAATTTGCGGGATTTTATATTGCCGAAATTCGCAAACATTTTAAAAATGAAGGGCTCAATGTCACCTTGGTGGAAGGGGGCTCGAACATCAATCCCATTACCGAAATCCAGGAAGGTCGCGCGGATGTCGCGGTGTCTTGGCTGAGCAACGCCTATAACCTGTCTAATGACCAGAAATCAGTCAGTAACGTAGCGCAAATTTTTTCCGGTTCTTCCTTGGCGGTTGCGTGTCGCATTAGCGCGGGTGTTTTTACCCCGCAAGATATGGTTGGGAAAAAAGTGGGTGTTTGGGAAGTCGGTGATGAAGCCTTGGTGAAAAAAATGATCCAGCTGCTCTCCATTCCACCAGAATCGGTAGAGCTGGTAAAACAAGCCCCCAATGGCCAAGATCTGGTAGATGGAAAAGTAGCTTGTGCCACCGTCATGACTTATAACGAGTATTGGCAGATTCTGGCTGCTGGCGTACCTGCAAGCGATTTGATCGTGATTAGTCCTGATTTATTTCAGATTGCGCATATTGAAGATGGTTTATACGTGTCTACAGAGCGTTTAAAGTCCCCTATTTTCCGTGAACAGCTGGTGCGTTTAGTCAAAGCCTTACGCCAGGGCTGGGCTGAGGCTCGTATTGCCCCCACGCTAGCCGTTGAAACTATTGAGCGGATGGCACCGAAATTGAATAAAGAACATCAGCATCACATGCTTGAATCGATTTTGGGAACGATTCCAAGTAGCCCCGATCAATTTGGCTTGCTGGATTTGAGTAAATACTATTCAGAGGTAAACCTCTTACTGGCCAAAGTTGATGACAAAAAAGCACCAGGTCATTTGTGGACTTATGAGATTTGGAATGAACTCAAGAAGGCAGATGGCAAATCTACTCCATTAACACAAGCAACAAAATTTTATGCAACTAGTATCACGGGCATGCTCGCTTTTAAAGTCTTGGTGTACTTAGGGGTGTTTACCTTTGCGCTCTCTGGAGTACTAGAAGCGATCAATCGTCATTATGACTTATGGGGACGTCTCATCCTGGCATTTTTATCTGGCGTAGGCGGTGGCACCCTTAGAGACCTGATTATTGGCGGTGATCGCCTGCCCTTTTATTACGTAAAAGATATTACCTATCCCTTGGGCATTTTGATTGTGGTGCTCATTACAACGGTCATTGTGCTGATGTATGAGGATGCTCCGCAAAGTAAAACCTTTAAAACTATTAAAAAATATGCTGATATTTTAGGGTTCTCCATGCTCGCCATTACGGGTGCAGTGATTTCGATTTCTGCTGGACTACCCTGGTTTTGGGCTCCCATTTGTGCGGCCCTCACTTGTGCCGGCGGTGGTATGTTGCGCGATATCGTGATTAATCAAGAGCCCAGTACCTTTAAGGGCGTGATCTATGAAGAGGCTGCCATCGTAGGTGCCTTATTCTTGGTAGGCGGTCTGATGATCTCCAATCATTTTGAATATACCGCTGTGCCTGTCTATATCAGCTTGATATTAAGTGTGATCCTCATCGCCTGCTTGAGAATATTGATCTATAAATACCATTGGCACTATCCCAAAAGCCTGGGCGGTAATATGACCCCCGATCAGCACTAAATTTTAATGATCATAAAATCTACTCCCTTCTCTTTAGCGCTCTGGGTGCTTTATTCAAGTTGTAGCTTGGCTCAGGCAGAACCTCAGTCCCAAGAAATGATCAACGATACGACTCCTCCCGGCACAGTTGTTAAGGCAAGCGAGGCCTTGCTACTGCATCAAACCCATCCCTCTGGCAATGACATCGTTATCATGAAAACCATCAGACCCAGCGGCACGAGAACCCCGATTCATCAGCATCCCTCTAGCGGTAGCACCTGTGTGATCTCAGGCGAAATGACCCTCTACTTAGAGGGTGCGGCGCCGCAGCGTGCTCCTGCAGGAGCTTGTTATGCCATGCCTGCGGGTAAAAAAATGGCGGGCGTCAATTCTGGTCAGCAAGAGGCAGTCATGATCGATATTTTCATTACTCCCAAGGGCGGAGAGTTATGGACGGTAGTGGAGTCACAACACCAGAAACTGCAAAATCAACTAACCCCACCCATGCTACCCATGCTACCCATGCTACCCATAGCACCTGTACCACCTAGTCATCAATAGTCAATAGCCAATATTGCAGACTTGATCATTAAACAGTAAGGCCTGGGGTTTTTAAAATAAGTTCTTTGATCGCACGGTAATATTGAACATATCCTGTGCAGCGGCAGATATGGCCATTGAGGCTTTCCATAACCGTTTTTTCAACATGCGATTTTGGGATGGGGTGTTTTTGTAATGACTCGATTAAGACCGTAGCCGCATTAACAAAACCGGGCGTGCAATAGCCACATTGGAAACTATAATTTTCCAAAAATGCTTGCTGGACAGGTGAGATCGCCGTTAACTGGCCCTTTGCATCTCTCTTGCCATGACCTTCGATAGTGCGAATACTCTTGCCGTTAAAAGCAATGGCAGGCACTAAACAAGTGATGGATTCAGTACTGCTACCATCAGGATTATCAACAATGACAGTACAAGCCTGACATAGTCCCTGCCCACATCCCAGACGAGAGCCCGTTAAGTTTAAATACTCATGCAAAAACTCAATCATATTGAGCGAAGCCGGCACTAAAGCTGTCTCAATCGCCTTACCATTGACATTGAGATTGAATGGCATCAGTTCTTCACTCATAACGGGGCCCCTATCATTTTTTCTGCTGTGATGGGGAGGTCATAAAAACGTTTTCCCGTAGCAAATGCCACTGCATTGGCTATGGCAGGGACAATTGGAATGATAGCCACCTCAGCCATGCCTTTCGGCGGATCAGTATCACTTAAGGGCGGAAGCATTTCATGGCTTTGTGACCATACTGCAACATCAGATGCGCGCGGGATGGAGTAGCGGTCTAAATTCCAATTTCCCTTGCCTGGTCCATCTTCATATAGCGGTAGATATTCCATTAAGGCATGCCCAATCCCCATAGCCATCGCTCCAGACATTTGACCGCTTACCAGCTGAGGAATCATGACATTTCCGCACTCCACAATGGAGTGGTGGTTGAGAACCTCGACAGCGCCACTTTTCTTATCTACCGATAGCTCTACCAAACTGCCGATCACACAGAACAAAGTCATTGCGCCCCGCACTCTGTCTACCGCTGGATACTGCACCCGATTTCTCTTAATGAAGTGATAAGCGTGTGGATTTTTGGCGTTCCCATAGCGCAGGGATAGCCCATCAATGGGTCGCCAAAATGTATTCCCGGCCACCTTGAACTCGGCCTCGGCCCATTGCCAGCGGTTAAAGGTATGAACAACTGAACCGGTGACCAGCCCTAATTCATGGGCTTTGTGAGCGAGTCTGTTGAGAGATAAAGGCTCTAAACCAGTCGCTGTTAAACAGCCGCTCACCCACCTTGCTTGCTCAAGCTTAGGTTGTGTAGTGCTCAGCTGACCCCCATTAATCCCTTGACCCCAAATCGCTAAAGCTGCTGGCCATAAACCAAAACGGAAAATCATATACCCCGCTTCTTTGGTAGCGTGGGTTAAGTAATACGCTGTGTTAGTAGCGCCAGAAGACGACACATAGTTTGGCGTCCAGCGAGGATTAGTACGAGACCAATCATCTTCTTGGGATTGCTGATTGGTGTTTGCATTTCCCATGCTCTCCATGGGAAGATCTGCCCAATCGGTAATGCCTAGCTTTACCTCATGCGCCGCTTGGCCGAGCCATTGCTCACAAATGACAGCTTGGGTAGTTGCCAGACCTGTACCCATTTCGATGCCCGGATGAAAAACGCAGATGCGCCCATCTGGACTGATTTCAATTTTGGCAAATGCCGCTTCCCGCCCAGTCCCAAAACTTTTTTGTGCACAGCCAAACCCTACTCCATAGGATTTTCCAGGGTTGGCTTTCTCAAAACTTGCTTTCCGAGCATACCGCTCCTGCCAAATCACCTGTTTTTTTGCCTGCTGTAATACCTCGATCGCCCGATTCTGCCCCGATGGGATCGCACCTTGCGATGTTTTCATGCCCGTCAGCATGACATTGTTTAGACGAAAATCTATGGGATCCTGACCAAGAATGGTGGCAATCTCATCAACCATCATTTCCATTGAGCCAACCGTTTGCAAGGAGCCAAATCCCCGAATCGCACTGGCATCCATTGCGCGTGAAGATTTCACCGTACCGCACAAATCACTTTTTGGATAATAATAAATACCGCCTGCTTGGATCGTAGATTGTGGCAAGACGTAAGGTGAAAAGCTTGGTCTGCCCCCGCCATTTGACTCAATCTGCGCCTGCAGAGAGGCAAACTTTCCAGTATTTCGATTGACGGCAAGCTTATAACGTATATCGTAAGGATGGCGTTTGAGTGCAGCTTGAAAATTCTCATAACGGTCGAGCGCAATACGCACCGGTAAACCTTGAGCGTACAGCGAGGCCAGCAACACATAAAAAGTATGATTTGAAGAGTCTTTTGAACCGTAGCCTACCGTATAGCTTGGATAAATATACAAATCTTTCAGCGCAAAAGCAGATCCCTTCAACATCTCCACAGCACTGGTCATTGTTTCGTTGGGATTTTGGACTGAGACTACCATGTGCAAAGATTTTGATGAGGAGTCATACCAGCAATTGGCGTTCTCTGTTTCCATCGTAAACGCGTCGGTCGATTGCGTTTTAAATTCTCTTTCTATGACCAAGTATTCACTTGAGGGATTGGCGAGCTCATCCTGGATCTGCTGGGCATAGTACATCCCCTGCTCACTTGCATCACCTTGAATATTCCCCTTTGGCCAAAGTGGCTCCTGATTTGAATAGCCTTTATTTTGAATGCGATTATTTTTGAGACTTGAAAAAATATCATTCGCCTCAGGAGTTGCTCCAGCAATCCGCACCGAACGAAATGATGCCCATGGATCTTTTTTCAAAGGACCCACCACTGGACCATATTTAAAAATAGTCTCATTAAACTGCAATAATTTTTTACACTGTCTAAATTTTTCATATTGATCAAAAATCAATATAGCAACTGGCTGACCTAAGAGTGGAGCGACTTTGCCCTCAGGTAACAGCATGTCTTTTCCATAAAAGGCTGGGAAATCAATCTTATCTTTTGCTAAATCCCGAGCAGTAATGATTCGAATCGGTTTCATGTCATCACTTACTGTGCTCAGATCCATGCCTAGGTATGCTCTATCAGCCTGATTAATCCTTAATATGAATCCATAGGCTTGCTGAGAGGGCCATCCTTCCAAATCTTTTGCCCTGACATCACGCGCGAATACTTTAGCACCCATCACCTTAGCTATGCCATCAATCCGATATTGATCAGCATTAGGTGTCTTGCCATATTCAGCAACAGCCGAAAAATGATTCTCACTTAGAGTGCTAGAGAATACTTTTGAGCTCAGGGTAGAAAAATAGATATTCACCCCAGCAATGGTGGCTAGCTTTAAAAATTCTCGCCTTGAAGTAGAGGTCATTTAAAAAATATACTCCGTTCAATATGAAGAATGTACCTAGACAACTACCTTTTGTGGATTGATATTGACCAGCTCCCAATAAAATGGGGGCATGGCCTTAATCAAAGCACGTAAATCTTCAATCGTTCCCAATTCTGGCTCGAGAAAATATTGAAAATGACTAGGTTGTTTGACTGGGATGACACCCTCCATCGTTGATCCATAAGCGCCTAGGTCTTTTAATGTCGTCGTGTCATCAGCGCTCGGGGCGTATAGAAACACAAAAGTACCATATCGAGGGGAGGTCAGCGACTTTTGTGCATTCAAGGAATGCTGTGGATCGTTGATGAATTGAAATCTCAGTTGAGAGTACTGTTGTACTGTCAACATGAAAGCAGTAGAAATGGGGCTGATGTCAAACCTGTCGGCTGAAGCCATTAATAAATTGCCGTAATAGTCAATGAAGGCAACGGCATTTCTGGCATTGGGTGTACTATTTTTAAGTCGAATTAAAAAATTTTTTAGCGCTTGATCGGGTCGTCTATAGTTTTTCAATCGGATGCTAAAGGCATCGGCAAATGATGAGGCGTAAGCCTCCTTCATCGGTGAAAGAGCGGGGTCCACCATTTGATCAGCAAGATTGCTAGGATTTAATCCAGAGCCTGAGCTTGATTGACGCACTTGACTAGCGCTATCTTCGAACACTGTAAGACACCCGCTCGCTGTACTGGGACTCACTAAAGTATCTTGATAAAGCGTATGTTGCGCTCCGAGGTATTGCCTTCCACCAGCAACGCCATAAAATCCAAAGGTATCTAATAGCTTTTGGCGAATGCCTGAGGGCAATCCGGGGTAATTAGCTTTTTCGTTATAGTTGATACCAGCGTAAGCATCATAGGCCACCACAGCAGCATTAAAACCAGCGGTAGTAATCGAACCAGCGCACATAGCGCATGGATCTAAGGATGTGACAATGGTTAATTGCTCCGGTGGAGGGAGTTTTAGCGCAGCGACATGTTGATAGTACCAACTGATCAACTGACGCTCACCATGCGCTGTAGGATCTTGAGTGTATGGCGTGTTTGACAATGGGCCAAGATTATTTCCTAAGCGCACTAGCACTTGGTTGTGCATCGTCTTAATCACTTTGCCGCTAGCATTTTCAATCATTGCACCGCCCACACCAAACGTACCGCTATCACTGGCTTGTTTAGCAAGCATGAGCACAAGAGCAGCAGCCTCTTCGGAGTTTTTGACATAGTCAATTGACTTGGGAGCAACGGTATTGTTTGACTCAGATTTGCATGCTGCAAGGAATGAGGAGCCCAATAATCCAGATAAAAAAATGGGCGCTGGCGAGCCTGCAATAAATTGAAGGAAGTGGCGTCGAGTAGGATGGGGTTTTTCTTGCATGGGTAATCGCCTAATGAGTCTGTTTTTCTTTGGGAGTGCCACCATCCGTGTCAATTGGGGCTGGCTGAGGCATTTTGCGCATTTGCTCAATTTGACTTAAACGTATGTCGCAGTTACCAGGAACCGTGGTACATAAACTGCGGTCATCAATCCCAAGCGTTCGCTGAATTTTACGAAAGCGCTGGAGAAAATACCAAGCAGTGTTATAGGAGCCATACATTCCAGTACGTACAGCATCCATGGCCCCAACATACGCAAAGTAATAAGTGCCTAGCTTTTGGGGGGAAGAATTCATCTGACGCTCAGCGAGCTCATCGATACAATCTTGGTATTGAATCGTATCAAAGTGAATTTTCATAAAGCATTGTTGTTGGGCACTTTCAGCCCCACCTTTAATTTGCTCAAGCACTGTTTGCGACGAAAGAGCCGTCGCACTTATCGTGATCAGAAACATTCCCCACAGGCCGGTATAAATCCATCGCATTATTTACTAAGGAAGTAGGTAATTTATGAATGTTCTAAAAATTCTATTTAATAAAATTTAGGGCAAGTAGCACACTGTATACGACGTTTTGGAGGCGGCATTGGTGAAGAGGCTGGGTATTGATTAAAGTAATGGACCATGGCATCAATATCGACTACACCCATATCCTGCAATCCTGTTCCCTGCTTAAATACCGTAAAGTTATCCCCACCATCCTCAGCTAAAAATGAATTCGTTACCACGCGATATTTTTTCTTCAAATCCAATGGCTCTTGATTAGGGCCTATCCTGACGGTATCGACTAATACCAAATTACCCTTGCCAAAATCTTTTCCGGGTCCGCGGGTGACATCCCAAGAATAGGTCAGAGTAGAGCTCGGTTGCAATAGCCTACCGCACATATTGACACCGTTTTTCTTGAGCGGTTTGTTCCGGCAATTAGTGCCTTCCCATTGCTCTTCGAGCAAGCGAATCAGTTGTTCTCCCGTGAGGTCAACATAAAACAAATTGTTGCCAAAGGGGGCAATACTAAACAGGTTATCGTAAGACACTGCACCAGCTTTATTGATACCAGAGCGCACTCCTCCAGGATTCAGTAAGGCAATATCCGCTTTTGCCTCTTTTGGGGCACTAGCCAAATAGGCATCTGCAATCACATCCCCCATCAAGTGCTCCACATTATTATTGCGGGCTGTTGTTCCCTCAATGGTCACCATTGGCAAAGGTGCAGCGATATAGCCTTGAATCACAGCGCGTTTCTTTTGTGAAAGGTCGTCATACAGGGCAACTTCTCTCTGTATAGCGGGGTCTGCCGTCAAGGCGGTATAGCCCCTGGGAATCTTCTTATTTTGATCATTGATCACGGGAAGACTGTTGGCTTTTTTATCAAGCACCCCCTTACCTGGCTCAATAAGCAAATTGATATCTGTCACCACATTACCGTAATAGTTTGCCTGTGTTAGCAAAATACCAGTTTGTTGATCTTTACAGACATATTCACGGTGGGTATGTCCGCTAACAACAACATCCACATTTTTTAAGCCGTGCACGATAGGCAGAATTTCTCCCGAAAGACCAGGACAAGTTTGATCATTCAAAGTAGCCGCAGTAGTGCCACCACCCTGATGAATCAATACCACAACTGCCTCGATGCCCTGGGCCTTAAAGCGAGCCGCATGTTCATTAATGACCTCGATTTCATCATTAAAACTCAAACCGAGCGCCCCGCGCGTTGCCTTTGGGGTTCCCCGCAAAGTGAGCCCTACAAAACCGATGCGCACACCATTAAACGATTTGATATAGGTAGACGGAAATAAAGTCTTGTTTGTATCGTCATCGATCACATTGGCAGCAAGGTACTGAAATTGCGCACCATTAAAAGTATTATTCTTGATGCAAGTTTCTTTACCGATCACTTTGCCTGGTGCACAGCCGCCATTTTGCAAGCGCATTAATTCAGTCTTGCCTCGATCAAATTCATGATTTCCTACTGCCGAGACTTCAAGCCCAATCTCACCCATCACATTAATCGTTGCTTCATCCTGAGTAAACGAGGAGATGGCTGGAGAGGCGCCAACAAAATCTCCGGCACCCACCACGATGGAATTCGGATTTTCAGCTTTCAGATTTTTGACTAAAGAGGCAATATAGGGTGCACCACCGACCTTGACTTTAGCAACCTTCTTAGGATTATCAGGATCCATTAGAAAAAGCTCTGCATTGTCCGATCTATTGAGATATCCATGAAAATCGTTCATCGCAATGATTTTGACTTTTACAGGCGCCTTATTGAGCTCACTCACCGAGGAAGGGGCGGTGCTACAAGCTGATAAGCCAGCCACAATCAGGCATATACCAATCAGCGATATGTGTTTTAGATTCATTTCAAGCCCATTGCAAAATAAGGAAGATTAATGATTGATAATTGAGTGCATCAGATTCGGAATTGGATTTGAATTTGGTTTTGAAGTGATATTCCAATTATTGCCCCTTACAAGAATCCATTAACGCCGCCGTAAATGCCGAGGTTAGATTTCTTCTTAAAAATTGTGGATTATGGTTTATCCACCTGACAAAATAGTCATTTGATCTTTGCAGGTCATATTGAGGCTGACAAGTAGCGGCTAGTTCAGCGTTTGCCTTGAGATATCTGCGCAGGTAGATCTCCTGTTGCTCTGTTGTCAGCATCAAATAATCTGAAGGGCTGTTGACATCCATTGAAGGTTGCGCATATGCCATGGTGCTGAGAATAAGGCTCAAGAACATGTAAAGACATTTCAATTTCATATATCGCCTTCTTTGATGGCTTTCTTTAAAATGCGAACGGTAAGTCATACTTCACATTCAAACCAACCGTTTGAGAGGTGGTGCCAATATATTGATTTTCTTTTTTATAACCCACCATCGTTTTAATGCCGTTTTCAAAGGTGTAGCCAATGGCAACTTGCTGCTGATTCCAGCGGTCAGAAACATAGACATTCGATGGTATTAATTTTTTGATATTAGGTGCTTCAGCATTCCAATTGGCGTCCCAGACATTTCCAGATAAACCAAAACTCCATTGTTTGTAGCCGAACAATAAGGATCCAACATAATAGCTCTTGTTATACCCCGCCAACCCCGCAGAATTAATAATGCGGTTGTACTCTAATAAAGGGGTTAACTTAATGCCGCCACCAAGATCGATCTTGTTCACTAAGGTCGAGACCACGTAGCGTTGTTCATTGCCTAGGTATTGATTGGCTACTGGCGTATTCGTATCTACGTTGTACAGACTTTGGGTAGTCAGCTTTACTGCGGCCAATTGATAGCGAAATTGAGGAAATATCGGAATATTTAAGCCGTCTAATGAAACTGCGTAATTATTCAACTTCCCCGTATTCGCAGGTCCGCCTAAACTCAGCGGGGTTGGATTCCTGCTAGCGCCAAAGGTATCCGATAAACCCGTGGTATCGACCATAAACGCACTACCTGATAGTGCGTGATTGCCATAGCCAGGAGTGTCAAATTTATATGCCCCTCCCAAGACCATCATATTATCAACACCATACTCTTTTTTGGCGATTGTTTTACCCCAAATGCCTGCTGCAAAATCACGCGAGAGAGAATAATTAATACTAGTATGCCCTGCTACCAGCGAATAATCATCAGCATCATAACGAATCGCGAGTTCCGCAAAAAAGGCTGAACCCTCATCAAAGAAATAGTTTTGGGTCGTTTTTTCACCGCTAGAGGTGGCAAGCCGAAGATTGGCGGATAAATAAAGATCTTTTGTCGCATATAAATTCCCCAAAATATACCCTTTAGAGTAGCTATTTTGTGGTGTATTGGCGATATTTTTACCGCTATAAGTATCTTCAACAAAAAGAGAGAGGCCCATTTTTCCTTCGAACAGGGGTGTGGAAAATAGCTTATCGTTCTCCGCGGCTAATTTGATCGCCTCTGCCTTTTTTTCTGCTGCAGTATCTGTAGTGCTTATCTGTTTTACTTCCACATTAGCAACTGGTGTAGTTTGCGCAAGACTCTGCTGTGTCAGCATCAAGCTACTGAGAGCTCCGATACTAAAAAGGAGGCGTAAAGTGAAACCGTAAAAGTTCATGACAAAATCATTACAGATTGATCTTAAGATAATGGAGAATCGCTATATGTTTTTTGAATCATAATCGATGCGCATGCACTATTGATGACGAATGTAGATTAAACATCAGAGCATGCTAAATATAGCTTAACCACCAATCTTTTCGGCGTTGCTTGAGATCTGCAAACCATTTACAAGGGGGATAGAGAGCAATAATGACCAGTGGCCAAATCAAATACACAGATCCAATGGCTATGCCGTAATTTTCAGGCTTGGCTGAAGTAATCGGCCCAAATAACCAATTCATGCCAATTCCTGTGTAGTAGGCATAAAGCACTGCTAAAGTGTGCAATAAAAATAGATGGGTAACGTAGAAGAAAAAGGGTACCCTACCGAATACGGTAAAAAAATCAACTACGATCCCTTGTGCCTTCTCGGCAAAAGCAAGAAGCAGACAAGCTGGCCCCAAGGTCATTAAGAGAAAAAGCAAGGAAGGGGGATATTTTTCTACATTGAGAAAAGAAATGATCGTACCTAATGTGTCCCCTTTCATTTGCCATGGCACTGGGTTGCCGTAAAAATTGGTCCAACGCAGTATCAAGAAACTCACTGTCAGAATCACGCCCATGATTTTTAAATAGCGAATCCGAGAATCTTGGGGCATTTGATACAGGGAACCCATGACATACCCAATGCTGACTACGCCAATCCAGGGCACTAAGGGATACAAAACCAGAATTTCAAGCTTACTACCAAACTGGAGTAACCCAGATTCGTGCAATAGATTCCACAAAAATCCATAATGTCCAAGCGCACTAGCATGCACATTATCAACTGCGTTATGCCCAAAAATCATTACTAATGAAATGCTTGCAATCAGCCAACGCGGCATAAAAACCATCATCGCTAAAGCCAGCATTGAACCACCAATAGCGAAAATGACTTGCAGGAAAAAGTAATCAAGATTAAGGCTAAACATCCAAGCGAATCGGACAATCAATAATTCTGCGAAGATAAGCCATAAACCTCTTGATAAAAGAAAGTAACTGACCTGTTTCGTCGAAGACACTTTACTTGCATATAAAGCAGCGGCTGTTCCCGTCAACAACATAAATACCGGGGCGCAAATATGCGTGATCCATCGTGTAAAAAAAATGAAAGGGTCTAATGTGGCGCTCGGATCTTGAGGGCTAGCATTGAAAAAATCTCGGGTATGGTCCAGCACCATGATTACCAGCACAAAACCACGCACAAAATCGATGGAATTTAAACGAGAACGTGAGCGGTTATGCCTAAAACTAGCAACAGGGCTTGCATTACTGGTCATATTCATTTTTCTCCAACATTTACAACGTCTATATTACAAGATCATTTTTCGGTCTTATTGGGGGATTACAGTATTGAGCACCAAATGAAGGCCTCCATTAAGAAGTCCAATCGATCACCAGTTTTGTCCTTGATCATCCATCCTGAGTTAGTAGACTTTGATGGGGTAGATTTCTCAAGCTGGTGTTTTACGGGGTATAGTAGACATTCTTATAAAACAAGCTTGGATCTCCTATCTGGCCCTTAGTTGCCGTTCAGGACAATAAAAAAGGCCACCCGAAGGTAGCCTAAATTAAGAGTGAAGAAATGCCTTAGATTGGATTTTGTACCGCACAAGTTTGACCATTAGCAGATTGGCTAGCTGAAGCATTGAATGGTGCGCCAGAAGTGACCGTTTGCAAAGTGCCGCTACCGCAACTCGTTGAACCAGTGCCACCGTTAACCTGCTTTGGAGCATATAAGCTGTTACCCTCTAAATAAGGTTTGATTGAACCTTTATTAAACAAATAGTCAACCCCCAAACGGGAGTAGGCAGCTTGTGCTGCCACGGTACCTAAAATATCGCTATTAGTAAAAGAATAGCCCAAGCCGGCATTACCCATAAACTCACGACTTCCTCCCACATAACTTAAACGAACACTATCAAAACTGACATCTCCCTTATAACGTAAGCGGACATTAAAATCAGCGCCATTGACAGTATTGCTAGAGTTAACATTTAGAGATCTGGCACCTAGAATCAAATCAGGAATAAAGCCGTTTGCTCCATCCAAGTCCCAAGATAATCCCGCATAGGCACGGTTATCAACCCTGTATGCTGAACCACCAGAAGCGACAGATGGGGCGGTACAAGTGTAGTAGCCATTAGAACAACTCCCCAACGCTGCCCAAGCCACAGACTGTGCCAAAAAACAAGTTGCTGCGGTGAGAAACAATAAGATCAATCTTTTAATATTCATATTCTGGCTTTCAAATTCAGGTGTTAATGTAGGGGTACTAGGCAAATACAGCAATTACTGTTTCCCGACCCTAATTTTACACAATGATTGATTTTTTCCGACATTCGGCCGGTTATCAACCAGTATGAATTTCTACTATTATCTTGTCTGATGGCCGGTTGAATCCAAGGCCAATTTCTGCCTGTCAAGCATCTTTAAATTGCCTGCTTTGAGTGTCTACTGCTTAATTGGTAAGAGCCATTAGCATTAGCGCATAGGTATGTAGAACATATATATCTTCACGAAAATACCAACCAGACTTTAGGTAGTAGATCTCGAAGCCAAATGGAATTTAATCATTAGGTGGGGATCCTCCTCTTCTAACATTATTGAAGGGCGCACTCTAGGCAATTGGTTAGGTAAAAAAAGAAGTTGAACCGGGATATGCACATTCACTACCAATAATTCAAAGGTACATCAATAGTTGCGTAGAAATAAATAAAGCCCGTTAGGGCTTTATTTACATACATCCATGGCGGAGAGGGAGTCCAGTTTTTGCCCCTCCTGTGCAGTCTACCATTCTCCATAGAACCCTTGCAATATATAGGCTCTATCGGTAACCCTACTCTAATCACACCCATTCAAGTTCACTAAAATCTTGGTTTAAACGGTGGGTATGAAGGAGGGAATTTTGAGTGCTTTAGAAAACAGCAAGACTGGCGGAGGCACTCAAAAATCAAGGTTAACTGCACGCGGTATAACTTCACTTACTACCCCAGGATATTACTCTGACCCTGATAACAAATGCCTCTATTTGCAGGTATCCTCAGGTCTGGGTTCTTTTAAGCTTCAATTTGAAGGCAGTCCACATAGAGCAGATGTTGATGCTCTCAATACCTTGAGGCTTTTCTTTGAAATCCTTCACAGGCACAATCGGATATATCAACTGGTAAACGATGCAAGGGCTTTGAAATAGCCGTATCTATATACCTAAAAATAGGGTTATTTTGATTCTATACGCACTTTTGTTGACATTAAACTATAATATATGCATAGTTGTTGACAATAACGGATAAATTGAGGCCCTATGAACACTTCTGTTGACCAGCTGCCCCTCTTGCTTTTTAGTTCGAGAGAAGACAAAACCAATGCCCAGAGAATTTCCCGCTTGGCTAGGTCTGGTCGTTTGCGTCAAATTTATCGCGGCATTTACACCAGCGACATCACCAGCCCGCTCGAACAAATCATTCGGCCAAATTGGCGGCAAATTACCGAATATCTTTATCCAGGCTCCGTAGTAGCTTACCGCTCTGCTCACCTTTGCAAACCGGATGATAGTGGGAATATATTTTTGGTATCTGGCAATAGAGCACGTCAAATAGCATTTCCAGGGTTGACTCTAAATATCTTGCCAGGTCCTCCTGCAGTTCAATCGCACAAAGATTCGCTAAACGATACCCCGTATGGAAAACTCTTTATATCCTCAGAGGCCAGGCGGCTGCTAGAGAATCTCTATAGCCGCAAAGGCTCAGATCTTCGCACTATGGGTCGCCCTTGGGTTGAGTCTTATTTGAGTAAGCTATGCACCATTCGTGGTGAACATAAGCTCAATGCACTACGAGATGACGCTAAAGCAATTGCCCCCCAATTAGGTCTAGAGGTTCAATTTAAAACACTGAACACGATTGTTTCGGCCTTAATGCAAACTGGTAAGGCTCGCTCTTTAAGGGCAGCTGATGCATTAGCGCGCGCAGCTGGTAAACCTTATGATCCTGATCGCATTGAGATCTTCGAAACTTTGTTTTCTGCATTAAGAAAACCTTTTCCCATCATTGAAGATCAGGCAAAAACTGGTAGAAGCGCCTTTAATTTCGCATTCTTTGAATCCTACTTTTCGAACTACATTGAAGGCACTACATTCACCGTCGAAGAGGCTTCCGAGATTATTTTCGATGGGAAGATGATTCCAAAACGAAATGAAGATTCGCATGATGTATTGGGCACCTTTAAAGCAATCATGGAGCAGCCCTTTCGCTCTAAGCCCCCAAAAGATGAAGATGATTTCTTAGCGTGGCTTTTGCAATGCAACCTACAAATACTCTCTAGTCGCCCAGATAAAAATCCAGGCGAATGGAAAGAGCAAAGTAACCAAGCAGGAAATACCATTTTTGTTCACCCCGAGCTTGTTAAAGGCACTTTGCGGGAAGGATTCAAGCGCATCGCTTTACTAGAAGATCCATTTGCGCGCGCATTGATGGCGATGTTTGTGGTTACTGAAGTGCACCCGTTCATGGATGGCAATGGCCGAACGGCGCGCCTCACGATGAATGCCTACTTAACTCAACACTCCGCCTCTCGCATTATTATTCCCACGGCTTATCGTGAGGATTATTTGCTGCCATTAAAAGCGCTGTCTCAAAACAATGATCCCAGCCCCTTCATTCGATCCATGACTCGTGCATGGCGCTGGACCGCTGGATTTGATTATTCGAACTTCCCAAATCTTTGGGAAAAAATGAAGGCTTGTAACGCATTTACAGACAACCCCTCGCAGCATCAATTGCTTGATCCTCACGATATAAGCTAATTTGTTGACGAAAAATGACTATATCGGCTGTTTTGTAGACAAAATGAGGCGATTTGGGTGTCTAAAGACATTTATGTCTACATGCCACTAGTTTTAAGTGGCATGTAATTCACAGCTATCTATATCCCCATATTCCCTAGATGCTGAGCAATTCGATCCATGGGATTGCCTGCGCTGGCCAATGGCGTGCCTAGGGTTGAGGTTCGCGCCCGTATAGGCTGAGGGCTATGGGTTGCCATAGGCTTAATGCCTCCAAAACTAGGCTCCGGCCTTCCAATCGCCTCATAGATGGACTCAATCATGGTCTGCCACTGCTCTGGCTGATTGCTCTGCACAAAGACTTGCATGTAGAAAGGGTCTGACATGTATTTGCTAAAGCAGATCGCCTTATCGGTGTGATCAATTTCATCTGAGCGGGTATTTAAGAACTTCAGCATTTGCAGCTTCGCTTCTGTGACCAATTCGGAAGGTTTTTTCTGACTAGCGGCGATAGTCATCACATTACCTACAAGCTTGCCCTCTATTTCATATTTACGAACTGCATCCTGAAGTGTGGCTACCATAGATTGCAAATCAACAACCTGCTTTTCTAGATCACGTTTTTCGTTAATCACTTTCTGAATACGTTCACACCCTCGCCTTGATTTGATGCCACTAGAGACTTCTGCATTAACACTAGGATCGGCATCGGGACTCGAATCCGAGGGTCCGGGGTTCAAAGCCCGCCTAATTAGATCTTCAGCTGTTTCAGTTTGAAATTCAGCTTTCGGAAGTGTATCGACGGTAATGGCGACTGGTGCAGGCAATATTTCACCAAGGTCATGGGCTTGTAGTGGCGCCGTAACCTCTGTAGCAGGCATAAAGGCTGGCACATGCACTTCGCCCTTTACAGGCCTAAATATAGACTCGGGCGATAGAGCTTCGGACTCCTCCTCCAATACTTCGCCCTCATCAATATCCTCAGATAACTTGGCAAGAGATGCATTAGGGGTCTTACTTAGATCATCTAGTAAGTTGGCTGCTTGGCTCCGGCTCTGACTCTTACGTTCCGCCTTTTGTGTTTGTTGTATCTGAGCGCTACGCTCCTTATCTAATTGAGCGGCTTCTTGCCTGGCTTTTGCTTGCGCAATCAATTCAAGCGCACGCTCTTCCCTTGCCTTATTGCGCCTTGCAGCACTTTCGGCCGCGTGCTTCTCATAAGCTTCTTTTTCAAGCCGCTCGCGCTCTTTCTTGGCCTCCCTATTCTGCTCCCTTTGAATTGAGCCACCCTTGCTTAGTACCTCCGATTTAAAGCCTTCTACTTCATTTGCTACTTGCGTCATTGCCTGTCTCCTCTTTTAATAAGTTGCTGCTGTAATGCATTTCAGCGTTTGTCTTTTGCCTTCGCTCAGAAAACCAATTCATTCCTAAGTTTGGATCGTCATCGCGTGACCATCCCTCCGTTTGCTTTTCTACATTCGGTATAAATAGATTTGAATCGATACGATCGTCATATCGCAAGAGGGTCTCGTGTAGGAGATTACGGATATGTTCGTAATCCATTCCTCTGGCTTGTAGGTTTTGCATCTGAATTGATAGATTCGTAATCATGGGTAAGACCTTGAGCCAGCTTTCTTTGTCCTCTATGCCATCTGGTGCGCCGGTAGTGCCTGCCCTGATACGTAGATCAACCATGTCAAAGATTCGGTCTTTGGTGAGTTCTGGCCAGTCATAGGTTTTCTCCATAGTCATGACTAGTTCGCCATTGACCATGGTGGTCTTAGTACTTGGCGGCCCCATGTAGCGTTCTACTTGCTCCTTGGTCAGTTCTTGTAAAAGTACCTGGGCGCTATATTGGGCAATCTCTTGTAGCCAATCTTCTATCTGGTCCTTGAATTCAAATACGCGCCCTGATAAGGCTCTTTGCAGAATGTTGGCTTCGGTTGCTGTCTTGGGTCTGACCACTGTAGAGCGCGCAGCATCTTGAAGACCTGTAACTTGCTCCCAGTCATAACGCACTGCGCTGGTGTCATAGACGATCGGATCGATCTTGGGGTGACCCCGAGGAATGATGACTTGGTTAAGGGGTTTGCCTTCTGTGTCGACAATCGTGATCTCGCCAAAGCGTGAGTCTGAGTGCTTCTTAATGGTCTTTTCATTGATATCGGCTGATGCGACCCATCCTGGTATGCAGAGATCTCTGTGTTGATTGAATCGATCTCTTGCCTCGTTATGTTCATCTTGCAAGCGCTCAGTCAGATCAACCAGGCTTGGGCCAACGAATTGACCATCAACTACTTGGTAAGGCAATAAGAAGAATGGGTACCAGCGCTCTCCGGCTCTTGGTGGTGAATAAGGTTCACGTAGCCATTCCGTTGCGCCCTCTACCATGGTGTAAACACGTTGGGTAGCTCTATCCCAGATCTCTAGGACTGCTATTTGTTGATCATCAGTCACTAAGCCTGAACCAGCATTCATTTGCATCGAGGCTAAGCGTTTGGCTTTCCTATGGGATGGCTCGCCTTGGCCGGGTTGGTAAATCTTGGCACTGGCTAAGTTCTTTTTGTAGAGGGCTTCCGCTTGGCCGCGCTTCATGGGAATGATTTGGCAGATCCAGTCAGCGTCGGTGTAATCCCAGAACTCACAGATTGAGGGGTCGATGAGCAGGTTCTCTGTAAGGACTCTGTCGATTACTAAGCCTTCAGCGGATTGGACTTCTGATTGCTCCCGAAGCGACTTGATGAGCTCCTCTAGCTCTGCCCTCTTGGCATCATGATGATGGACTTGATCATTGTCATGAAGGTCCTTCTCTAGTTCATGAATGGCCAAGAGGTTTTCTTGGGCATCATTGATGCGACCCTGGATATACGCATCCTTGCTTGGGTCTCTTTGGTACATCACCTTCAGAATGCCAAAGCTACAGGTAAGCGCCGCCCTTACAGTGGACTTGGCTCGATTCTTGAGTTGGGCATGCTCCAGCGCTCTATTGGTGACCTTCTCTAGTGTTTTACAGAAGAGCTTGATGTCCGCGCCCGAGTGGGTGGGTGTTGTTGAAATCTCTGGGTTACGTGCATAGACGTTAGGGAGAACTGCAGAGATGGTGCCGTGTATGAGGTTGGCTCTTAGGCTGTAGAAGTCTTTGCCAGTCGGGTCGGCATTCCAGTTAAAGCCGGCTACTGTATTGCGGTTGTGTCTTACGCGCTTATGAAATGTTGCCCAGTGAGCGCGCGCATGAGTGATGCGGGCGATCCATTTTTGCTGAAGGGCTCTGGAGTCTTGGGGCACTCATTAGTTATAAGTCCACAAGATTAGGGGTACGAATTTATTTTGAATAAATAAATTTCTCTAGATTACATTTTTAGTCAAGCGGCGGTAAATTCTTGTCACACCTTTGAGCATTAGAATGTGCGAGCACTTTCCCCACTGAAGTCACAGTACAACCGCTGACAATGTTATCCCACCATTCTCCAAGAGTTTGAAGACTAGGTCTTTTATCCCACTCAGCCATTAATATGCTTATATTATTTTGTCTAATATTGTCGTCTATAACGTAAAGTTCATATATAGAATTAATTGCTCGTTTTTGCTCCTCTGAGAGCTTAGATTGGACATGAATTAAATTTCCGTCATTACCAATATGAATATTAGTCAGAGTAACCTCATCAATACTATTAATGCTTCGTATGGAAAGCCTAAGAAAATTATTATTTAGTGCATGCTCAACCAAAATATTAATTGGTAGAGCATTCTTTTTAAGTATTTCAACCGCCTTATCGTAATCATCCGAATCTTTTTTAATGCCTACATCAACGTAGCCAGGCAGGCTTTCAGGGTAATACTGCTTTATCTTTTTTAAACTCCCAAATTGATTCAAGCGGATTGCAGTCAATATATCTAAGTGGTCCAGCCAATCATGACCTATCGGAAGCTCCCCATAAAACAGTTTTCCAAATAAATCATTCAAAACATTTAAGCCCTCATGAATATCTCCGCTAGTTGGCATAAAGGTATTTACCGCATGGATTAAAGTCAAACCCAGGAGCGCCTCATCCGAAACTTTATCTACAATTTCTACAGCAAGACTAATGCCTGCGCGTGAAATACGATTGTTACCCTTCTGAAATCTATGCACCAGTAATTCGGATAGAAGATCATAATCCGCCGGCCTTTCAGTAGAGGCTGCTGTTTTTTGAGCCTCAACAAGAAGTAGTTGAAAGCTAGGATCTGCAAAGGCCTCTAATGCCCCTTCGACTTGAGCCATTTTAGGCATTAGCCTACTTTCGAACTCTATGACTCTAGAATTTGCGACATTTAGCGCCTCTTGAGAGTAATCACTTCTTAATTGCAAGTTCATTTCTTGGTAGATTTCTCGCGCACGCTTTTCATCAATCCCAACATGCACAACCATATTTTGGGCTTGGATATTGGTAGAACTATCTCCTCCCGTTTGGTTTTGACTATTGATCATCAGCTTTATTGCCTATTTTTAAATTTCCACCGACCTGTATATTTGTCGAGTTATCCCCGCTTTTTTGAGCTTGTTTATTTCCTCGGCCTGAAAAAAACCAGCCTATAACTGCAAGTGGTATCGCAATAGCAACTCCACTAAAAAGCCAGTCTTTGTTTTTAAAAATCCATTCCATATACATCTCCTAAAATAACGGACAAAATTATTTCCACCTGAGTTGATCTAAAAGACTACCCAGCAGAAGCATCACTGGATCATTGACGTAAATATTACGCCAGGTACGCAGCTATTTGGCATGGGTAGTTATATTTATCAAGGGTATTTTAGATTTTGTTGACTCAGTAATGGTTTGAGGCCCTAGGGATACTATGGCGTTATTTATTAAATGAGAATTTGAACCTTCCGAGCTCGCATTACCCCATACCTAGTAGCATCCCAAGCGTGATCTTCAGCATCTGTGTCTACGTCTTCGGGATTGAGTGAATCTGGCGGTAACTGAGGGATAGTTCTAAGCCAATGCTTGCAATTGTTAAATACTTTTAATCTTCCCTCAGCTAATAGGCGAATAATTTCTTGAGCGCCGTTGACTCTGCTTCTAGGGGCGTTGTAGGCCTCAGTCCATTTCACCCCTTTATCTCTGAAGATTTGGCCTATTGATCGCTCTGCCCCTATCTTCGAGAAGATGGATGGGTCGGCTAAGTTCATGCGGTATTCATATCCGAGGCGTTGATCGTGTATCTCGATCTTTTTGATCTTCTCGGCTACTACTGTTGCATCTTCTCTTGTGCCGGTGTTTTCTTTATCTCCATACCCATAGAGCTCCCTCCATAGGTAATAGACTCCATCATTTGATAAGGCAAACCAATACACGGCATAAGGTCTGGCATAGCCCCAATCCATGGATCGCCAGACCTTCCATGTCGGTGGAATTGCGAAGGGTTCTACAACGTGTTTAGAAGGCTGCCACACGCCTTCCAAGAAACTTCCCACGTGGATGTCCCAATCACCCTCTAGCCACGCTCTACGCCTATTTGGATCGCTTAGCGACTCTAGGCTCATGAGGTAGTTGGGATCATTTCTGAGTAGGTGAGTATTCTCATAAATCGTTGAATGTATTCGAACCCTTGGTAGCGTACCTTCTTGTCGAATAATCTGTCCAGCGGGTATTGCCCCAATCTGAAATCTTTCCTTTACAGATGCATGCCCTACCCCAAATGGATTGCATGTTGCCCTCACCATCCTTGGCATTCCAGGATGGGATGACCGGCAAGTGGAATGCATTGCTTCGTAAAAAGAGAGGTTTCGCCAGTTGGTGAGCTCCTCAAATCCTAACCAAGGGTATTCGTGGCCATGGTAATTCCAGTAGTCGTCTTCATTAGCCCCATATCGAAAGTACAGCATCTCTCCAGTGGGCCACTTCCACACATAGTCAGATTCATTGAACTTGGCGCCCGGGAAGATTTGATAGAACCAGCGCTTGCTTTTGGCCACTACGTCAGCCAATTGAGGATAGGTTAGACGGAATAAGGTACCTCGCCAATGATCCCCGAAGCCTCTTCCTACGTGTTGGGCATAGCTCATGAGCAAGGTATCGGTCTTGCCTCCTCCTCTGGTGCCTTCAAGAAGTACCTCATATACGGGGCATGTCAGGAACAGGGTCTGACTACCAGGCAATGGTGCCCAGATGGTTTTCATGGGCTAGTGTTTTGGCTGGGCAGCTTGCTCCCACTCATCCATACTCATGGCACTAGGTACCACCAAGACCCCACTTTGTAGAGGTGCACCATCTTTTCCGGTGTGCTCTATTGCAGATAGACGTGGGTGCAAATACGGCGCAGCATGTCTGGCAATAGTCGCGGCCATGTTCAGTAACTTGATGCGATTCTCCGTGATCATGGCGGTATGACCATCATCATGCTCGTTAGCCTTATCACCATGGTCATGATGATCACGACTGCAATTACCCGCCTCCTTGTAAAGCGCCATCATCGTACTCATCATGACTTCTAAGGGCGTGATGCCCTGGGCAGCAGCTACCTCAGCAATCTCACGAGTACGCTTGGTTAGACTACCCTCCTTGCGGCCAGCTCCAGGTCTTGCCCCTCCCTTACTTTTGCTTGGTACCGGTTTCTTTGATTTCTTTTGATTGTTTTCAATCATGGGTTTTAGATCAAGGTCAAAAGATGGGGTTGCAATGCGACTGAATCACCAATGGGCTCATCAAACTCAATGATGATTCTTTGGAATAAGTCATGCCGGCTTTGAGCTCCGCGATGTTTGACCACGGTGCCTACGCGCCCGCTTGGGGTCTTCACTTTTGATCCAATGGGGAAGTCCTCCATGTCTAGACGATCAATCACGCCCGCAATGGCTTGATTAGTTTGCATTGGACTTCTCCATGGTTTCCTGGCGTTTACGTAGTTCGGCAAATATTCGGGTTTTGAAGGAATCGTAGCTTTCAGAGCCTTGGGCCTTCATCGAGAGCTCCCTGCCTTTGGCGTCTACGCCCTCATTGGATTTCCACCAAGCGTCTTCATCGGCTTTGGGGGTTTCCAGTTTTTTTCGCGCCCCCTTGAGAATGGCCAAGACATATCCTGCATTGATCGGGGTTGGGTTTGAGATTTTCATTCGGGTTTCCTTTGCTGTCGCGATAGCCTCTGCCACCTCGGCTTCCGTTACCCCGAGATTGACGATGTCCCGAATGCGGTAGTCATCTACGGCTATAGCTCTGCCCTCCTTGCTGATCATGGTTGCAAAGCTTTTATATTTTTCAATACGCCCCTGAAAAACTTTTTCTTCGTCAGCTGGAATGGGTGGTCCTTGGGGAATTTTTTCCTTTTCACCCCCATTGTTTTGTTTGCCTGGTGTATGGAGATTGGTTACTGGTGACTGGTGTTTGGTGTCTGGTGAGCAATGCGTTCGCATTGCGTTCGCATTGCGTTCGCATCCTTTATTGGGGGTGATTTCGGGTTGAGATTCGTCCGATGGAAATGATTGCCACCTCCCTTCTGCACTACGCCTGGCTTTAAGTTGTTTGTCTTTGAAGCGGGCAATTTCATGGTCACAGCGCTCTTGTCTCCAGCCATCATCAGTAAGGGTAAAAAATTCATTGAGGATCGAGACAACTGCATTTTTTTCCTCTTTTGATCGTGCGTTGATCAATCTTTGTACTAACTTGATTTCGATAGGTAACGGTTTTTCTGTGGCGTAGTACTTTCTGATGAGGCGACTGTAGGTTGCGTCCTCTATGAATGTAAGATGCGCAGTCGCTTCTGCGTAATCTCCAATGTGGTGCTCGTAGTAATTCATCTCAATCTGTCTCCGTGTAGTTCTTTTTCTTGCGCGCAATATTTTTTGCAAGGGATGAATCTAACAATCGGAAAGCGTATCGTCAAACGCGTTTTTTCTGTATTTTTCTTTAATTTATTTATTCATCAATTCGCTGTCATCCATGTTTGAGATATTCGTGAGAATGATTTTCTTTATCTGAAGTGTTTATTGATCTACGCGTGTCCACCAACCTCTTTGCGCTATCAGAATCTTCTGACAAGGCTGTAGCCATTTATTTATATGGCTTGTGTCACTTCTATGAATAAATATTTTTTTGTAGTCAAAAATTAATATGCGTCTTCAAAGTGGGTATTGACATTTGATTGACCACCAAAATTTCATTGACTACATTGCACTTCAGCAGCACACAAAAACGATTCATAACAAAACATAAATGGAGATTAAATTTAATGATGGCAATTCGCTTATACAGCTTGTATCGCTCGTATGGATACACAAGAATGAGTTCTGCAAAGATGGCTTTGCAGGTTTATCGTAAAAATGTAAAACGCGCCCGCTAAGGAAATGATCATGAATGACATCACATCTAGAGATATGAACGTGACCTTAATGCGCATTCCTCAAATTCTGAAAATGATGCCGATTTCTAAATCCAAGTTTTGGCTCATGGTGCAGAAAGGTGAATTTCCAAAACCGATCAAAATTGGTAGGTCATCCTTTTGGACGTTTGAGCAAGTTCAGACGTTTATTAAGGACAAAGCGGAGCATCGGAAAATTTGATAATGCAGTCACACGAAGGGGTGACTGCATTATGAACACAGTCACCTTCCATAAAAAGCTAAACTTAGTCATGCTCAAAGTAAAAAGAGAAAATCCGTGCATTTTTTATATTCAAAAACTTAACTAATTTCTGCGAATTGAAATTCGACTCTCTAAACCATGCCCACTAAAATAGAACCAAAAACTTGTCCAGGCTGCGGTCGACTAACCCCCCTTGAAGAACAAATCAAACGAGTATCCCGAAGCAGCGGCAGACAAACAATTTCATGGAGGTGTAAATCTTGCGAGAAAAAGGTTATAAGGTCGAAACCGAGCTAGCAAAAATTTACCAAGCGATAACTAATAGATATTGGCGCAGTAGATAATTATCTTCATGAATCTCAAGATAGATTAATCAAAATAATTTCATCAGCAATTTCCTGGCGAAGGACATTTAAACTCTTAATTTTCATTTCAAGCTTGTCACATAGTTCCATCAGCTCATTCACAGCCAGAATGATTCGATCTTGC
This sequence comes from Polynucleobacter sp. P1-05-14, assembly GCF_018881675.1. Taxonomy (NCBI): domain Bacteria; kingdom Pseudomonadati; phylum Pseudomonadota; class Betaproteobacteria; order Burkholderiales; family Burkholderiaceae; genus Polynucleobacter; species Polynucleobacter sp. P1-05-14. The sequence continues at coordinate 138,036 of NZ_JACVPV010000005.1, read as the reverse complement.
TCCATAAGTGATGGGAAGACTATGGGCATCATTGCTAATTGCCGCAAGTAAATACCTTTTTGAGCGGTCCCCTTACCATTCTCAAGGTAGAAGTTCATCCAAAATGGCGCTCCCAGCAGTAAGCGTAGAAAGTCTGGATTGAGACCTGTTTTAATCACTGCCACACTCCGCTGCAAAGCAAACTTAGGGGCATTCTTTGGCACAACAGCCGCCCTACCAATTGAGCCAACAATTGTCAGCAAAAGATCGCCTGCTTGAATTTTAGTTCTAGTATTTTCAGCTGCATACTCTTCAGGCGCAATGTACCTCGATGGCGCATCAAAATTAATTGAACCAAAATTAACATTTTGACTGCTTAGCATTGGAATCCCGGAGCCATTATCTTTAGGCGGATTATGTGAACCATCGGTAATTTTTTCGGCAATCTCGCCTAATCGCGTCCTAACCCAATTTCTCGCAAGATGTGGGAGTGACTCAGAGTCATCTAATTCAGGCAGGCTTTTAGATCTCCCCTTTATTGAATTGATTTTTTTCTCTGTTAACTTCAAATATAGTTGGTATGCGGCATTTGACTCACTGTCACCATCTACCAACCTTCCGCTAACCGCAAGATCAAGGATTAATTCACGTAATTTTGAAATGCCATAAACTGCACCAGAATTAAAGGTTGCAGGACCTTTGCTATTTCTTACCTCTTCACTCGCCTGAATCCATACATCTAAGTGCTCAAGCAAAAATTGCTGCATGTCACTAAAGCCACGAGAGCCATCAAATGCCTTTTTAAGATAAGACTTAAGCTCCTCCCCGAGGTTTTTTATATCATCTCTTAATGATCTATAAACCAACAACATCTCCTCCGGATTTCTTACCTCAACCCCTCTTATGTGTGGATTTTTAAAATCAAGATTAAAGTTTTTAGCTTTAATCTCTTCAATATTGATTTTCCAACTTGCTGAGCCTGCTATGCGCGTCCTAAAGTCATCCTTCTCAAAACCCCACCATGCCTTTTCTACGTCAAACTCCTGGAGCTTCATAGGCTTTGTTTTGTTATATGCTTTTACATTTAATGGCAAAGAGTGCTCGTAAAACCAGATATCTTTTGTTGGCGCCCCCTTCGTAAAGAATAAAAGATTGGTCTTGATGCTGGTGTAGGGGCTAAATACACTGTTAGGAAGCCGAACAATCGTATGAAGATTACATTCTTCCAAAAGCCTTTCCTTAATGCGAGTCTTAATGCCTTCGCCAAATAAGAAACCGTCTGGCAGAACAACTGCAGCGCGCCCACCGGGTTTAAGCATCTGCATAATGAGCACCAGAAAAAGATCAGCTGTTTCCCTTGTTCTGAAGGCTGCTGGAAAGTTGGTTTCAATTCCATCCTCTTCCATTCCACCAAATGGCGGGTTGGTTACCACTACATCTACTCTCTCTGATGGACCCCAGCTAATGAGCGGCCTTGCTAACGTGTTGTCATGACGAATATTACTTGGCACGTCAATACCATGAAGAATCATGTTGGTTGTGCAAAGCAAGTGTGGCATTGGTTTTTTCTCAATACCGAAGATGCTTCCTTGCAGTTGCGCCTCATCTTCTAGTGTTTTGACATCTTGTTTTCTGATGTGTTCAATTGAGCATGATAAGAATCCACCCGTTCCGCAGGCTGGGTCCATTACCTTTTCACCAAGACGCGGATTAACCATCTGCACCATGAATTCAGTTACAGCTCTTGGGGTATAGAACTCGCCTGCATTACCGGCTGCTTGGAGATCTCTCAGAAGCTGCTCATACATGTCGCCAAACAGATGGCGCTCTTGGGCTTTGTTGAAATCCACGCCCTCTTGAATCTTATTAATCACCTGGCGAATCAACTGCCCGGACTTCATATAGTTATAAGCATCCTCAAATACCGAGCGAATAACGTAAGCACGTTGATCCCCGCCTTTAGCCTCTAGGTTTTGAAGTGCTGGGAATAGATCATTGTCCAGAAATTGCTTTAGCTCATCGCCAGTCATGCCTTCAGCATTAGCCGCCCAATTTCTCCAGCGATACTTTTCAGGGAGCGGAGACTTGTATTTATCCTGAAGCAATTCCCACTCGCTCTCACGATCATCAAAGATCTTCAGGAAAAGCATCCACACCAATTGACTCAAACGCTGGGCATCACCATCAACACCCACGTCTTTGCGCATGATGTCTTGGATTGATTTAATAGTTGAACTAATACTCATAAGTGGTAATGCCTATCTATTGGGGTGTTGCTATGAATTTTAGGCGTAGAGCTGGTTTTCTAGCTCATGCAATGCAGCTATATAGCCTGGCTTACCGCCAAAGGCTGATACAAGTTCGCTGGCTGTGCCCATTTTACTAAATGGGTCTAGGGTCAGAATCTTGATATCGTCAATATTCTCGATGCCAGTGTCTGCGTATTTTTCTAGTAAGGCCTCAAGAACCTTGCGAGCCTGTTCGCCATACTTGGTGAAGTAGTTACGCTTTTTGACTTGATCTGCACGCTCCCTACGAGTGAGTGCAGGCTGGTCAAATGCTACATGGCAAATTAAATCGAAAGCATCGCAGTCTTTATTAACTTCGATCGCCAATGCCTCTAGTAAAAGGCCATGCTCTTCTAGCTCTTTAATAACTGCAGCCTTACGTTCTGCAGAAGTCCATCTCTTTAGAAATTGATCCAGCGTTGAATAGTCTTTTCGCACTGCTTTACGGGTGTAGTCCTTTAAGGACTCTGTAATCAACTTGCCTTCGGGTCCGTAATACTGAACCCGCTCGGCAATAACCTGAACCTCTACATCACCCACAAAGTATTTAGCTCTCACACCCTCTGGTCCAGGAGGAAAGCCAGGGGGTTCTGGAGGAACGGGCGGCTCAACTCCGGGAGGCGTTGGCGGCTCCACCGGAGGAACCGGGGGATCATCAACCCCAGGCTCATAGATAACAATTGGCGGACCATCAAATGCTTCATCGGCAAAAAGCTCAGTAGCCTTTTTAAAGTCCATGATGGTGAACCAGTACTTGTCGTAATCTTCGTTAATTCGGGTGCCGCGCCCAATCATCTGCTTGAATTCCGTCATGGACTTGATATGTTGATCAAGCACAACTAGCTTGCAGGTTTGCGCATCTACACCAGTAGTCATTAGCTTAGAGGTTGTAGCAATTACTGGGTAACGTTCTTCTGGGTTAATGAAGTTATCAAGCTCAGCTTTACCTTCTTGCTCATCACCGGTAATGCGCATAACGTATTTACGATTTTCTTTGACTCGCTCTGGATTTAAATTAACCAAGGCTTGACGCATGCGCTCTGCGTGATCAATGTCATCACAAAATACGATAGTCTTAGCAAATGGATCAGTAGCCGTTAAGAACTCAGTGATTTTCTTTGCAACTAGCTCTGTACGCTTTTCTAAGACCAGGGTTCGATCCATGTCGTTCTGGTTGTAGATGCGATCCTCGATTAATTGACCACGTTTATCTACCTGTCCAGCGCTAGGTCTCCAGCCTTGGAGATCTCTATCGATATCAATACGAATGACTTTATACGGGGCAAGGAAACCATCTTCAATTCCTTGCTTTAGTGAGTAGCTATAAACAGGGTCACCAAAGTAAGTAATGCTTGATATTTCTTTGGTTTCTTTTGGTGTAGCTGTTAAGCCAATGTGTGTGGCAGAAGAAAAGTAATCCAAGATTTCACGCCAAGCTGAATCCTCAGAGGCGCTGCCGCGATGACACTCATCAATCACGATCAGATCAAAGAAGTCTGGCGAGAACTGTTTGTAAATGTTTTTTTCTTCATCGTTACCAGTAACAGCCTGGTAGAGGGATAAGTAAATTTCGTAGCTCTTATCAATCTGACGTTTGCTGATCTTAGTCATTGCAGCGCCAAATGGCTTGAAGTCATTATTCTTGGTTTGATCTACCAGGATGTTGCGATCAGCTAAAAATAGAATGCGTTTCTTTGTGCCAGACTTCCATAAGCGCCAGATGATCTGAAAAGCTGTGTACGTCTTCCCGGTACCGGTAGCCATTACCAGCAGAATACGATTGGCACCATTGGCTACAGCTTCGATTGTTCTGTTGACTGCATTGACTTGGTAATACCTAGGAGCGCGCCCAGTGCCATCGTCGTAATAAGGCATTTCTACGGTATTTTTTGCCTCAGGGGTATCAACACCCTTCCATCTGCAATAACGCGCCCATAGCTCTTCTGGCGACGGGAATGCGTCCAAAGAAAGCTCTTGCTCTACCTTATCCGCCTGGCCAGTTCGATCATGCATTAAGAATGCATCGCCATTTGAGCTAAAGACAAAAGGAACATCCAGCGTTTCCGCGTAATCAAGTGCTTGCTGCATTCCCGCGCCAACACTGAGGTTGTTTTCTTTGGCCTCGATTACAGCGATGGGAATATTGGATTTGTAATAAAGGACGTAATCTGCGCGCTTTTGCTGTCCGCGGGTATGTAATTTGCCGCGGACAATAATGCGGCCTTTAGTAAAACTTAATTCCTCGCGAATTTGAGTATGCAAATCCCAGCCTGCGCCAAGAATGGCTGGCGTAATGAATTTCGTACAAATATCTCGTTCGCTAAGGGATTTCTTGCTCATTCAAAAATGCCAAAAGTTATATATGTCCCCTAATAATATAAGGAAATCAGTCATTTACTGGCATTTTTAGGGTTTGCATACCAGGCTCACTATCTGAGCCTTTATAGGCATACACTTAAGTTGACACAACAGGGGAAAATTAATGAAGTATCAATTTTTTTTAGTCGCACTGCTCATTTCGGGGTTTGCCCATAGTCAGGCTATTTATGGCCCTAACGGTGAATACAAGGGTTATATACAAACCTCTCCCAATGGAGTGTCTAACTCTTACAGTGCAACTGGAGCATTTCAGGGGTCAGCTCAAGTGCAAGGCAACCAAACAAATTTCTATGGGCCTCAGGGTCAATATCAAGGAAATATCCAAGCACCGATTACAACTCCACCAAATACGACAATTGGAACACCCCCTCAGGTTATTCAAGCACCTAGCATCAAGGGTTGGTAATCAACCAATAAGGAAGTGATATGAATATTCAATTTTTGCCAAACTCCATATTTGATCCAATAACTATGTCTGTGTGTTTTAACGCAATAGTTGAAGGGAAACGCAAAAGAATCATAGTTAGCCAAGAAACGCTTCAAGATCATTTTGGCGCAAATAACAATCCGAACTTAGTTGCTGTTTTTGAGGCAAATAGACAGATAATTCAAAGGAAAGCAGTTCAACTAATTGAAGCTGGAATAGAGGGCGATGTCATTATTAAAACCAGCATGTTTGCTAATGTCTAATTTTTTTCTTACTTAATCTCTAATATCAACTCTAAGATTCGGTCCATAGAAGCAGCAATAGAATAACCAGAGTTAACTATTGCCCCCGATGATGTTGATCCAACGACTTGCGCAATTGCCGGCACATATTCAATTACAACTCCAATAATTTTGTAACGATACTCGAACCCATCCTGCTCTACTTCAACTACTGGTCCACCACTATTTCCAGGATATACGGGGCAATCAAGAACAATCGATCTAAGCGCATCATTAATTCCAGCAATAATTCCTGCGCGAAGTAGTGGCCGGGAATAGTCAAATTGCGGAAGATGCTGCAGCCCAATTGAGACTGGATAACCAAATACAAAAACATCGTTTGCAATAAGGATATCGGAGTAGTGCTTTATATTTTCAAGTTGTACCCCAATAATCCCCAGCTGAGATACTTGCTTTACAGCAACTCCCGAAGTGGTTGAAAACATGAAGGTATTTGAATCTACATCACCTATCTTCATAACCAATACATCAAGACTTAAATCAGATTTTAATAAGCCGTAGCTCTCAATCAAAGCAAGATCTATCGAAAGTATGTTTGAAACGGGGTCCTTTAAATTCTTTGAATACGAGGTAAGCTCGATTGCCTTTGAGAAGAAAGTGTTTGTGTCCTTATTAATAAGAACGTGCCTAGCGGTAACTAAATATATTGATTGATCTGAGTTGATATAGAAACCTGATCCACAAGATATCCCGGCAGTTATAAGAACTGGGTACGCTAGGTTGTCGTCTGGGATTCTTCGCATAATTTGTTTAAAGTCTATCTAGCTAAATCTTATACCCCAAGTAAAACTGCCAATAACAGGCAGGGAGTACAAATGGGGGTATTTTTGGAGATAGTCAGCTAAATTCGAACCTTTTTGGCCTCTTGCAAGTATCTGTATTTAAGACAAAATATGGTCATTAGTTCGATTGTCGCCAACACAATTCACCAATTGAAACATGGGCATCCCCTAAGGTTAAGCTAACAATCCAGCCAAAAAACTCAGGGGTAGCCATGGAAGTAATGCACTTATCAAAACCGTTTAGCGTTGATGTTTACAGCGACTTCAGAGGGAGTAAGCCGAGCCCCTGGGTAAGCATTGGGGAGTTTGGCAAGCTTGATGACGCAATCGAAGCATGTAAGAAGGTTGTGGACGACTTTCTTCAATCCCCCATTAACGCATTTATAGGCCCTGAGAGGCTCGAAACTGCTTTTTTGAGCTATGGGGATGTTCCAGCCATTAAAGGTGCCGAGAACCTGCCTTCCTTTGATATCTATGCGTATCTTGCCATGCGTTGCAGGGAAGTTTCCTATCCATCTGGATCCAATTCAATCCAAATCTAGACTATGTTTTGCTGGTGGGTAGAGTGGTGGGTAGAAAGCCCTCAAAAAGAAAGAGCCCCATGGATAGGGGCTCTCAGGGCACTACTGGCGGAAGAGGCGGGATTCGAACCCGCGGTAGGCTATTAACCTACGCACGCTTTCCAGGCGTGTGACTTAAACCGCTCATCCACCCTTCCGTACAGCCATGAATTATACGATTGCCGGAAGGGCTTTGCCTCAAATAGATATAAAGATGGCTTACAGAGACTCTTTGAGCTGATCCAAGATGTGGGGATTTTCCAGGGTTGAGGTGTCTTGAGTAACCTCTTCGCCCTTAGCAATTACACGTAAGAGACGGCGCATGATCTTACCGGAGCGGGTCTTAGGCAAGTTGTCACCGAAACGAACATCCTTCGGTTTAGCGATTGGGCCGATTTCTTTGCCAACCCAGTTACGCAATTCAGTAGCAACCTTCTTAGCCTCTTCTCCAGTTGGACGACCACCTTTGAGAACTACGAAGACGCAAATGGCTTCGCCGGTCAACTCATCTGGACGACCCACCACTGCAGCTTCAGCAACCAATGGATTAGCCACCAAGCAAGATTCGATTTCCATCGTGCCCATGCGGTGACCGGAAACGTTCAACACGTCATCGATACGACCGGTAATGGTGAAGTAGCCAGTATCTTTATTACGGATTGCGCCGTCACCTGCTAGATACAAAGTGCCACCCAACTCTTCTGGGAAATAAGACTTCACGAAACGATCAGCATCATTCCAAATCGTACGAATCATCGAAGGCCATGGACGCTTCACAACTAAGATACCGCCCTGGCCGTTAGGAACATCAACACCAGCCTCATCCACAATCGCTGCCTGAATACCTGGCAATGGCAATGTGCATGAACCTGGAATCATGGGTGTAGCACCTGGCAACGGTGAAATCATGTGACCACCTGTTTCGGTTTGCCAGAAAGTATCTGCAATTGGGCAGTTGGAATTACCAACATGCTCGTAGTACCACATCCAGGCTTCTGGATTAATTGGCTCACCTACAGAACCCAAGAGACGCAGTGAGGATAAGTCATAGCTTTTTGGATGCACTGCTTCATCGTTGCTGGATGCTTTAATCAATGAACGAATCGCGGTTGGTGCGGTATAGAAGATAGATGCTTTATGTTTTTGGATCATGTCCCAAAAACGACCAGCATTTGGATATGTTGGCACACCTTCAAATACGATCTCCGTAGCGCCGACTGCGAGTGGGCCATACGTAATGTAAGAGTGGCCTGTTACCCAACCAATGTCAGCAGTACACCAGAACACATCATTAGGCTTAATGTCAAAGGTCCACTTCATTGTGAGAATAGCCCACAAGAGGTATCCACCAGTAGAGTGCTGCACACCCTTTGGCTTACCGGTTGAGCCAGATGTGTAAAGAATAAATAATGGATGCTCGGCGCTAACCCACTCTGGCTCGCATGTCGTTGCCTCATTCGCAACGATCTCTTGCATCCAAACGTCGCGACCAGCCTGCATAGTGACATCAGTGCCAGTACGCTTGCTTACGATCACATGCTTGACCTTAGGACACTCACCAGTAGAGAGCGCTTCGTCACAAATTGCTTTTAGTGGCAATGCTTTACCGCCGCGGAACTGTCCATCAGCAGTAATCACTGCAACCGCACCGACGTCCATGACGCGATCACGCAAAGCTTGAGCAGAAAATCCACCGAACACTACCGAGTGGATTGCGCCGATACGCGCGCATGCCTGCATAGCAACAATGCCTTCAATCGTCATTGCCATATAAATAATGACGCTGTCGCCAGACTTAACTCCCATGTTGCGCAGCGCATTCGCCATTTTGCAAACGCGCTCAAGCATTTCTTTATAAGTGACTTTAGTAACGGTACCGTCATCGGCTTCAAAAATGATGGCAGTCTTGTCACCCAACCCGGCCTCAACTTGGCGATCTAAACAGTTATATGAAGCATTAGTTGTGCCATCTTCAAACCATTTATAGAAAGGCGCTTTGGATTCATCTAAAACCTTTGTAAATGGCTTTTTCCAATAGAGGTTCTCTTTAGCAAGGCGACCCCAGAAACCGTCGTAATCTGAATTGGCTTCAGCACAGAGCTTGTTATAAGCCTCCATACCTGGAATTGCCGCACTCTTTACAAAGTCTGCAGGTGGGTTAAAAACGCGGTTTTCTTGCTTTAATGGTTCCATGCTTCACAGCCCTCTATCTAATAATCAATAATCTAAAATCAACAACAAATGCGAGAAAATGTCGCAAAATGGCATATTTAGAGTCTCAAGACCTTAGAAGATAAGTGAAAACACTTGGGATTTGCTCTATGGCAAACCCTTAAAATAGGGCAAACCTTACTAATAATGTGGAAATAAGCAGATAACCATGACCAATATCAAACAAAACGACCTGATTCAAAGCGTTGCGGACGCATTTCAATTCATTTCCTACTACCATCCCAAGGACTTTATTACCGCCATGGGCAAGGCTTATGAATTAGAGCAAGGTGAGGCGGCCAAGGATGCTATTGCGCAAATTCTGACCAATAGCCGGATGTGTGCAGAAGGTCACCGCCCCATGTGCCAAGACACTGGTATTGCGGTTGTTTTCTTAAAAATTGGTATGAACGTTCAATGGTCAGATGCCACTATGAGTGTTTCCGACATGGTGAACGAAGGCGTGCGTCGCGCCTACCTCAATCCAGACAATATGTTGCGCGCATCCGTTCTAACGGATCCAGCAGGCAAACGCAAAAATACTGGCGATAACACCCCTGCTGTGATCCATTACGAAATCGTCCCGGGCGATGATGTTGAAGTCATTTGCGCGGCTAAGGGTGGTGGCTCTGAAAACAAAGCCAAGATGGTCATGCTAAATCCTTCAGATTCAATCGTGGATTGGGTTCTGAAGACCGTGCCTACCATGGGCGCAGGCTGGTGCCCTCCTGGCATCCTCGGCATTGGTATTGGCGGCACACCAGAAAAAGCCATGCTAATGGCCAAAGAAGCCTTGATGGGTCCTGTTGATATTCAAGAGCTCATTGAGCGTGGACCTCAAAATCGCGTTGATGAACTACGACTTGAGCTCTATGAAAAAGTAAACAAACTTGGCATCGGTGCTCAAGGCCTTGGTGGTTTAGCCACTGTGCTCGATATCAAGATCTTGGATTACCCAACGCATGCTGCTTCATTGCCAGTAGCCATGATTCCGAATTGCGCGGCGACTCGTCATATTCATTTCCATTTACATGGCGATGGCCCTGCAAAACTCGAAGCACCTTCACTCTCAGATTGGCCAGATGTCACCTGGACACCAGATGTTCAAAAATCCAAGCGCGTGAATTTAGACACCCTCACTGCTGAAGAAGTGGCTGGTTGGAAACTAGGCGAAACACTATTACTGAACGGCAAGATTTTGACTGGTCGTGACGCCGCTCATAAGCGCATTCAAGACATGCTCGCTAAAGGTGAAGAATTGCCAGTGAGCTTTAAAAACCGCGTAATCTATTACGTTGGCCCAGTGGATCCAGTACGTGAGGAGGCAGTTGGCCCAGCAGGCCCCACTACCGCAACTCGTATGGATAAATTTACTGAGATGATGCTTGCCAAAACTGGCTTGATCTCCATGATTGGTAAAGCTGAGCGTGGACCTGAAGCGATTGAAGCTATCAAGAAACATAAGTCAGCCTATTTAATGGCTGTTGGTGGCGCTGCCTACTTAGTGTCCAAGGCCATTCAAACTTCTAAAGTAGTTGGCTTTGCTGATTTGGGTATGGAAGCGATTTACGAGTTCGATGTCAAAGACATGCCAGTAACCGTTGCGGTGAATTCGGAGGGCATCTCTATGCACAACGAAGGTCCACACGAATGGCAAGCGAAGATTGCTGGCATTCCAGTCAAGATTGCTTAACACCCTAACAACTTCATTACAGAGTAAGCACGGTCAACTTTGGCACTCATAGGGGTATTTGATTCTGGCGTTGGAGGCTTATCCGTATTGGATGAGGCTCTGCGTCAGCTGCCCCAGCATGACTATATTTATCTTGCTGACTCAGCCAACGCGCCTTACGGCGAAAAATCGAGCGACTGGATTGCCAAACGCAGCCTCACCCTTTGCGGCTATCTAGCCAGCAAAGGATGCGACGCTATCGTAGTTGCTTGCAATACTGCAACTGCTGAAGCGATAAAGCAAATTCGGGAAACGCTTTCTATTCCTATTATTGGTGTTGAGCCAGGCATTAAGCCAGCAGCCATGCAATCGCAAAACAATATTGTTGGTGTCCTCGCTACTGAGACGACTCTCAAGAGCGATAAGTTCAATGCATTATTAAATACCCTTCCAAATGATTGTCAGTTCATTAGACAAGCTGGCGCAGGACTGGTTCCTTTAATCGAGTCTGGCAATGCGGATAGCGAAGAAACCTTGGAGCTGTTGGCTAAACATCTTGAGCCGATTCAAGATGCAGGTGCAGATACCTTGGTGCTAGGCTGCACGCACTACCCTTTTTTAAGAAAAGGGATTCGTAAGCTCCTTGGTGAATCCATTACGCTGATTGACACCAGTGAGGCTGTAGTTAGACAACTCAAAAGGCAGCTTGAGAATCTGCAAGAGGTGATTCCTACCGTGCAGCATGGAGCGGTACTATTCCTGAGCAGTAAAAATGAAGAATCGCTATTGATGATGGCGCAAGATTTAATGTCTGCTGACTTAACTTCTCATGCAGTTGAAGCACGCATCTTGGGTGAAATGAGATGAGCACCTTTCTCAATAAATTAGATGCCTTTCTACCGTTCAATAAAACAGAACGCATCATTATTGGCATTGTAGTTTTATTACACGCCCTGCCTGCACTTGAGTTTTTGCACTTTAGTCAGCGCCCGCCGCAAATGGATGATGAGCGCGTCATGGCAAATTTGGTGAGCCCCGAGGCATCCACAGTCCAGCAGCCACCAGCCGCTGCTCCGCCAAAGACTAAAGAGCAGAAAAAAGTAGTTAAAGAAAAACCAAAAGAGAAGTCTTCGGATAAACCCAGTCCGACTCAAGCACAGCAGACGCCACAGCAAAACCAAGCACAGAGCAAGTCTGAGTCTCAGTCGCCATCTCAATCGCAGACCCAAAACGCTGCTGTTGCCCCTGCAACCAGTGGGGGTGCTAGCGGCACGCCGATTCAGACCGACATTGGTAAACTAGTTGTGGTTTATCAGCCTGATGCTGACGCTTACTATCCTTCGTTCTCTAAACGCTCTGGCGAACAAGGTGCAGTTGTAGTGCGGTTGATCATCGATGAAACTGGTAACGTAGAAGATGTGGCATTGCTGCAATCAAGCACTTTTCCTAGGCTTGATCGCGCTGCAACTGATATTGGCAAACGTTATCGCTTTAAACCTTTTTTAGTAAATGGTTCGCCCCAAAGAATTTCCACCAATCTTTTAATCAAATTTAATCTCAAGAATTAATCAATATGAATACACCATTTGGCATTGCAAATCTCTGGCTTGAAGGCGATGTGATTACACGATTTGTAGCAATTGCCCTGCTCATCTGCTCTATTGTGACTTGGGTCATTTTGCTCACTCGACTTTGGGATTTACGTAATCTACGCAAACTCAAGCCTGAACTTGAGCAATTCTGGCGTGCCACTTCATTTGATCAAGGCTTACAAGCATTTAGCAATCATGCTGCCAATCCTTACTATCAAATTGCCAAGTCTGCGACTAAAGCATCTGCGCATCATCAAAGTCAATCGACCAACCACCGTGAATTACTGCAAACACTAAACTACTCTGAGTGGATGGCAAGAAGCCTTAAAAATAGTGTTGACAGCATTGCGGCCGGATTACAAAAGGGCTTGACCTTTTTAGGATCTACTGGCGCAATCGCTCCATTTATTGGTTTGTTTGGCACTGTTTGGGGCATCTATCATGCCCTGATTGCCATCAGCAGCTCAGGAAGCGCGCAACTGGATCAAGTGGCTGGCCCCATTGGCGAAGCGCTCATCATGACTGCACTTGGTCTTGCGGTTGCTATCCCTGCCGTATTGAGTTTTAACGCCATTAATCGCGCCAATAAATTATTTGTTGCTGACCTCAATCGCTTTGGCAATGATCTATTAGCCTACTTCGTTACTGGTGCCCGCGTTAACTCCGGAGAATAGTCATGTCTTTTCATATCCAAGACGACCAAAATGACGATAACATCATGTCGGAAATCAATATGACGCCGATGGTGGACATCATGTTGGTGTTGTTGATTATTTTCATCATCACACTACCGGTGATTCAGCAGGCAGTGAAGGTAGAACTTCCTAAGGCCAATAGCGTACGCAACGAAGTAAAACCTGAGTCAGTGCAGCTTTCAATCGATGCTAATGGTCAAATCTTTTGGAATAGTACTCCGATCGATTTAAAGACCTTTGATGGCTATGCTGAAAAAGCCGCCCAGAAAGATCCTCAACCAGAAATTAATCTGCGAGCTGACAAATCCGTGAAGTATGAATATGTTGCGCAGGTGTTGGCTGCATCGCGCCGCGCTGGCTTAACAAAACTCGGATTTGTAACAGAGCCGAACTAAGCGTTACTTAGCCCTGTATGGCGCTTTCGAGGGAAAACAAGTCTCTTCACTAGTGTGGGTGCCGCTTCCTATAGTTGCACCCAAGATACCACCCTGTATTTTCTCGACCTTCTTGAGCTTGCCGGTTACTGGGTCAAGCGTAATATTAGTGATGACATTGCCTGCAGAATACGAAACTCCCATAATTTCTTCAGGCTGAAAATTTGCTTCTATCAATATCAAAATATTGGGTCGCGCCAAGGTGATGCTCCTGACAACTTGTGTTCCATACATATCTGACTGATCTAGGTCACGATCATCTAAAAAGATCTTGGCCTTTTGGGCGCCCGAAGCAAGAGTCATTTTCATCCCATACTCTTCGGTGTAGCCTTTTTCTGTGCGCTTGCAATTAAATTCGAGAACGTCAACGCCCCACGCAAGGGATGAAAAGATCAAGCTTGAGCAAATGAGAAGTTTAGGTAAATTCATAAACGAGGTAGAAGTGTCTTTGGTGCCCGAGGCCGGAATCGAACCGGCACGACTTTTTTGAGTCGGCAGATTTTAAATCTGCTGTGTCTACCGATTTCACCACTCGGGCTCGCATCAACAATAAAGCCGTGCTAAATAAGTCAAGACAAGCGAAATTTTAGCACGCAAGCCACTTATACGACGCTGGAGTCCCTTTTTCACCGCAATCCAAGGGTGTGCTATATAAAACATCTAAAATACATCCATGAATTTACCGGAAAAATCATCGGGGCTAGGCAAGCTTTTGCGCTCTGGAATATGGCTTATAGGGCTATGTCTCATAGCCGGCCTAGCAGGCACTCTTGCCTATTTATACTCTGCCCAATCCAATATCTCCGGCAAACGTGCAATTAAAAGTCTGGGTGATTCTGTTGCCATTACCTTTGATGCGTCTGACATTCCTCATATCAATGCAAAAAGCCAAGCAGATGCCTATTTTGCTTTAGGCTACCTACATGCTAGTGAACGCTCCTGGCAAATGGAAATGAATCGACGTATTGCGAGCGGTCGACTTTCAGAAATATTGGGTAATGACACCGTAAAAATTGATCGCTTTGTGCGCACCCTCGGCATCAAGCGTGCAGCTGAACGCCAATTTGATCGTTACCCCGTTTCTGCCAAGCGTCTACTACAAGCCTATGCCGATGGTGTCAATGCTGGTAATGCGCAATTAGGCTGGGCTCTCCCAGTGGAGTATTTCTTAACAGGTTCAAAACCAGGCCATTGGTCACCAACAGATAGCGTAGCTTGGATGCTGATGATGGCTTATGACTTAGGTGGAAATTGGCAGAAAGAGTTACAAAGACTTGAGCTCTCACAATTCCTGAGCACCAAACAAGTATGGGAAGTGATTCAGCCATATGAAAATGATGAGCCCGTCAGCAATGTTGATTTTTCCAAGCTCTATAGAGAGTTGAAGGTCTTTCACCCCTCTCCTGGTCCAGCAGAAAGCAGGCCTCAGAATTTGCCTGCAACCGAATTGAGCCAGTTAGATCAAATGGGAGCAAGAGATGGTATCGGCTCCAATAACTGGGCCTTGAGCGGCAAGCTCAGTACTTCTGGCAAGCCCTTATTGGCCAATGATCCCCATCTGGGACTTTCCGCTCCGGCTGTCTGGTACTTCGCCCACCTTGAAGCCCCTGGTTTAAATGTCATCGGTGGCACCCTCCCTGGAATACCTGCAGTGGTTTTGGGTAGAACGGATAAGTTTGCATGGAGTTTTACTAATACCGGGCCTGACGTTCAAGATTTATACATTGAGCAAATTGATTCAAAGAATCCGGGCATGTATCGAGGTCCTGATGGACCACTTCCATTCAAAGTGCATCAAGAGATTATTGATATCAAAGGATCTCCATCGTTGACTTTCTTGGTAAAAGAAACTCGACATGGTCCCGTTATCTCTGATTCCTATGCAAAGGCCAAACGTACGATTGATACGGATCGCTTTGCTCTTGCCTTGCGCTGGACAGCACTCGATCTTGAAAACCAATCAGTTGCTGGCTTGATGGATATGAATCGTGCAGCTGATCTTGATCAATTTAAACAAGCTCTACGAAAAAATTATGCCCCGATGCAAAACGTGGTGATGGCAGATACAGAAGGTAATATTGCTTATCAGGCGGCGGGAGTGGCTCCCAAAAGAATTCTGCACCAGGGGCTTTATGGGGTAGCGCCAGCTCCTGGCTGGGAACGTCAGTATGACTGGAATGGCTATGTCCCATTTGAACAACTCCCCTCCAGCAACAACCCAGAGCAAGGTTGGATAGCGACCGCCAATCAAAAAATTATTGTGGCTAATGATCCCAACCCTTTAACGGGCGACTGGGACTTACCAACCCGTTATGACCGCATAGTTGATCTCATCAAATCTAAGGACACCCATTCGGCTGATGATATGAAAATCATGCAAGGCGATACCCTATCGCTTGGGGCAACACCCCTATTAGAACTATTTAAGGCCAGCCAAAGCTCTCATCCCTTAAGCGCGCAAGCAATGGAGATTGGTAAAAGTTTTGATGGCAATATGAAAGTAGATAGCGCAGGCGCACTTATTTTCAACGCCTGGGCGGACCAATTAACGCGCAATCTCTTCTCTAGATTGAGTTACCTATTTACTGAAAATTATGGGGCACGTAACTATCGCGCTCCACTAATACAGCAAGTGAAAAACCCTAACAGTCCCTGGTGTGACGATCCAAAAACTGAGAAGGTTGAATCCTGTCAGGAGTCCTCCAATCAGGCGCTTGATAAAGCCCTGGATTACTTAAGCAAGGAGTATGGCAGCGATCCTAAATCTTGGGCCTGGGGCAAAGCGCATATCGCCGTCTCTGAGCATCGTCCATTTAGCAAGGTGCCGCTACTGGGAGGTTTATTTAATATCAAAACCCCCTTCCCTGGGGATAGCTTTTCTGTCAATGTGGGACGACTTGAGCTGATGCAATCCAATAATCCCTATGAAACACTTCAGGCTCCAAGCTTACGGACAGTCTATGATTTATCCGATTTGGAGAAATCACTCTTTGTATATCAGACAGGCCAATCTGGATGGGTGCAAAGCAAGCTCTATCGCAATATGAACTCTTTGTGGGCCAATAATGAATATCTCCCGCTGCAGATGAAGCCAGAAAAGACTGGTCGACAGCTTGAATTGATGAATAAATAAGCATTTCGATAAATGCTAAAAATCCCACGACTGCCATTCATGGCAGGTAAAATGTGATTATTGTGACCAGAAATTTTAAAGGGCCTTTCATGAAAAAATTATCTTCTCTGCTTGTTCTAGCCACCACCATAATTTGCTCTCCCAACGCATTTGCAGAATGGCAAGAGATCGGCAAACCTGATGCTTTCACTCTTTACGTAGACGCAGCTACGATTCAAAAGCAAGGCGATAAAGTACAAATTATGTCTTTATTGGATTTCAAAAAACCGGGACAAAATCCAAAAACTAAAGAGACTGCAAACTCCCTTATTGGCCTTAACGAATTTGATTGCAGCGCCACGAAGTATCGCCCTATCGAATTTAAAGTCTTTTCCGGGAATATGGGCAAAGGCAAAGTAGTAGAAGAACAAAAAACTCCAGATAGCTCTTTTGAGCCTATTGAGAATGGATCTTGGCCAGCCGGAGTCTTTAACGTTGCTTGCCGGACAAAGTAAAACAGGTTTATTAACGCTGAAAGCGATTGTCCTAGCCGTCTTAGGGATATCGGTTTTTTTTATTAGCGGATGCGCTGCGCCTTTAGCCGCTTTAAGTAGTTCCAGTACGGCAGCTGCCAGCGCTGTTGGAACTGCTGCTGTAGCCAATCCTGGAACAGCAGTTAGCCTTGCATCAACTGCAGCCACAGGCAAGTCCCCTTTGGAACACGCTGCATCTGCTGCTACCAAGAAGGAATGCAGCTTCTTTAATGTGATTGACTCAAAACCTATCTGCATTGAAGTTGTCCTGCCAACGATTACTGACAATAGCGAGCCCTTATTGGGTCCTGCGGATACGATTCAAAAATCCGCCCAGCAATAACTCTGCCACCCACCCCCAACCAGGGGATAACAGACTAAAATTACACCTTATAAGCATTCCACTAACAATTTCATATGATCACTGAAAACTATTACCTCACCCTCACCTGCCCCAATAAGCCTGGCATTGTTGCCGCGGTCTCTACTTACATATTTGAACTGGGGGGTGATATTGAAGAGGCTCAACAGTTTGATGACAAAGCGTCAAAGCGCTTTTTTATGCGCGTCAGCTTTAGCTGTCCTGCGAATGTAGAGTCGCTCAGAGCGGGCTTTGTGGAAATTGCAAAGCGTTTTGAGCTCACTTGGGAGCTACGTGCCGTAAAGGATCTTAAGCGCGTATTAATCATGGCTTCCAAGTTAGACCATTGCCTGGTTGACCTTCTCTATCGCTGGCGCATTGGTGAATTGCCAATGATCATCTGCGGTATCGTCTCTAATCATCCTCGTGACGTCTACGCCAGCATCGATTTTGCAGATATTCCCTTCTACCACTTACCAGTCACACCTGAAACCAAGCCGGCACAAGAAGCCAGGCTTCTAGAAATCGTTGCCGAGTCTAAGGTTGATATGGTGATTTTGGCGCGCTACATGCAAATCTTGTCCGATGATTTATCGACCAAGCTATCTGGCCGCTGTATTAACGTACATCATTCATTCCTACCTAGTTTTAAGGGTGCCAAGCCTTATCACCAAGCACATGCGCGCGGTATCAAACTGATTGGAGCTACCGCCCATTTTGTGACCAGCGATCTGGATGAAGGTCCGATCATCGAACAAGACGTAACTCGCGTTACCCATGGCGACACACCAGATGATTTGGTACGAAAGGGTCGAGATTTAGAGCGCGCCGTTCTCTCAAGAGCTTTGCGTTACTACCTACACGATCGCGTCCTTATTAATGGAGCGACTTCAGTAGTCTTTTCTGATTAACTGAGGAAGGACCTTTACTACGGCCTCACCCCTGGAGATTCTAGGGGTAGACCTCTAGCTCGCCACATTAGAAACAACTCTAACTGCGCCATCTCTGGCGAACCATATTCAAATTGTTGCGCCCGTACACCGCTCATGCAGTTCCGTAGGCGCCTTTGTAATGACCCTAGAGTTTGCCACTCTAAGCGATATATCGGATAGGCATTGGGATGCCCTTGCGGTATCAGGCTGCCACCAAGCTTTAGACCTGCTCTATCCTCATGACATTGCGCACAAGATAAATTCAGCTGCCCCATACGCTCATTAAAAGTTTGCCTTCCCTTTTTTAAGAAAGATGCGTTAGTAGAGTTTTCATTAACTGCAATTGGCATGCCCTTGGACTGAAACGCAATAAAGGCAGTTAAGGCTAAGAGATCTTTGCTCTCGTAGACTAGGGCGGGAGCTGATTGAGCGCTGACGCGACACTGATTGATCTGACCTTCCAGTGTTTGGAGTTTGCCTTTGATGACTTTAGGATATTGCGTAGCTACACCACGCATGGATTTTTTTGCATCTCCATGACAGGTGCTACAAGAATTATTTTTTGGGCCAAGCTTTTGTTGCCACAGGCTTTCTCCATCACCAACCCAAAACATTGCTGGATTGAGTGAGGGGTCATCCTGCATCGCCTTGTTCTCGCCAGACATTAATTCATAACTAGATTGCTGTGATGGCGGCACCGCTTTGGCTATCCCCATGCATGTGAAGTTAGCAAGCATGAGATAAATACTGCTAAGAAAAAGAGATGTCTGCTTATTCACGAAACAGTAATGTGAGACTGGTTTATCGCCTCGTACCCATCATCCCCAACCCATCTGAACTCCAGGGTTCCAGACTCAACAGCGATAGTAGTAAAGATGATCAAGGGATTAGCCCCAATCCCTGAATAGAAATCCGCTTTAAAGACTTCCACGGTGTTGTAGGTGCAGGTAAAGGTACGAATGATGTCGCGCGGAATGGGCTTACCGCCCTCGCTATATCGAAAACCAGACTCCATATCATGCTGCGCAATTGCGCGAATCTCAATAATGGAATCTTTTTTTGCCGTCGCCGGCATCGTAATGGATGTACGGGAAGTTTTACTCATACCATCTCCGTACATGCTGAAAGGGTTACCAAAGTTTCAGCAGAACCTTGCCAAAAACTACCATTACTCATTTGCGCAATAGCCCATACCTTCTGACTATCAGCTAAACGGACGCGAGTCGTAATATTGGCAGTTCCTGAGCGAGGGGTAAGGTACGCAGTAAAGATATTGGGTAAAGGATTACCCTCGGCAATCACATATATGGTCTTAACGTAATCATTGGCAGTCATCGGACTATCTACGCTGACCTTCAAAACCACTAGATTGCCGTTCTCCACCAGCGGAGGAATAGTTAGAGTAACCTTACCCTCCCGAAGAGTGGCGCCACCAACAATTTTTTTAATGGCTTCATTTGCATCCTCTTTTTTAGCAAAGGCTGTTAAAGGACTTGCTAGCAAGCCAAGGGTCATGAGCCCAAGACCCTGAACCTGCTTAAGCCATTTTCGGCGATGCTGGTAAATAATATTTTTCATCTTGGTTACAGTTAGTTTTGATTATTCAAAGTCATTAAGAAAGCAATCACGTCTTCGATCTCTTGGCCACTCAATATGGTTTGATCAACAAATTTAGAGGCTACACGATTGAGATGGCTTGTTTGATAGTAGGCTGGCATGATCGTTTGTAGATTGAAATGCGCTGCATTTACGATACGGGCTCTTAATTGAGGTGCATTTAACCTCGCTACGCTTGACTTTAATTCGGGAGCTAAGTTCCCTTGAAAGCGTTCTTCCGGAAAGGGGCCGCTATGACACAACAAACACAAGCCCTTTTGACGACTTGCCACGATTACCCTGCCACGGGCTGGATTGCCTACCTCAGAAGAAAGGGATTCGAAAATCGAATCCCCCGTAATTACTTGAGCATGCACAGCATTCAGATTGAGGATGACTAGCCATAAAAACGCTAGTGCAATCCTCTTTCTCATCGACACAACTTCACTGTGAGCTAGCTCTTAAACCAACTTGATGCCGCTGTTTTTCAAAGGCACGGTGCGCAAGCGTTTACCTGTCGCACGATAAATGGCATTGAGAACAGCTGGTGCAGCCACCGCAATCGTTGGTTCACCCACCCCACCCCAGTCTTTGCCACCACCTTGAATGATGATGGTTTCGACTTTCGGCATCTGATAGAGGCGGATTGAGTTAAAGGTATCAAAGTTCTTCTGAACAACAGCACCATTTTCAATCGTGATCTCTTCTTCGAATAAAGCGGATAGGCCGAAGACAAAGGAGCCGGACACTTGACGGGCAATTTGCGCAGGGTTTACTGCATAGCCCGGATCGGTAGCAGCAACAATGCGATGAATCTTCACTTCATTGCCGTTCTTAACCGATAGCTCACAGGCCGCAGCAACGTAACTACCGAATGAGCGCATTTGCGCAACACCACGATAGACGCCTGGGGCAGCTGGCTTAGTCCAGCCGATACCATCAGCCACTGCATTCAATACTGCAACTGCACGTGGATATTTTTCCATATGTTTGCGACGGAACTCTACTGCATCCATGCCGGTTGCTTCAGCCAACTCATCCATAAACGTTTCAATAAAGATTGCGTTTTGGTTGACGTTCACACCACGCCAGAATCCTGGTGGCACATGAGTATTACGCATCGCATGATCAATAGTGATATTAGGGAAGCTGTAAGTAATACCATGCTCCCCGCTGTCCTCAAGACCCTGGAAGGTCAAAGGATCTTTACCTTTGTTTGCGGCAACTACCGCCGGACGCACCGCAGCCAAAATAGATTGACCTGATAGGCGCATATTAATACCAGTGACGTTTTGCTTGTCATCGATTGCTGCAGTCATCTTACACATCATGATGGGATGGTAGCGACCCTGGGTCATATCCTCTTCACGAGTCCAAATCAACTTAATAGGAGTGCCTGGCATTTGCTTGGCAATATTGACCGCTTGTGTTGTGTAATCCTGGAAAGCGCCACGACGACCAAAGCCACCACCAAGGTTTACCTTATAAACATTACATTTTTCCGCAGGAAGTCCAGATGCAGCAATAACAGCTGCCAATGAAGCTTCACCGTCTTGAGTTGGAACCCAAGCCTCACAAGAGTCGGCAGTCCACTTTGCAGTCGCTGTTTGCGGCTCTAAGGTGGCATGATTTAAGAATGGGTAGAAATAAGTAGCTTCTAATTTCTTAGATGCACCAGACATCGCTGCTTTGACATCACCATTGATGTTATGTACAAAAGCATCATCAGCGTTCAAACCCGCTTCCAACATCTTCTTAATAGAAGCGCTGGAGACGTTGGCGTTGGACCCACTATCCCAAACGATATTCACTTGGTCTAAAGCGGTTTTAGCCTGCCAAAATGTTTCAGCGACAACTGCTACCGCTGAGTCACCGACCTGAACTACTTTCTTCACGCCTCTCATACTCTGCGCTTTAGCTGCATCGTAGCTTTTCACTTTGCCGCCAAATACTGGGGACTCTTTAATATTAGCTACCAGCATGCCTGGCATCTTCAAGTCAATTGCATAGACCTGTCGACCAGTCACTTTGTCAGAAACACCGTCGATACGATTGACAGGCTTACCAATCAAGGTCCATTCTTTGGGATCCTTCAATGGGACGTCTTTTGGCACTTCCAACTGTGATGCTGCTACAGATACTTTACCGAAAGTCGTTTTTTTGCCAGACGGTGTATGGGTAATCACGCTATCTTTTGCAACGCATTCAGAAGCAGGAACATTCCACTGGTTGGCTGCAGCCTGAATCAACATCATGCGCGCAGCAGCTCCACCTTTACGAACATATTGTTCAGAGGTGCGAATACCGCGACTGCCACCAGTTGAGTAGCTGCCCCATGCCAGCTTACGCTTTAAATTCTCGCCAGGTGATGGATAGTCATAAGACACTTTTTTCCAATCGCATTGCAATTCTTCTGCAACTAACTGCGCTAAACCTGTGATCGTGCCCTGCCCCATTTCGGAACGAACAATGCGCACGACAACATCATCATTTGGCTTTACTACCACCCAAATACCAATTTCTGGTGTAGCTAATGGCGTCATAGCAGTGGTGCCAGTGCCCATGGCTGCATTTGCAGCAGACATGAAAGAGAGATCGAGCCCAATGGCTAAGCCAGTGGCAATTGCACTAGAGCCAATAACAAAATGGCGACGGGAAGTATTTGTATTTGTAGTCATGTCTTTCCCCTTAAGCCTTGCTAGCAGCATGAATCGCTGCGCGCACTTGCTGGAATGTGCCACAGCGGCAGATATTAGTAATGGATTCATCGATCTGCGCATCGGTAGGCTTTGGATTATTTATTAACAAGGCTGTGGTTGCCATCACCATGCCAGACTGACAGTAACCGCACTGAGGCACTTGATTATCTACCCACGCTTTTTGAACTTTAGAAAGCTGACCGCTCTTCTCCAAGCTTTCAATGGTCTCAATTTTTTTACCTTCAGCTGCACTTACAGGAATTGAGCAACTACGAATAGCCTGACCCTCGAATAACACTGTGCATGCGCCGCATTGACCCACTCCACATCCATACTTAGTGCCGGTTAATCCAACCTGTTCGCGGATTACCCAAAGCAATGGGGTTTCTGGATCTACGTCCACCTTGTATTTTTTGCCATTGACATTCAATTCAGCCATTAGTGCTCTCCTGTAAATTCTTTTTATGGTGTCAGGGGTGAGTTCATTACCCCTTTTTATCGTGTGCTTATCTTAACTAAGAATTAATATATTGCTATGCAACATAAATTAATGGGCAGTAAGATAAAGCATGATTTTTGGTCTCGTACAAATCCTTCTCTTTCAAAGCTTGGGCGAACTCGTTTCTAAGTTCCTTTTGCCGACGCTACCTGGTCCTGTCATTGGATTGGTTCTCCTAGTACTGTGGCTGGTTTTACGCAAGGGGATTAATTCCGATTTAGCCATGGTGGGTGATGGCTTTAGTCAGTACCTTGGGCTTCTCTTTGTTCCAGCTGCCGTTGGCGTGGTGCTTTTCCTGCCGCAACTCAAGGCAAATGCATGGGCCATTATTAGCGCCCTCATTGGTAGCGTTATCCTCACCATTGCCTCTAGCGCGTTAGTCGCTCGTTTATTGAGCAAGAAAGAATCTCATGAGTGAAAAGCACTCCATCGTCGAGATTTGGGTTTACTTATCAGGTAGCCCGCTTTTTGCCTTGTTCATTACGCTGGCGGCTTATCAAATTGGCCTCAGTATTTATAAGGCCAGTCATCAGAATCCATTAGCCAATCCAGTAGCAATTGCCATTTTGATTGTGGCAAGCACGATTCAATTTATTGAAATGCCCTACTCGACTTATTTTGAGGGCGCTCAGTTTATTCACTTTCTATTGGGATCGGCGACGGTATCTTTAGCCATTCCCATCTACAGAGGATTGGGCAGTCTTAAGGGGAGATCACTCCCCTTGATTGCTTCGCTCTGCACAGGCGGTTTGGTGTCAATCATTAGTGCGGTAGGTATTGCTACTGTGCTTGGGGCAGACTCCAGCATCTCTGGTGCCATGTATCCAAAATCTGTTACCGCACCAATTGCCATGGGTATCGCAGAGCGTATTGGCGTCTCACCTACCTTGACAGCCATCTTTGCAGTAAGTACCGGAATACTAGGCGCTATTTTGGCACCCTTTGTATTGAATGCATTGGGTATGAAAGCTTGGTGGCAAAGAGGTTTTGCCATTGGCATCGGTGCACATGGCATCGGCACATCACGTGCGTTTAGCATTCACCCTGAAGCGGGAACATATGCCAGTCTAGCGATGGGCATGAATGGCGTTGTCAGTGCAGTGGCGATTCCTGTGATCTATCACTTGTTTAACAAGTGATAGATCTCTGTTTCTTTAATCCGCTTATTTAATCTGCATCGCTACATCAATAGCATCGCCTAACACGCTACACATAAACTCGAGCTCTTCAGGCTTAGAGATAAATGGAGGCCCTACGGCAATAGCGTCACCCGCCACCCTTACTAAAGTGCCTCTTTCAATACAGGCCTCCAGCACCTTCATGGAACGAAGACCCGGCTTCCCAGGGACAGGGTCAAGCTCAACAGCCCCAGATAAACCAAAGTTACGAATATCCAAAATGCCAGACTTACCTTTAAGGGCATGAAGTCCATCCTCTAAAACAGGTTCAAGGGCTCTAGCCCGATTGACCAAATCATCAGACTCGAAGATATCGAGCACTGCATGGCCTGCAGCTGCTGGGATTGGATGCCCTGAATAGGTATAGCCATGGAAAAATTCAATTGCTTGCTCTTGACCACCATTCGAAATAATGTTGTCGTAAATATCTCCACGCACAATCACACCACCCATTGGAATCACGCCATTTGTAATCCCTTTAGCAAAAGTAATCATGTCGGGTGTCACACCAAAACGATCTGCACCGAAGTTTGCGCCTAAGCGCCCAAAGCCAGTAATCACCTCATCAAAGATCAGCAAAATACCGTGCTTAGTACAGATCTCACGAATCTTTTGTAAATAGCCATCCGGTGGGACTATGACTCCGGTTGACCCTTGCACAGGTTCCATGATGACAGCAGCAATCGTATTGGCATCATGAAGAGCAACAATCTTTTCTAATTCTTCTGCCAAATGGGCACCCCACTTTGGCTGTCCCCTTGAGAATGCCATCTGCGAGAGATTTAACGTATGTGGCAAATGATCTACACCGGGCATCATCATGCTGGCAAACATTTTGCGATTGGCGACCATGCCGCCTACGGATATACCGGCGATACCAACACCGTGATAAGCGCGATCTCGACCAATCAGTCGAATACGGGATGCATTACCCATTACTCGGTGATAACCAATGGCGATCTTCAATGCAGTATCAACCGCCTCAGAACCAGAGTTGGTGAAAAATACTTTATCCAGTCCCTCCGGCGCCATCTTCGCAATTCGACTAGCTAAGCTAAAAGTTGTTTCACTGGCCATCTGAAATGCAGGGCAATAGTCCATGGTTTCAAACTGCTTTTGAATCGCTGCACCAATACGTGGATCAGCATGCCCCAATGGGGAGCACCATAGCCCAGATAAACCATCAAACAGCTTACGACCCTGATCATCAAAGTAGTAAGCTCCCTTGGCAGACTGCATGATCTTCGGATGGTGCTGAAAGTAGCGGTTTGGTGTGAAAGGCAGCCAATAGGCTGACATATCAATTCCGCTGGTTGTTTTGTTCATTGTTGTCATGCGTTTCTCTATTTGATCTTTTTGAAACTAGATTCTGAATTTCCAATACTATATTACTCATCTCACTATCGGATCATTAAATGCGCTATTTCAAATCCCTCATCCTTGGCTCGTTAGGACTTTTGATTTTAAGTAACTTGGCTCTTGCCGCCCCCGATACAGATTGGCCTAAAAAACCGATTGTTGCGATTGTGTCTTTTCCTGCAGGCGGATCTACCGATATCTTTGCGCGAAGTGTGACGGCACCATTAGCAGAAGCATTGGGACAATCCATCGTTGTGGAGAACAAGCCGGGCGCTGGCGGTATGATTGGCTTACAAGCTGGCGCTAAAGCTGCTCCTGATGGCTACACTATCAACATTAGCGCGCTGACAAATCAATCGATTTCTTCAGCCTTATTTAAAAATCCACCGGCTGACTTACAAAAAGATTTTGTTCCAGTGGCATTAATTGGAACAATTCCCCATTTAATTGTGGTGAACCCCAGCGTTCCAGCAAAAAACCTTCCCGAACTCATCGCCTTTATTAAATCTAAAAAGGGTGACTTTAATTACGCATCGCAAGGTAATGGCAGCCTCTCCCACTTAGAGTCCACTTTGTTTATGCAACGTATCGGCGCAACAGGAACCCATATTCCTTATAAGGGCAGCAGCTTTGCTTTGCCTGATTTGATTGCGGGCAACACCCTCATGATGTTTGACAGCGTAACAGCTTCATTGCCCCATATTCAGAGTGGCAAGCTACGCCCGATTGCTATCGCCGCAGCAGAACGCTCTCCTTTAATGCCCAATGTTCCCACTCTCGGACAAGATGGCCTGAAGCAGTTTGATGTGGAAAACTTTTATGCGGTTTATGTTCCCAAGGGAACATCTCCACTGATCATTGCAAAATTAGAAAAAGAAATCCGTAAGATTCTTACGAATCCAGATTTCAAAGCGCGTATGGCAGCCCAAGGTATTCATCCTCAGTTTGCAAACTCCGAAAAATTGTCTGAAATTACTGCAAGCGAAGCTAGTAAATGGGAGAAGGTAGTAAAGTCAGCGAATGTTAAAGTTGATTAAGTCGTTAAATAGATAAGTCCTTATGTTGATATCCCCTCCTTTTGGTAGTCGCGCCCCTGTTTTAGCTAAAAACACCGTTGCGAGCTCTCAACCACTGGCTACTCAAGCTGGCATTGAAGCTCTACAAAGTGGCGGCAACGCAGTGGATGCGGCACTTGCAACTGCAATCACGCTCACAGTTGTTGAACCTACGATGAATGGCATAGGCGGAGATGGCTTTGCAATCCTTTGGGATGGTAAGAAATTACATGGCTTAAATGCTTCTGGCCGAGCCCCTGCAGCGTGGAAGCCGGAGTATTTTTCCGGCAAAGAGGCTATGGATTTAATTGGTTGGAATACAGTTACTGTCCCAGGCATGGTTGCTGGCTGGATCGAACTCTCCAGAAAGTTTGGCAAGCTGCCCTTTGCGCAATTGTTTAAACGCGCGATCGATTATGCGGAAAATGGTTTTCCAGTTTCACCTGTCATCGCCCGTCAATGGCGTGAAGCTATTCCAATCCTTAAAAACCAACCTGGTTTTGTAGAATCATTTTTAATTGATGGTAAAGCACCTCAAGCGGGACAAATCTGGAAATACTCCGCACAAGCCAAAACTCTCAAAGAAATTGCCGCTACAGAAGGCGACTCTTTTTATAAAGGCCCCCTTGCACAGAGTATGGTGGATTTTGCGCAAGCTACTGGTGGTTGCTTCACTATGCAAGACTTCGCCGATAACCAGCCGGAGTGGGTCGAGCCTTTAGCTTTCGATTATGGTGATTACACTCTTCATGAAATTCCGCCAAATGGATCTGGTATCGCCGCTCAAATTGCCCTAGGTATTTTGCAGGCAGCTAATGTGAAGCAGTACCCCGCCAACTCAGCGCAACGGATTCATTTACAAATTGAAGCAATGCGGATGGCGTTTGCTGATGTTTATGCCTACGTTTCAGATGCACGCTCTATGCAAATGCCGGTGAGCTCTCTTTTAAATAGAGATTACTTAGCTAATCGTGCAGCCATGATTGATCACAACATGGCTGGGAGCTATGGACCTGGAGACCCACACTCAGGCGGTACTGTTTACTTATGTGCCGCCGATGAATCCGGCATGATGATTTCTTATATTCAATCCAACTTCAAAGGCTTTGGCTCTGGAGTAGTCGCCCCAGGTGGCATTGCTTTTCATAATCGTGGCATGAGCTTCCGATTAGAAGATGGGCACCCCAATCAAGTTGCTCCAGGTAAGCGCCCTTTCCACACCATTCTTCCCGCCTTCCTCACTAAGGATGGCAAACCTACTATGGCATTTGGTGTGATGGGCGGCAATATGCAGCCGCAGGGTCATATTCAATTCGTGATGCGCTTTGTAGATGAATACCTTAATCCACAAGCCTGTTCTGATGCGCCACGTTGGCGTATTGATGATGTAGGCAAGCTCACTGTGGAAGCGGCAATGCCCCAGAGCGTGGTTGATGGATTGAAAGCGCTAGGACATGAGGTTGCTGTACAACCAGCAAACAGCTTGGACTTTGGCAGTGCGCAAGCAATTGCCAAACTCTTAGAAGATGCCGACTCTGCTTTTATTGCTGGCAGTGATCACCGTAGAGATGGATTGGCGGCTGGCTTCTAATAAAGAAGCTATATAGCAAAAGCTTCTTGTAGCACACCAAGACTGGCAGATAGGGTTTTTGGATTGCTCTTGCCCACTTTCTTGACCAAGCGCGCTTTATCAACAGCTCTGATTTCATCCAAAAGAATCAGCCCCTTCTTGCCATCGTGCGTAATGGGTACCCGAAAGCCCGCAGGTCTACCCTTGCTAGTCATAGGCGCAACAATGATGGTACGCAAATGATCATTTAAATCTTGAGGTGATACCACAATACAAGGAAGTGTTTTTTTAATTTCACTTCCGATCGTAGGATCTGAATTGATAAGCCAAATTTCTCCACGAGAAACAATGCTCTTTACCAAGCCCAATCTCCATTATCTTCGTTTGCAAAATCTCCAAGCACCAAATTATCCTCGCCAACCTTAGCAAGGCTTTGGGCATCTTGAGCCCAATGCTCTCTCACAGTATTTTTGGGCTTACTTAGAATAATTTTTTCTCCGTCGACCGACATCTCAACAATCTCCTTTAATCCAGATTGATCAAGAATAATCTTTGGGATAACCACGCCTTTAGAGTTGCCAATAGTTCGAATAGCTACCTGTAGTGGTGCTCTAGTTTTAGCATTAGATTTATGGCTCTTATTCATAGTAATAACAATGTTTTTACATTACTCGGCAGACGTCAAATAAGGGAATATATCCCTACTTGGACGGCAAGCAATTTAGATAGAAGCGCTTGATCTCCTGATCGCAACTGACATCTCTGGGCTCAATCGGCCTCTGTAAAGAAATGCCTTCAATCGTTTTACAACGGCTTAGGGCAACATAGACTTGTCCCGAGGCAAACGCTCCTGATGAGAGGTCAACTTTCACTTTATCAAGCGTTTTGCCCTGGCTCTTATGAATCGTTACAGCCCAAGCCAGCATGAGCGGTATCTGAACATAAGTGCCGATGATGCTGGGAGATATCTTTCCTGACATCATGTCGTGATCGTAACGATAAGACTCCCACTGATGGCCTGTTACCTCTACCGTATTTGCGTAAGGCCCGTTTTGCACCATCACCTTCACCTTATCTGGCAGTAACTCACGCACTACACCGATCGTACCGTTGACCCAGCGCTTAGGAAATCCAGGATCCGTTGCAGTGAACATCACTTTGGCGCCAACCTTAAGTACTAAATTATTAGGTGACGGTAGGTTACGCTCATCAATATTAAATTTTCCAGTCGACGAACCTGAGTAGACTTTGCCCTCAACGGAAATTGCCCGCAAGCCTGCTCCATTTATTTGATCTGCTCGTGCATTCGTAGTGGTCAGAGTGATGGTCTGCTCATCTATCTCGGCATCTTTGCGATAGCACTGGGCATTCAGAGTATCAAGAGCCTCATCAATGTCATGATTAATCCGAATGCGATTTAATAAGCCTGCGAAGTGCTCATCCTTTTGACGGAAGATCTTAGAGAGCTCAACCATAGTGACGTCTTTGCGATGTAAGGCCATGGCACAAAAGAAATAAGGTCCTTCGTAACCACGCTCTGCTAGGAATTGCATATCAGAACTAGAGACTACTGGTGGCAGCTGGAATAAATCCCCCACAAATATTACCTGAATGCCACCAAAGGGCTTGCCTTTTTGCGGACCGTTCTCGCGCAGAAACAAATCCATTGCGTCCACGACATCCGCACGCACCATCGAGATCTCATCAATGATGAGTAAGCGGATATCTTTATAAAGACGCTTGTCGCGCAGGGGCTTAATATCTTCTTCTGGAAAAATGAGTCGTGGAGGCAACCTAAAAAAGGAATGAATGGTCACTCCTTTAACCTGGAGCGCGGCAACCCCTGTTGGTGCAACTACTACAACGTTACCGGGAATGGTTTCTCGTAAGTAGCCGATGAGGGTCGTTTTTCCAGTGCCCGCTTTACCGCTAACGAAGATGTAAGGATCGTGACGCTCAATAGCCTCAATTACCGCTTGGTAATCGGGGGTAATTTCAATTTCGGAGGAATCTACAACAGGATTAGTCATTCCCTATTGTTTCACGGCATGGGCTGCACATGGGCGGCGGAAAGTAAAAAAGCTCCCGTTGAGGAGCTTTTTTACTTTAATACTGTGGGGCGAACGACGGGGCTCGAACCCGCGACAACCAGAATCACAATCTGGGACTCTACCAACTGAGCTACGTCCGCCACTGAAGACCTAGATTATAGCTTTTTGCTCAAAATACTGTCAAAAACACCCTTTTAAGGCCCGCTATTAGGCGCTTTCGAACTCAAAGGCCGCCCAATCCCCAAGACATAAGCTCGCATCGATAAAGAAATCCAAGATGGCGGCCTTGCTCTGAACTTTGGCCAAGGCGTGATGATCTGAGAGACGTTGACGCCAATACCGTGATCCCGCCCGGCCATGAGCCAAGCCGAGGATATGTCTTGTAAAAGCCCCAATATAAAAAGGCTTGCCTTTGGCTTGGCATTCATCAAACCAAGCTTGCACTTGTTTAACCAAGGCAATCTGAATGCGGTGCCACTCGGTTTCACTAAAAAGATATCCAGCAGCATCGCCATCCGTGTTGATCATGTCATCCCAACCTAAGAGCAACGCAGGAAAATGATATGCAGCCCTTCCCACCATGAAACCATCAAAGTCATCCCAGTGGCCAGCAATTTGTTCATTAGTTTCCAAACCACCATTAAGCAATACTTTGAGATTCGGAAATTGCTTCTGCGCATCTACTCTGAGCTTTGCAGCTACTTCATAACGCAACGGTGGTTT
This sequence comes from Polynucleobacter sp. P1-05-14, assembly GCF_018881675.1. Taxonomy (NCBI): domain Bacteria; kingdom Pseudomonadati; phylum Pseudomonadota; class Betaproteobacteria; order Burkholderiales; family Burkholderiaceae; genus Polynucleobacter; species Polynucleobacter sp. P1-05-14. The sequence continues at coordinate 107,047 of NZ_JACVPV010000005.1, read as the reverse complement.
GCTGCGATTCTCTTTTGGTGATAAACCTTTAAGCACTGCATTACGTGCATGAATGGTTACCTGACTGGCACCAGCATCGGCAACAGCAAGAATAAAGTTCAGCGCAAATTGGTAATCAGCTTCAGAATTTGCGGCATCCATCGAGTCCAAGCCCAGACGATGCTTTACGGAGATCGGAATATCAACCGCCCCCCTCATAGAGCGCACACAGTCTGCAACTAAATTAGGCTCAGCCATTAAGCAGGCGCCAAAGGCACCACGTTGCACGCGCTCTGAGGGGCAACCGCAATTGAGATCGATTTCATCGTAACCCCACTGTTGAGCTAGTTCGGCAGACCTTGCTAAGTCGCCGGGCTCTGAGCCGCCTAATTGCAAAACAATAGGATGTTGCTCTTGTGAATAATCTAAATGACGTGGCACATCCCCATGCATGAGCGTACCAGAAGTGACCATCTCTGTATAAAGAACAGCCTCTTTAGTGAGCGTGCGATGAAACGAACGGCAATGGCGGTCCGTCCACTCCATCATAGGGGCAACTGCTAAGCGTTTCTTTGGAGTATTGGTCATGAACTTCGATTAAATGGCGATTGACCGCCATTTTAAATGCATAAGGGCAACCGAAGCTGCCCTTACTGAAGACGCACTTGATAGCCAGCTTATTTAGATAGCTTCGCCTCTAACTCAACCGCAAGATCCAAGGCACCCATGTAACCGGACTTCAGATGATTCGGTAGATCGGGGTCACCAACCATAGCGCCCAAGGTTTCTACAAGGCTAAAAACTAAACCTTTAGCAGCGCCCGCGGCAATCGTATTGTTTGCTACTGCTTGATCGATATGATTTACCGCATCCAGAAAATAATCATGGCCTGGGAGGCCATCTTGCCCTAAAGCTTCTTTGTTTAATTGTTTAGTCATTTGTGTCGTCCTATGAAGTCTTTATTTATAGCATTTGATCCACTTTATAGAAAAACTTGCGTGCATAGGCAAGAATTTCTTTATCAGCAGGATGATCAACCGTTTCTACGCCAACAATCTTTTCTGCAATATTGGCATCATGTTTGTGTGCGTGTTTGATGAGCTCTAATTTTGCAGATCCAGGCCCAAGAATCAAGATTTCTTTGGACTCATTCACGGCATTGATAACTGAATGTAAATATTTTGAATCTAAAGAGACTTTACCGCTACCGACTTCATTGGCATTGTGATGCAGATGAGTGTGGGTACTTTTACTGCGAATCACTTCGGCCTCGCTAGCCTCTTCGCTCAAGAACATTACGTGAGCTTCTTTATGGTCGATCCAAATTACTGCGTGATTTAATGACATATTCTTCCTATGATTAGTATTAACTACCCCTTCAGAATACTCCAGCAATGCTTAAGGATTACTGAAAAATCACTGTGGAAGCGCTATTAGGTTTGATTTATGTCAAATTGTTTGTATTAGTATTAAATTCGTATACTCAGACCATCCACATTTAAGCTCGTTACGGCCATGTCCCCCAATAAATACCTACCCATACGATATATTCCATTTTCTCTATGCATCCTGGGGGCTATTGCCAGTTTTACCTCTTTACAGCTGCATACACAGGCTTGGAATTTCTTCCTACTATTTGGCTTTTTGTCATTTGTAGGCATGTATGACATCACGCAAACCAAAATAGCCATTCTTCGCAACTACCCCGTTATCGGACATTTGCGTTTCATGCTTGAATTTATCCGCCCAGAAATTCGCCAGTACTTTATCGAGGGCGACAATGATGAAACCCCTTTTTCAAAAGAACAGCGCACATTAGTCTATTCACGCGCTAAAGCTGTACCGGATCAAATTCCTTTTGGCACCACTCTGGATGTCATGGCCCCTGGCTACCAATGGATTAATCAATCATTAGCCCCTACCCGCCTGCCCAGCCATGATTTCCGAGTCGAGATTGGCGACAAAGATTGCAAACAAAAATATTCAGCCAGCATCTTTAATATCTCAGCCATGAGCTTTGGGTCCCTTAGTGCTAACGCTATTTTGGCTTTAAATCTTGGTGCCAAAAAGGGTGGCTTTGCTCATGACACTGGCGAAGGCTCGATCTCTCAATACCACCGCATACATGGTGGCGATCTCATTTGGGAAATTGGCTCTGGTTACTTTGGCTGCCGCAATACCGACGGTAGTTTTAATGAGAAAAAATATGAGGAGAATGCTTTAGATCCTCAGGTCAAGATGATCGAGATTAAATTGAGCCAAGGCGCCAAGCCTGGTCATGGCGGCATCTTGCCGGGCTCTAAGGTGACGGCTGAAATAGCTGCAGCACGTGGCGTCAAGGAAGGGGAAGCCTGCATCTCCCCTGCTTCGCATAGCGCTTTCTCGACACCGCTTGAGCTGATTCATTTTGTGAAGAAGTTGCGTGATCTATCTGGCGGTAAGCCGGTTGGCTTTAAGTTCTGCGTTGGCCATCCATGGGAATGGTTTGGCATTGTCAAAGCCATGCTAGAGACTGGCATTCATCCGGACTTCATCGTAGTGGATGGCTCTGAAGGCGGGACAGGTGCATCGCCAGTGGAATTTACTAATCACGTGGGCACACCACTACAAGAAGGCCTGCGCCTGGTTCATAACACCCTTGTGGGTGTAAACCTAAGAAATCAAATCAAAATTGGTTGTGCCGGAAAGATCATTAGCGCCTTTGATATGGCTGTAGCTTTTGCTTTAGGTGCCGATTGGTGTAATAGTGCGCGTGGCTTTATGTTCTCCATTGGCTGTATTCAGGCGCAGGTTTGCAATACGGGCAACTGCCCTACTGGCGTCACTACACAGAATCCATTGCGCCAGAAAGCATTGGTAGTGCCGAATAAAGCTGAGCGCGTGTACAACTTCCACAATGAAACCCTGAAGACCTTAAAAGAGCTGGTAGAGGCTGCTGGATTACATCACCCCGGTGAAATTGATGCCCCTCACATCATCCGACGCATTAATAAGCATGAAGTACGTCTTTTATCCTTCTTACTCCCTGAAATGCCCGCTGGACTGTTACTAAAGGCAGAACATATAGATCCGAGCCTGAATTTGCCAAGAGTATTTGAGCTGTATTGGAATCGCTCCCAAGCCGAAAGCTTTGCTGCATTAAAAATTTAATTGTTGAAGGCTTTTAAATGATCTTAACTCCCCAGTTATTGGGTCTAGGAATTCAATCCCATATGCCAGTAACTGTAGTGACCTTGAAAAATCCAAGTCATATTCTTGATAAGGCGTAAGAATGGGATAGATCTGATCATGCTTCATGGGGATATTGAGGGCATTGAGATGGCAACGTAGTTGATGCTTTTTTCCACTACCAGGGGTGAGTCGATATTTAGCCCATGGCTTATTTGCCTCTATGATTTCAATCAAGGTATCTGTGTTTGGCTCACCCTCAACTTCTTGCATTTGCAGAAAATGTTCCGATTCTTGAATGCGGCTTTGATAAGTCAGTGGAAGTTTTTTTTCTAATTCTTCAGAGTATGGTGCTATCGCTTCATAGACTTTTTTGACCGCTCTATCCCTGAATAAATTTTGGTATTGAGCTCGCTCATTTGGATTAACTGAAAAGATAACTAGCCCCGCTGTATCACGATCAATTCGATGAATGGGACTGAGCGTTTGTATGCCTATTTTTTTCTTGAGTCGATTTAATAAGGTTTGATGCAGGTAAAGTCCGCTTGGCGTTACTGGCAAGAAATGCGGTTTATCTGCAACCAGAATATGCTCATCTTGATAGAGAATCTGCTCTTCAAATGGAATCTCTGGCTCGCGAGTCAGTCTCCTGAAGTACATCAGATGAGTATTCGGTTGATATGGATCAGCCACATTAAGAGGCTGTCCTTCCATATTTAGAATAAGGCCCTCATTAAAACGAAGCTCCCACTCAGTAGCTTGTATATGGGGAAATTGCGCTATGAAAAAGGCCAGCAAATTCAGATGGGTTTGATTTGCAGGCAAATACACCCGCGATGCTGAGACTCCTTCTGAATTAACTTGTGTGCTCATAGTACCCCATAGTTTGGAGCTCTATTTTATGCTTTTGCCAGAGCGTAATTGGCGTCGCTTTATTTGGCCTGACCAAATACTGGGTCGCGCTTTTCTAGGAAGGCGGTAATCCCCTCTCGGTAGTCACTTCCCATATACACATTCTTACGCAAGGATTGCAAGTGTTCAAAAACGGCGGGATTCATGACTGCGGCATCAGAGAGCATTTGTGCCTGGGCTTTGAGCACAGAGTTAGCCTGAGGTGAACGCGAAGCAATAGTTCGAGCCATTTGGTAAGTTTTTAACTCTAATTCACCAGAGACGTAGAGATGATTCAGGATGCCAATCTGCAAGGCACGATCAGCGCCTATAGGATCGGCAGTCAGGAACATCTCTTTAACAACGTTCAAGGGCATGCGTGACATGAAATGCAAAATTCCGCTCGCGGTATAAGGGAGTCCCAACTTGGCCGGTGTAATCGCAAAGGTCGAGTCGTGATCACCAATGGCAATATCGCAACTCATAATTAAATCAGTCGAAGCGCCCCATACCGAACCATCTACCATGGCTATCACTGGCGCTCTAAACGCCCTGATAGATTGAAGCAAAACCATAACAGGGTCATCAGCGGGCAAGGGATCCCGCTCTGATCTAGGTAATTCCATCACATCATGACCTGCAGACCAAACTTTATTTTTCTTATCGGCACGCAAAACCAATACGCGCACATCCTGTTTACCGAACTCTTCCAAGGCGTGATGCATTTCTTCGATTAAGCACTCACTTAATGCATTACGCTTTTCATAATGATTAAAGCGAATTGTGGCAATTAAATCTGCCTGTTCGGTTTTGATGTATTGATAGTTCAATGCGCTGTCTCTTTATTTATTATTTTTGGTTGTCTGCGTATTAAGCCGCAATCAAAATATCACCTAGCTCCATCTTCTCCCACCAGATAAAGGGTAAAAGATAGACCGGCTCCCCAGCATCCTGAAGAATTTCCAGCGCACCATCATTGGTCTTGTTAGCCTCATATTTTCCAGGATTTAGAGGTCTGCAGCCATTATCCGTACCGTCATTACGACGCATTCTGGCAATGATGTTTCGAGTGATATAGACGACCATATTTCCTCCCGGTTAAAGTGCTGACTGAATGTGGTTGCGAACTACTGGATAAATCTGGCTTTCCCAGCGCTTACCATTAAATACCCCGTAATGGCCGACACCCGCTTGTAAGTGATGTGACTTCCTGTATCCAGGTAGGCCAGAACAGAGATCTTGCGCTGCTAAAGTTTGTCCAATGCCGCAGATATCATCTCGCTCACCTTCAACGGTGAGTAGAAATGTCTTCTTAATCAGCTTTGGATTCACTAACCTACCTTGGTATGTCAAAGTTCCATTAGCTAGATCGCGATCCATAAATACTTTTTTAATGGTTTCTAAATAGAAAGGGCCCGATAAATCCATGATTGCAAAATATTCTTCATAAAAATCATGAATGACATCCGCCTTCGCATCATCACCATTAACGCGATACTCATATAGCTTTCTGAAAGACTCTGCATGACGGTCAGGATTCATACTCATAAATGCCATGAGCTGTAAGAAGCCAGGATAGACTTTGCGCCCAGTACCATTGAATTGATTTGGAATAACCCCGATGAGCTTTTCTTCAAACCAAGACATGGGTTTGCTGGTAGCTAATTCATTGACCTTTGTTGGGCTTTGACTGACATCAATCGGCCCAGCCATCAAGGTCAAGCTTGCCGGGACATAGGGACTCTTGTCTTCAGACATGATGGCTGTGGCTGCTAAGCAGGCTACTGTTGGCTGACATACCGCCATCAGGTGGGTTTGAGGTCCGATCACCTGCAAGAAGTTAATGATGTGCTCGACATAAGTATCAAAGTCAAAGTCGCCACAACTCAATGGAATGTCACGAATGTTCAACCAATCAGTTACATAAACTTCATGATCAGTTAGAAGCGTCTTAATGGTTCCCGCTAACAAAGTAGCAAAGTGTCCTGACATTGGAGCAACTAAGAGAATCTTAGGTTGACCAGAAATATTGGGCTTTGAAAATCGAATCAAGTTACAAAAATGCGTTGAGTAAATTAATTCCTCTGTAACAGGCTGCTCCACCCCAAACGAATCAATGATGGATTGAATTTTAAAATCAGGTCTTGTATGCGTAAATCCAAGCAAAGAAATTTGCTCATAGTGTGCGGCTAATCTCTGCATAGGATTTAGGGAAAAGTTTCCAAACCAATTAGTAGAGACGCGCTCTGATGCTTTTGCAAACATCCGAACGGGGTTATGCAAATTAGCAAAGGTTTGATAAGCTTTGTACATCATCTATGGGCACCGCTTTCTATATGACGCAATGCTCGTTCTGTAGTTTTGAGTGCTGGGTCAAACACCCTACTCAAAGAAACATCATTGGCAATAATGGCTGCGGTTTGTGCTGCACGTGCTGCAACGATGGATAAATTCACGAAACCAGCAACATTAAAAGTTTTGAGAAGGTCGGGCAACTCTTGATCGTCTGAAGCAACTTCGCCAGCCTCTATCTTTTGATAAAGATCGCGGTAGTAACTCCTCATACCATCGAGCTCCTCAGCAATTGTCATAATCCGCTGAAACAAGACCGCAAAGTCTGATGCCAGCGCATTGTTTTTGACTACTTCCATGGAGTTACCCCTGGGACCTCGGCTGGAGCAACAGAAACCGGGATAGTTTCAAAGTCCGCAGGGCCCACTATCTCGAGATACTCCATATCTGGCGAATAGTCGAAGAGGAAGTGGGTAATGCCCGGCATTTGATGAACAACATCGCCCGCCTCAACCAAGGTGACCCTATCTTCATACATAAACTTGGCCCAACCTTTAGTCATAACGACAATTTGGAACTCTGCTACGTGATAGTGCCAGCCGGTACCATTCTCTGGGGGTTTATTGGCCTTCACAAGATGGGCAATAACCTTACCTTTGGTTGCTTTAGCGACACCCAAATCTTTATAGAGAAAAAAATCCCTAAGGCCGCCTGGTAAAAACTGAGTATCGGCAGGTTTTACATGAGAAAACTCGGTATCACTTTTAAATTTTACGGGTGCGTTCATTTTTAAAACTCCACTTCAAGTTCTTCAATGTCATCGGGTTCTTCGAGGGCGCCCATCACCCATTCCTTCATCTCAGGCATCGCCATGATGTGCGTGCAGTAATCCCTGCTCGCCTTGTCCAGCTCTACGTGATACGTCAAGAATCTTGTGACCACTGGCGCAAACATGGCGTCAGCTAAAGTGGGTTCCTTGCCAAATAAGAAAGGCCCACCGTATGTTGTTAAGCAGTCCTGCCATATGACCAAGACACGATTAATATCGATTTGTGCTTTTGACCACACCTTAAATGACTCAAAATTCGCTTTGACATTCATAGGCAAAGAAGCGCGCAAGGCAGAGAAGCCGGAATGCATCTCGCCACAGATGGAGCGGCAATGGGCTCTTGCTGCTGGATCTTTTGGTAGCAGATGCGCTTTGGGATTTAATTCATTCAGATACTCACCAATAGCCATGGTGTCCCAAACCCTGCAACCATCATGATCTAATCGCGGAACCAGAATGGAGGGTGACAAGAGCAAGAGTTCTGCTCGGTTATCCACATCATCCGGATGAACCTGCACTTCCTGAAAAGGTAAGCCAGAAAGCTTGAGCATCAGCCAACCGCGTAATGACCATGAAGAATAATTTTTGCTACTAATCGTCAAGGTAGTTTGCTTAGGCATAAGAACTTTCAAATGAGGTACAACTACAACTTATTCCCCCTGAAATAAGGATTGGTAGCCAAATGCCCTATTTTTGACATGTTCTACCCAAATCTGGGCATACCTCACCTTTACGCACCCATCTTGTGCGCCGTAATAATGCACCCTTGTGGTGAACTTATAGACTTTGAGTCATGTCTATACACGCCGCCCTACACCACGTCACCGAATACATATATGACCGCCCAGTCAAACTGGGGCCACAGGTAATTCGTTTGCGACCGGCACCTCACTGCCGCAGCCATATTCTTTCTTACTCTCTCAAAATTGAGCCTGAAGGTCATTTCATTAACTGGCAACAGGATCCATTTTCAAACTATCAAGCTCGTTTGGTTTTTCCTGAACCTACGACGCACTTTAAAGTAACGGTCGATCTTGTTACGGAAATGGCCGTATACAACCCATTTGATTTCTTTCTAGAACCAGATGCAGAAGACTACCCCTTTACCTACAGCCAAGATCTTAAGAAAGAGTTGCGCCCTTACCTAGGTAAAAAGCGCAATGACGGCATCAACAAATATTTTAAAACGGTTGATCGCAGCAAGATGCGCACTATCGATTTTTTAGTTGCGATCAATCAAAAAGTTCACAAGGATATTAGCTACACCATTCGCATGGAGCCTGGAGTACAGACCCCAGAAGAGACATTAAAACTTCGCAGTGGTTCTTGTCGAGATTCTGCTTGGTTAATGGTGAATCTCTTGCGTCTTTGCGGACTCGCATCGCGCTTTGTTTCAGGCTATCTCATTCAGCTTAAACCAGATGTCAAAGCGCTAGATGGACCAAGTGGAACAGAGGTAGATTTCACAGACTTGCACGCCTGGTGTGAGGTGTATTTGCCAGGTGCGGGATGGATTGGCTTAGACCCGACTTCCGGCCTATTTGCTGGCGAAGGCCATATTCCTGTTGCCTGCACACCTGAACCCTCAGGCGCAGCACCGATTGAAGGTGGTGTTGACGAATGTGAAGTGCAATTTGCTCACTCCATGGAAGTCACTCGCATTTATGAAGCGCCCCGAGTAACCAAACCGTATACCGAAGAACAGTGGCAAGCGATTGTTGATCTAGGCCATCAAGTTGATAAGCAATTGGTTGCGGGCGACGTTCGCTTGACCATGGGTGGTGAGCCTACTTTTGTATCCGTTAATGGACGTGATGAACGTGAATGGAATGTAGATGCATTAGGGCCAACTAAGCGGGGTTACGCAACCGATTTAGTAGAAAAACTTCGCAAGGAATACGGCGATGGTGGCTTCCTTCATTTTGGTCAAGGCAAATGGTATCCAGGAGAGCAACTACCTCGTTGGGCTTTGTCTATCTACTGGAGGGCTGATGGGCACCCTATTTGGAAAAATCCCAAACTCTTCGCCGATGAACGCCACCCCACAAACTACACCAGCAAAGATGCTGAAAAATTTGTCTACACACTCTCCAAAAAATTAGGCTTGGCGGACAAATTTATTGAACCTGCCTATGAGGATGTTTTTTATTACCTCTGGCGAGAATCCAAGCTACCAGTCAACGTTGATCCCTTCAAATCAAACCTAGATGATGAGATGGAGCGCACTCGGTTAAAGCGGGTCTTCACTCAGAAATTAGATTCCGTGGTGGGCTACGTCCTCCCTATTGAAGCGAATGAAGGAAAGAATTACTTAGATACCGCCTGGAAGACGGGACCTTGGGAATATCGTGATGATCGCCTCTATCTGTTACCAGGCGATTCACCAATGGGCTATCGACTTCCCCTAGAGTCCCTACCCTGGGTTAGCAAAGCAGACTATCCTTATCTCATTGAGCAAGATCCATTTGCTCCTAGATCGCCATTAAACAGTCAAGCGTCAATTGTTCACCAACAACAACCAACTCGTAAAGAATTTACAGCGTCTGGAAAAACGATTTGGAGTCAGTCACAAGAAATAAGGCGTCCAAAACGTCAAGAATCAGCTGCATGGGTTACCAGAACGGCGATGTGCGTAGAAGCGCGCGATCCAATGCGCTCCAATGGACCCAAGGCTGAGAATGAACATGGTGGTAAATCAGGCGTGCTGTATGTCTTTATGCCCCCACTCGCACGCCTTGAAGACTATCTCAATTTATTGGAGGCGGTAGAAACTACGGCGGAAGAACTTCAGTTTCAAATTGTGCTGGAGGGATATACCCCACCACGCGACCCACGCTTGAAGTTGTTACAGGTGACACCAGATCCAGGCGTTATTGAAGTCAATATTCATCCAGCTCATAACTGGGGCGAGCTAGTTGAGCATACGGAATTCTTATATCAAGCTGCTTTTGAATCTCGCCTTTCTGCTGAGAAATTTATGGCAGATGGCCGCCATACCGGCACAGGTGGTGGCAATCACTTTGTAATGGGTGGTGCAACACCGATTGATAGCCCGTTCTTACGCAAACCCGAGCTCTTGGCTAGCCTAATTTTGTATTGGCACAACCATCCAAGCTTGAGCTATCTCTTTAGTGGCATGTTTATTGGACCAACCAGTCAAGCGCCTCGAGTAGATGAAGCGCGCAATGACCAAATCTACGAGTTAGAAATCGCGTTGAAGGAAATTCATGAGAATCGCAAGAAGTTTGGCCAAAGCATGCCACCATGGCTAGTTGACAGAACACTACGCAATATCCTGATTGACGTCACTGGCAATACGCACCGCAGCGAGTTCTGTATTGACAAGATGTATTCACCAGATAGTCAAACGGGTCGCTTAGGCTTATTAGAATTACGTGCTTTTGAAATGCCCCCACATGCACATATGAGCATTGTTCAGCAATTACTCATTCGCGCCTTGATAGCTCGCTTCTGGGATAAGCCTTATGAGGCGCCAATGACGCGCTGGGGAACTGAACTCCATGACCGCTGTCTCTTACCAACATTTATCAAAATGGACTTTGATGATGTCATTCAAGAGATGCAAAAGTATGGCTATGACTTTAAGCCGGAGTGGTTTGCACCTCACCTTGAGTTCCGCTTCCCACTCATTGGACAAGTGCAAACGATGGGCACAGAAATTACCTTGCGCAATGCGCTTGAACCATGGCATGTTATGGGTGAAGAAAATTCAGCAGGCGGAACTGCACGCTATGTTGACTCCTCGTTAGAGAGAATTGAATTGCGTGTTACAGGCCTAAACCAAAGTCGCTACACCATCACCTGCAATGGCGAGCCTTTGCCACTCCAACCAACAGGAGTTGCAGGAGAGTATGTAGCAGGTGTTCGTTATAAGGCCTGGAATCCTCCGTCTAGTCTGCACCCCAGTATTGGTATTCATGTTCCATTGATTTTTGATGTGATTGATACCTGGAATAAACGCTCTGTGGGAGGTTGCCAATATCACGTTGCCCACCCTGGTGGCCGAAACTACGACAACTTCCCCATCAATGCCTATGAGGCAGAGAGTCGCCGTCTTTCTCGCTTCTTTAGAATGGGCCACACCCCGGGAACTGTTGAAGGGGTTCAGGCGAATATTGACCTCCCGGCCAGTAAGGAATTTCCATTTACGCTGGATATGCGTCGGTGAGACAATAGTTTGTGGACAACTCTCAGACCCATTCCTTGAAATATGCGAGCAACCCTTCGCTGGTGGAGGATATCAACCGTCTATCACCCGCACCCAAAGAGGGGCACTTTGATGAGTTGCGAGGGGAATCAGGGTCGCTACTGCCCCAATGGCAAACTTTTTTTGAATCTCTTGGCTCATCTGGGTTAAGCGATCTTGATCAACGCACCCAAGAACTTAACAGGCAGATTCGGGATAACGGCATTACGTATAACGTCTATGCCGACGAGTTTGGTCCGCAGCGCCCTTGGTCAGTAGATTTATTTCCGCTCCTCATTAGCCTTGATTCTTGGCAAAAAATTCAGTCGGGGGTTTTACAACGAGCGCGTTTGCTCGAAGCGATTATGGCGGATGTGTATGGGCCGCAAAATTTGTTGAAGGAAGGATGGATTCCTCCGGCATTAATTCATGGACACCCTGGTTACTTGCGCTCCATGCATGGCGTCGAGCTGAAAAACAGAAAATATCTTCACATCATGGCTTTTGATTTAGCCAGAGCGCCTGATGGATCATGGTCAGTACTGTCTCAACGCACCCAAGCACCTTCTGGTCTTGGCTATCTTTTGGAAAATCGCAACCTGATTACAAGGCAATTTCCCAAAGCATATGAGCTCATGCAGATTGCCCCGCTAGCCAATGCCTATAGGGACTTAATCGATGCATTGAAGCTTGAAAGTCCAGCAGGTGCTAATGCCCATATTGCCCTTCTTACTCCAGGACCTTATAACGAGACCTACTTTGAGCATGCCTATCTTGCTCGTTATCTCGGCCTAACTTTGGTTGAGGGCGGTGACTTAACAGTACGCGATCAACATTTGTTTTTGAAAACAGTACGCGGTTTAGAGCCTGTTCATATTTTGCTCAAACGTTTGGACGATGAGTTTTTAGATCCCTTAGAACTGCGTTCTGACTCCACCCTAGGCGTCCCTGGTCTATTACAAGTTATACGTGCCGGTAATGTTGTGTTGGCAAATGCTCCTGGCTCCGCCTTCCTAGAATCTCCAGCCCTATTGGGATTCTTACCGGCGATTAGCGAACGACTTCTCAATGAAAAAGTTCAGCTTCCAGCAATGGATACCTGGTGGTGTGGTGAACGCGCTGCATTAGAGGCTGCTATTCCAAATTTAGGGCATAGTGCTATTAAGCCAACCTACCCTAATGGCACGGGTCATCAAAATTATGAATCCGCCCTAGGTTGCGATCTGAATCAGGCCCAATTAGATGAATGGGTGGGTCGCATTACGCGCCAGCCAGATGAACACACAGTACAAACCTACATCCCGTTGGCACAAATGCCAACCTGGTTAAATGCTTTTAACCTCAATGATGCGTCTTTGATTGAGCCCCACTCTTATATGTTGCGAGTCTTTGCCTTGAGTGATGGTCCTAATGGCTGGCAAGTATTACCTGGTGGACTTGCCCGTATCGCAAGCACTGATTCAGGTATTGCCTCGATGCAACGGGGCGGTAGTAGTGCGGATGTATGGGTTCAAAGCCCGCAGCCCTCCCAAGAGCAAGGACAACAAACTCAGCACCCGATTCAAGCCCCTGAAAAAGTGATGCGCAAGCGCTTGGTTACCAGCCGCGCAGCTGAGAATCTCTATTGGTTTGGGCGCTATACCGAGCGCAGTGAAAATATTCTGCGCTTAGCCAAGCTTTATCTTGAAAATATTAATAGTGAATACACCCCTTCCCGGTCATTATGGTCTTGGTTAGAAAACCTATGTCACCACTACGGGCTTGTGCCTGAAGGTGTACCAAGTAATTTTGACCAGAGTGATATGCGTCACCGAATTTTTGAGCGTACTTTAATTAACTCTCTCAATGCCAGCGACAGCGTCACCAGCGTGGGCTACAACCTGAACGCCATGAAACGCACTGCCTCTAATGTGAGAGAGCGACTCTCCCCGGAACAATGGAGCACTATCAATCATTGCATTGAGCAATTTCAGTCTGATTGCCATAAAGCCAATACCTTTAATGATTTTTCCGCTTCGCTCGCTATCGATGCTTTAAATGGCGCGAGTAGCTGCTTGGCGGCGATAACCGGCGCTCAAACTGACCGTATGACACGTGATGACGGCTGGCAACTACTTTCAATTGGAAGGCATATCGAGAGGCTCGCCTTTCTAACAAACGCATTAGACTCAGCTATCGTTTCTGGCTTACTTAACAATCCAAATACAGATAGCTCAGGTTATACCGCCCTACTCAATTTATTTGATAGCACGATCACCTTTCATGCGCAGCATCAACAAAGTCGCGAGATAGCTCCTTTAATTAGCTTACTGGTGATGGATGATGAAAACCCACGTTCCCTGGCCTGGGTTAGCAAAGCGCTCCGCGCCAGACTCTCTAAACTTGCGGGCACCGAGCGAAATAACCCGGATGAGTTAACTCGTAGCGTCATTAATCTACTAGATTACGACTTATATATCCTATCGACTGCCGATGGGTTTGGCAATCTCCCTAACCTAAGAAATTGTTTGAGTAATTGCTCGCAATCCGCCTGGAATGTTTCAGATGCAATTAGCGCACGCTATTTCAATCTGATTCACTCTAATGAATACAGTATCCAAATGTAATGCGCCATTTATGTTGCTAGAAATTACCCACGATACCCATTACTCTTACGATCCTGATGTAGAGATTGCGCAGCATTTTGCTCACCTCAAACCAGCAGATCTAGAAACACAACGAGTATTAAAGTCCGATGTTCAGGTGAGCCCGAGGCCTTCTTGGAGCGAAGAAAATCGAGATAGTCATGGAAATGTTTGCACCTTCTTTTCTTTGCAGAATAGGCACAGCGAATTACTCATTACAGCCAAATCACTGATCGAGACTACAGCTACTGAATATGGCCCTAAGCCCCAGGAAACTGCACCCTGGGAGCTGGTACGTGAATACTTCCGCTATCACTCCAATACCCAATGGGATGCCGCCTCAGAATTTTTATTTACATCTCCATTCATTACTTTAAGACCAGAATTCGCAGAATTTGCGAGGGCCAACTTCACAGCTGGTAGACCTATATTAGATGCTGCAATTGATTTGATGAAACGCATCTATAGTGAATTTCATTACGTTAGCAAAAGTACCGATATCAACACCCCAGCACTAGAGGCGCTGAATAAGCGAGAGGGGGTATGTCAGGACTTTGCACATATTTTGATTTCAGCGCTCCGCAGTATCGGCATCCCCGCAAAATATATGAGCGGCTATATTCTGACCAATCCTGCACCCGGTCAAGCAAGACTGATTGGCGGAGATGCTTCGCATGCTTGGGTATCGGTTTATGTTCCTAGCATGGATGAAAGCAGTATTTTAGGTAAGGGCATTTGGTGTGATCTAGATCCAACCAATAATCGCTGGGGCTACGGAACTCCTGGGGAAGATTATGTTCACTTGGCTCAAGGAAGAGATTACTCAGATGTCTCCCCTATTCGCGGGGTGATCCATGGCGGAGCAGATCATACGCTAGAGGTAGCGGTAACGGTGATGCCCATTAACTCTTAAGGCACCCTTCTTTCTCCCCAATAATAAAACCGCCCGAAGGCGGTTTTATTATTTGAAGCGTGCATTACTTTCGACTTAGTCTGCGTAAATACCTGCAGCCTTAATGATTGGTGTCCATAAATCAATCTGCGCCTTCAGATGCTTTTTCAAGCCTTCTGGAGTAGCGCTTGCTTGAGATGGAATCTCAACACCCAACTCCGCCATGTGTTGTTTGTAAAGTGGATCCTGAATAGCCCCTTGCAGTGCCTTGGCCAACTTATCCATCTCTGCTTTTGGTGTGCCCTTAGGAGCATAAACACCATGCCACACTTTCACTTCAAAGTTTTTTAAGCCCTGCTCATTGAGAGTGGGAATCTTTTCAAAGGCTTTAATGCGCTGCATGGTGGTTGTACCATAAGGCTTCACCGCATTAGTTGCCAACTGACCTGAAAGATTGGTTGTTTGATCACACATCAATTGCACCTGACCACCGATCAAATCGGTCAAGGCAGGCGCAGTGCCTTTGTATGGAACAGTCGTCAAATCCAGCTGAATACGGCTCATAAAGAGCAAGCCGCACAAGTGGCTAGCGGAACCTACGCCCGCATTAGCGTACGCAATCTTACCTATGTTTGCCTTCATATAAGGTAGAAGTTCTTGATAGTTCTTAGGAGGCAAATCTTTATTGCCAACCAAAATCATTGGTACATCGGCAACCTGGCCAACGTATTCGTAATCGGTCATTGGATCAAAGCCCAAGTTCTTATACAAAGCTGGGGCTGTAGACATGCCAATATGGTGAATCAGTAATGTGTAACCATCATTCTTAGAATTAATGACACGTTTAGCCGCAATCGTGCCACCAGCACCAGGACTGTTATCCACAATGACTTGGCCTTTGAGCTGCTTACCCATTGCTAAAGCCAGCTCACGAGCTACTTTATCGGTTGGACCGCCAGCCGAGAATGGCACCACTAAAGTAATAGGGCGATCGCCAGGGAAATCAGCCGCCTTTGCAGCAGAAATACTGACGCCTAATGCACACAGCGAAATCGCTGCAATGCGGAAAATTGATTGGGACATTTTCACGGTAATCCTTGTCATTCTTGGTTAAACATACAAAGCAATAGTTTAGAGAATTTGCCACCCCAGCAGGGGAAAATTCTCTAAAAAATGATTATTTCTTCAGCTTGCCAAAGGCGGCTGCCATTGCATTATTCATTGGGGGCGCTTGCCTTCTATCTTCATGCGGCTTTCTGTTTTCAGGCTCTCTAGGACGATTAAGAGCCCTTTGATCAGGCTTGGAGCCCTCTCTTGGAGCTTCATCTGTCAAACGCATTGTTAGCGCGATGCGCTTACGCTTTTCATCCACTTCCAGCACTTTAACCTTCACTACCTGTCCAGCCTTAACCACGCTATGGGGATCTTTTACGAAGGTATTAGATAAAGCAGAGATATGCACCAAGCCATCTTGATGTACACCAATATCGACAAAGGCCCCAAAGGCGGCAACGTTAGTCACTACGCCTTCTAAAATCATATCCGTCTTGAGGTCGCCAATTTTCTCGACACCATCTTTAAAAGTTGCAGTAGTGAATTCGGGGCGCGGATCTCGACCAGGCTTTTCTAATTCTTTAATGATGTCAGTAACAGTAGGTAGACCAAATTGACCATCAGCATACTTTTCTGGTGAAAGTGACTTCAGCAAGCTGGCATCGCCAATTACTTCTTTTACGCCTTTCTTAATATCCTTCAGAATCTTTTCTACCAAAGGATAAGATTCAGGATGAACTGCAGAGGCATCTAATGGATCATCGCCATTCATGATGCGCAAGAATCCAGCAGCTTGCTCGTACGTTTTATCGCCAAGTCGCGGAACGCTCTTGAGATCGGCCCTCGATTTAAATGCACCCTTGCTATCGCGATAGGCCACTATCCCTTCAGCCACTGTAGAGCTTAAACCAGAAACTCTTGCTAGCAAGGGGGCTGAAGCCGTGTTCACATCAACACCGACAGCATTTACGCAATCCTCTACAACCGCAACTAATGATCTAGCCAACTGGGTTTGCATCACATCATGCTGATACTGGCCTACGCCAATCGATTTAGGATCAATCTTGACCAGTTCGGCTAATGGATCTTGTAATCTTCGGGCAATTGAAACGGCACCGCGCAATGAAACATCCATACCCAGTAATTCTTTTGAGGCGTATTCAGACGCAGAGTAAACAGAAGCGCCCGCTTCAGAAACAACAATCTTGGTGAGCTTGAGTTCTGGCTTAGCTTTAATCAGCTCCTGGGCTAATTTATCAGTCTCGCGAGATGCAGTACCGTTACCAATCGAGATTAAGGTGGCATTGTGCTTCTCAGCTAATTTAGCCAAGGCATGCAATGAACCAGCCCAATCATTTTTTGGTTGATGCGGGTAAATGACCTCGGTATCCACTACTTTTCCAGTAGCATCCACCACTGCCACCTTCACTCCCGTTCGCATTCCGGGATCGAGACCAATGGTTACTCTTGGGCCAGCGGGTGCCGCCAGCAAGAGGGCTTTAAGGTTGCGGGCAAATACATTAATCGCTTCAGTTTCTGAACGCTCACGTAACGCTGTCATCAACTCAGACTCCAAATGGAGTGAACACTTGATGCGCCAAGTCCAGCGAACGGTATCTGCTAACCACACATCGGCAGGTCGCCCTTCATTTTTGATCTTGAAATGATTGGCAATCCGATTTTCACAAGGATTGTGAGGAGAATCCCATTTTGGCTTTTCTTCTTCGCTATCTAAACGTAAATTAACCATTAACATCTGTTCCCGACGACCCCTAAATAAAGCTAAGGCACGATGCGATGGAATAGCTTTAATCGGCTCAGAGTAATCAAAGTAATCAGCGAACTTCTCACCCTCTTGCTCTTTACCAGCAATCACTTTAGATTCGACTACACCGTGATCTTGTAAGTACTCTCTAAGAGATTGCACCAATGCTGCATCTTCTGCAAAGCGTTCCATCAAAATTTGACGTGCACCTTCAAGCGCAGCCTTGGTATCCGCAACACCAGGATTATCTGTCCCATCGACCTGAAACGCTTCCTTCAGATACTTTGCAGCCTCTGTTTCAGGATCGAGCTTGGGGTTATTCAGCAGATCATTTGCCAATGGCTCTAAGCCAGCCTCTAAGGCAATTTGCGCCTTAGTCCTTCTCTTGGGTTTATACGGTAAATAAAGATCCTTTAAGCTAGTCTTATCCTCTGCCAACATAATGGCCTTCAGCAACTCTGGCGTCATCTTGCCCTGCTCCTCAATAGAAGCAACGATCGTCTTGCGGCGATCCTCTAGTTCACGAAGATAGCTAAGACGCTCTTCCAATAAACGTAACTGCGTATCATCCAACCCCCCGGTAGCTTCTTTACGATAACGAGCGATAAATGGTACGGTAGCGCCCTCATCCATCAGAGCTATAGCAGCAGCTACTTGAGCAGGCTTAGCAGCAAGTTCTTGGGCAAGACGTTGTTCAATTGATGGCAGCATGTATATCTAGTTTTATTTATTTAACTTATAAATGATTAATTTATAGTTTTGATTTCAATGAAGAACAAAAGCCACCCGGAGGTGACTTTTGTTGTGTAGCTGAAAAAGAGCTTACTCGCGGGATGCTTTCTTACGATCATGCTCTTTCAGGTGGCGCTTACGGATACGTACACTTTTCGGCGTTACTTCAACCAACTCATCATCACTAATGAATTCAACCGCATATTCCAAGGTCAAATCAATTGGCGTTACTAAGCGAACTGCTTCGTCAGTGCCTGAAGAGCGAACGTTGGTTAATTGCTTACCTTTAATTGGGTTAACGACCAAGTCATTGTCTCGACTATGGATACCAATCACCATTCCCTCGTATACAGGATCACCATGGCTAACAAACATACGACCACGATCTTGTAACTTCCAAATAGCGTAGGCAACTGCTTCGCCATCATCTTGACTAATCAATACGCCATTATGACGTTCACCCAAGATGCCATCTTTCGCTGGAGCATAAGAATCAAATGTATGACTCATCAAACCATTACCGCGAGTCATGGTCATGAAGTCGCCTTGGAAGCCGATCAGACCACGTGCAGGAATGCGGTACTCAAGACGGGTGCGGCCTTTGCCATCACTCACCATATCTTGCAACTCACCCTTACGCTTACCCAAGTCTTCCATCACAGAACCTTGAGTGGCATCTTCTACGTCAACCGTTAAGTTCTCATACGGCTCCATTTTGACGCCATTCTCCTCATGAAAGACAACGCGTGGACGGGAAACTGCCATCTCATAACCTTCACGACGCATGGTCTCTACCAAGATGGTGAGATGCAACTCGCCACGACCTGATACTTCAAATACGGTGTCATCATCAGTTTCTTTTACGCGCAAAGCCATGTTGGCTTTTAATTCGCGGTCTAAACGTTCACGAATTTGACGGCTAGTTACAAACTTACCTTCACGACCAGCTAATGGACTAGTGTTTACCATAAAATTCATAGTCAAGGTCGGCTCATCAATCTTGAGCATTGGCAATGGATCTGGCTTGTCAACCGCACATACTGTTGTGCCAATGGCCAAATCTTCAATACCATTGATGAGGGCGATATCGCCAGCAACAGCCTCGTCAACGATTTCTCGCTCCAGGCCTTTAAATTTCAATACTTGGTTGATACGGCCTTTGAATGGCGTGCCATCAGGGCCATTCATGCAGAGCACTTCCATGCCTGACTTCACACGGCCCCGGCTAATACGGCCAACTCCGATCTTGCCAACATAGCTGTTGTAGTCAATTGAAGAAATCTGGAATTGCAAGGGGCCTTCTGCGTCGTCATCACGCACAGGAACGTGCTTCAGAACAGCATCAAACAAGGGGCGCATAGTACCTTCACGCACATCTTCTGACTCTCCTGCATAACCATTCAAGCCTGATGCATAGATCACTGGGAAATCTAACTGCTCTTCAGTGGCGCCTAGTTTGTCAAACAATTCAAAAGTTGCGTTGATCACGTAGTCGCAACGTGCGCCTGGACGGTCAACCTTATTAATCACAACGATTGGCTTCAAACCTAATGCCAAGGCTTTCTTGGTAACGAAGCGGGTCTGTGGCATTGGACCTTCAACCGCATCAACCAAGAGCAATACACCGTCAACCATCGAGAGTACGCGCTCTACTTCACCACCGAAGTCCGCGTGTCCTGGTGTATCAACGATATTAATATGTGTACCGTCATACTCTACTGCACAGTTCTTGGACAAAATAGTAATGCCACGCTCTTTTTCCAAGTCGTTTGAGTCCATGACGCGTTCAGTCATTTTTTCATTTGAGCGGAATGTGCCAGATTGGCGCAAGAGTTGGTCAACCAAGGTAGTTTTTCCGTGGTCAACGTGGGCGATGATGGCGATGTTACGAAGTGCGCGTTTAGTCATGTGAAGCTTCTTGAGTTAAAGATAAGTAAAAGGGTTATAAATAATGATTAATTAATGAGCCTGCGAAATTAAGCGCTTTGGATGCAAAACACCAGAACGCCAATCAGCAGTACCAATAAAGTTATGAGGAGCAGCAGTCGCACGATAAATACGTACCAATGCTTCAATGGAAGGTAAGTTCAGCGGAACACGCTGCCCCATTTCAAGACGTTTCGCTTGTTGCTCATCCACTGTTAAGTGTGGCAATGTTTGTAGCAAGGCATCAACAGGCAATATGTAGTCAGCACTATTTTGCAGGCCGCTTTGTATCGCTTCAATCGTAAAGGACTGCTCAAGATTGAGATGCCCTACTTCGGTACGACGCAAGCCAACTAAATGGGCGCCACATCCTAGGGCATTACCAATATCTTCTGCCAGAACACGAATATAAGTTCCTTTGCTACAGCTGACTTCTAACGTAGCTTCGGGCCAAGCAATGTCAGTCCAGCGAATGACGTGAATGGTGATATCTCGTGGAGTGCGCTCTAACTCAACACCTGCACGAGCATATTCATATAAAGGTTTGCCATCACGCTTGAGTGCAGAATACATTGGCGGCACTTGAGAAATAGGCCCCGTAAATTTTGGGAGCAAGGCATCTAATGCAGATTTGAGCTCAACTTCATTGACAAATACCGGCAAAGGTAATTCTTCAATAGTGAGACCCTCAGCATCGCCGGTATCAGTGCGTGAGCCGAACTTTACTCGAGCGATATAAGACTTATCAGCTTCAAGCAGGTCTTGTGAATACTTAGTTGCTTCGCCTAAGCAGATAGGCAATAAGCCAGTCGCCATTGGATCTAATGTACCGGTATGGCCAGCCTTGTCAGCATTAAAGGCACGCTTGACGGCAGTAACCGCACCCTGAGAACTCATTCCAGCAGGTTTATCCAGTAGCACTACGCCGTCGATCCGTATTGACATGAACTATTTAGTCTCGTCTTTGTGGTCGCTGCTGCGATCACTATCAACGGCTTGATCGATCAATCGAGACATTTCTATGCCATGCTCTACTGAGCTGTCATAGTGAAAATGTAAAGTAGGAACGGTATGAATATGCAAACGCTTAAACAAGAGTGAGTGCAAGTATCCGGCTTTTTCTTGAAGCGCCCTTAACGCATGCTCAGGCTCAGCACCCAAAACTGTAAAGAACACTTTGGCATGGGCCAGATCCGGTGTGAGCTCAATACTTTGTAAGGTAATCAAGCCCAAACTCGGACTACGCAATTCGCGGGGAATAAGCTCGGCCAGGTCTCGCTGAATTTGATCGGCGAGACGCTGGTTACGATGCGGGCTAGTTTTATGCATATTGCTTAGAGTGAACGTGCAACTTCAGTAACTTCAAATACTTCAAGCTGGTCACCTTCTTTAATGTCGTTATAGCCCTTTAATGACAGGCCGCACTCGACACCGGCACGAACTTCCTTAGCATCATCTTTGAAGCGCTTGAGAGAGTCCAGTTCACCAGTCCAAACAACGACGTTGTCACGCAAGAGACGAACACTAGATGTGCGCTTGATAATTCCATCAACTACCAAGCAACCTGCAATTGCGCCAACCTTAGATACCAAGAAGACTTGACGAATCTCAACGAGACCAGTGATTTCTTCTTTTTTATCTGGAGTCAACATGCCGCTCAGAGCCAACTTTACTTCATCCACTGCGTCATAGATGATGTTGTGATAACGAATATCCACACCATTGTTTTCAGCTAACTTGCGAGCTGCCGCATCTGCACGGGAATTGAAGCCAAAAATAACCGCTTTAGAAGCCACTGCCAAGTTCACGTCAGTTTCAGTAATGCCACCAACACCTGCGTGAACAATTTGCACCTTCACCTCCGGTGTAGAAAGCTTCATTAATGACTGTGCCAAAGCTTCTTGAGAGCCCTGTACATCAGCTTTAATGATCAATGGCAATAACTTAGCCTCAATAGCGCCTTCTTCCATGTTTTCCATCATGGTTTCAAGCTTGAATGCTTGCTGTTTAGCCAACTTCACATCACGGAACTTACCTTGACGGAACAATGCAATCTCGCGAGCCTTACGCTCATCCGGAACCACCTGTACTGACTCTCCAGCTGCAGGAACATCCCCTAAGCCTTGGATTTCAACAGGAATAGATGGGCCTGCTTCATTACATGGCTTACCGTTTTCATCCAGCATGGCGCGGACGCGACCATAGGTTGAACCCGCCAACAACATATCTCCACGTTTGAGCGTGCCTGATTGAACCAATATGGTTGCTACAGGGCCCTTACCTTTGTCCAAACGCGCTTCAATGACTAAACCTTGGGCCGGTGCATCTTTGGGCGCTTTCAATTCCAAGATTTCAGCTTGCAAGAGTACGTTCTCAAGCAGGGCATCAATGCCCTCACCAGTTTTTGCGGATACCGGAATAAATGGCACATCGCCACCGTATTCTTCAGGAACCACTTGCTCTGCCACCAACTCAGTTTTGACGCGCTCGGAATTGGCTTCTGGCTTATCAATCTTGTTAATTGCCACAACAATTGGAACGCCACCTGCAAGCGCATGGTGAATTGCTTCTTTTGTTTGCGGCATCACGCCGTCATCTGCCGCAACAACCAAGATCACGATGTCCGTTGCCTTGGCGCCGCGAGCGCGCATTGCCGTAAAGGCTTCGTGACCCGGAGTATCTAAGAAGGTAATCATGCCGCGTGGAGTTTCCACATGGTATGCACCAATGTGCTGAGTAATGCCGCCAGCCTCACCGGTAGCCACTTTGGCCGCACGAATCTTATCGAGCAAAGAAGTTTTACCATGATCAACGTGACCCATCACTGTAACTACTGGTGGACGTGGCAACAACTCTGCATCGTGACCATCGGTACCAAGATCTAAATCTGGATCATCTAATTTCGCAGCAAAAGCCTTATGGCCCATTTCTTCAACAAGAATCATTGCGGTATCTTGATCAAGCACTTGATTAATGGTGACCATTTGACCCATACCCATCAGCAACTTAATCACTTCCGCACTCTTCACTGCCATTGCATGAGCTAACTCAGCAACAGTAATGGTTTCTGGTACGTGAACATCACGCACTATGGCTTCTGTTGGTACTTGGAAGTTGGTATCTACGTTCGCCTCAGCAATTTGACGTTGCTTCTTACGACCACCGCCTGAACGCCAACCACCAACACCACCAGAAGAATCGCCGCGAGTCTTTAGGCCGCCAGGTTTCTTAGCGCCCTCTTCTTGCCAAGTGGATGATGTCTCAGAAGATTTAATAGTCTTGCCACCAACTTTGGCAACAGCCTTCTTCTTATCATCAGCACCTTCAACTTTTGCAGGTTTATGCAAAGTGCCTTTTTTCGCTTCTTCAGCAGCAATTTCACTAGGTGCTTTGAGAACACGTGCAGGAGCGCTCATCATGTCGCGGATTGCTAAAGCCTCAGCTTCAGCCGCAGCACGACGAACGCGAATATCTGCCAATTCTTTTTCTTTGCTAGCAGCCAAATCTTTAGCTGCTTTATCTGCTGCCGCCTTTTTCTCTGCTGCCGCTGCGGCAGCATCCGGCGCTGTATCTACAGGCGCCTCTTCTTTAGCAATTACTGGAGCTGCAACTTCTTTTTGACGTGCTTCTTCGGCAGCTCTCATTTCCGCTTCTTGGCGAGCCAACAACTCAGCTTGGCGTGTTGCCTCTGCCGCGCGTTTTTCCAACTCCTCTTCGGAAATAACGGGTTTAGCTGGTGCTGCTGGAGCAACTTCTTTAGCCGCTGGAACTGGAATCTCTTCAGGCGCCTTATCACCGGCCTTAACGAGCACACGCTTTTTACGAACTTCAACCTGCACAGTGCGAGTACGTCCAGCAGAGTCTGCTTGACGAATTTCTGAGCTCTCACGCTTGATTAAAGTAATCTTTTTACGCGCGCCAGTATCTGCACTGCCATGCTCTTTTTGCAAATGCTCAAGCAGGACAGTTTTGTCCTTTTCGGTAATGCTATCGTCCTCAGAACCTTTTTCGATACCAGCCGCCTTCAACTGCTCCAAGAGGTCTGGCGCGGTACGTTTTAATTCTTTAGCGAGTACTTTTACTGTTGTTGCCATGCACTACTTCCTCTCATGAAGTAAACCAATGTTCGCGCGCTTTCATGATGAGCGTTTTCGCAGTTTCTTCGTCAATTTGTGTCGCCTCAACCAGCTCATCAACAGCTAGTTCCGCAAGGTCGTCACGGGTATGTACCTGATTGTCAGCAAGCTTAGCAATCAGTTCTGTGGTCATTCCTTCCAGGGAACGCAAGTTTTGTGACACTTCGCCGATACGCTCTTCTTTTGCCAACTCCATAGTTAACAAAGAATCACGGGCGCGGGTACGCAACTCATTCACAGTATCTTCATCGAATGAATCAATCTCTAACATTTCAGACAATGGTACGTAGGCCACCTCTTCTAATGTATTGAAACCTTCTTCAATCAAAATATCAGCCACTTCTTGGTCGACGTCCAACTTGTCCATAAACAATTGACGTACAGAAGAAGCTTCTTTTTCAGTTTTCTCAGCAGACTCTTCAGGGGTCATGATGTTGATCTGCCAACCAGTCAAATCACTTGCCAAACGAACGTTTTGTCCACTGCGGCCAATAGCGATTGCCAAATTCTCTTCATCAACCACTACATCCATCGCATGACGCTCTTCATCAACCACGATTGATGAAACTTGAGCTGGAGCCAAAGCACCAATTACAAATTGGGCTGGATCTTCAGACCACAATACGATATCCACTGCTTCGCCAGCAACTTCATTACGAACCGCAGTCACACGGGTGCCACGTACGCCAACGCAAGTGCCAATTGGATCGATGCGCTTGTCATAAGTAATAACCGCAATTTTTGCGCGGATACCAGGATCACGGGCAGCGCCTTTGATCTCTAATAAACCCTGCTCCATCTCAGGAACTTCGTTCTCAAACAACTTAATTAAGAAGTCTGGGCAAGTACGGGAGAGTTCGATTTGTGGGCCACGTGCTTCACGATCCACCTTAAGGATGTATGCCCGCACACGGTCGCCAGAACGTAAGTTCTCTTTTGGAATCATTTGATCGCGGCGGAGCAATGCTTCAACACGACCAGATTCAATAATCAGGCCATTCTTGTCAGCACGCTTCACGGTACCAGTCATGACTTTTTCGCCACGCTCAAGGTAGTCGTTCAAAATCTGTTCACGCTCAGCATCACGAATGCGCTGCAAGATCACTTGCTTAGCAGCTTGTGCGCCGATACGACCGAAGGCTAAAGATTCGATTTGCTCTTCGATGTAGTCACCAACTTCCATGTCGGCGAGTTGCTCTTGGGCTTCAAATTGCAGAATCTCTTTGTCCGGCTCTTGCAAACCAGCTTCATTGGGCACAACCAACCAGCGACGGAAGGTTTCGTATTCACCAGTTTCACGATCAATCGCAACACGGATATCCACATCTTCTGTAGCGTAGCGCTTCTTAGTCGCAGAGGCTAAAGCCATCTCCAACGCTTCGAATACGATCGCTTGATCAACGTTCTTTTCACGCGCTAACGCGTCTGCCAACATGAGAACTTCTCGGCTCATGACTTTCTTCCTTTGAAATCAATAACAGGGACCAACCGAGTCTTATCGACCTCGGCTAAAGAGAACTCCAATTGAGAGGGCTGACCATCAGCACCCTCAAATACCAAACCAAACTTTGCATCTGGTGAATTCAATTCACCACTCAGCAAACCTTGCAACTCACCACGAAAATTCTTGCGACCGCCAGCTGCAACGCGCAATTTCAAATCCACTTGCATTCCAGCAAAGCGCTCATAATCAGCGGCACTTTTCACTGGACGATCCAGTCCTGGAGATGAAATCTCTAAACGCTCATAAGGAATGTTTTCAACTGGCAAGGTGTAACTCAACTGATGGCTCACCTTTTCGCAATCCAAAACAGAAATCAAGCGTTCGTAATCTGGGTTTTCAATCGTGACGCGCAGCAATCCCCCGGCTTCACGCTCTATCTCCACTAGCGTGTAACCCAAGTTTTCCAGCTCTGCAGAAATAACCTGCTGATCCTTCACGACACCCCTTCATACCAAAATGGCAAAAAAAAATGGGCTTCAAAGCCCATATTCTCGAAATTCAGAACAGGCCGACTTACGTTGATCGCAACATCAGTCGGTAACCACTAAAAACAGCAGAATCCTGCTGTAAGACCGAAATTATAGCCTATTTGGCAGAAAACTGATACAAATCAGAAGCTTTCGCCCGGATTACAGGGTTTTCTAGGCCCTTTATTGAAAGGTTTGTGCCCTTTTGGTGCGCTTCGTTTTGGACCATTTCCAGGACTCTGAGGATTGCCTGTCACAAAAGCGGACTGCCCGTGGTGAACTTTGCTGCCTTTACTGCGGTTTTGGCCCTGACCGCCTTGACCACCCTGTCCGCCTTGTCCACTGCGACCACCTTGACCGCCCTGACCAGGTCTGCCGCCTTGAGTGCGCCCACGGAATGGCCCGCGCCCCTCGCTAGAACCGCCGCCGCCAGCCGGTTTGCCACCCCTACCTTGATGCGTTAGGCCGTTATGGCCACTAGCAAGGGTTAAGGCATCACGGGATCCCCAGTAAGAAACCGAGGTTTGCATTGGATCCGGTTGGAAATCTTCACCCATCGGGCGACGATCACGATTATTGGGATTCGGGTTGCGGCCCTTGTCTTGTGGCTGTGGCATTTTTAAGCCAGCAGACTTCATCAAGTTATAAATACCGCCCGCCTCAATCTCTTCCCATTTGCCACGTCTTAAACGTGGAGGCAATAAGAAAATACCGTAACGAGTTCGGATCAAGCGAGATACTACATGACCAACCGCCTCAAACATACGACGCACTTCGCGATTACGACCCTCACTTAATGCAACGTGATACCAACGATTAGCGCCTTCACCACCGCCCATTGCTAGACGTAAGAATTTAGCTTGGCCATCATCGAGCGTAATGCCACTCTTTAATAGTGAAGTATTTTCTTGGCTCAAGTCACCTAAGATGCGCACGGCGTATTCACGCTCGACACCGTAACGGGGATGCATTAAGCGATTTGCTAACTCACCAGAAGTGGTAAACAACAAAAGACCTTCAGTATTAAAGTCCAAGCGACCTACTGCGATCCAGCGTCCTTGACGCGGTTTAGGCAAACGATCAAATACGGTTGGACGACCCTCTGGGTCTGACTGGCTAACGATCTCGCCTGCAGGCTTGTGATACATGATCACGCGCGGTGGCTTAGTCTGAATCTTGCGATGTACTGGCTTGCCATTGATGCGCACTTGATCGGTTGGTCCAATGCGCTGACCAATATGTGCTGGTAACCCATTCACCGATACGCGCCCTTGAATAATCAAGTCTTCCATATCGCGACGGGATCCCATACCAACATCAGCTAATACCTTGTGCAACTTAACGGTATCTTCATCATCAGCATCATCATCCAAACCATCGAGGTCAGACCAAACTTCATCACGCAAACTGAGTGGGAGATCATCAACGTTGGCAAACTGCAGACTGCTCATTTCCTCATCCGTTGGCGCATCTGAATCTTCATCCTCGCGTGAACGTTGTGCACGTTGTGCGCGACGCTCTGCACCAGTTTGATGAGATACCTCGTTCTCATTCACACCATCGGGATTTTTTAATTCCTCAACTTCAGGAGCATCTAAAGCGGCGTCAAACTCACCAGAGACAACTGAAGCAAACAAAGCCTCACTCTCAGCTAGATTGGGAGCTAATTTAGAAGATTGGTTATTGCCTTGATTGTTACCGCCTTCGCGCGGACCATTGGCATCGCCACCTTCGCGGCGTGGCCGATCTTTGTTAAATGGGCGTTTCTTATTAAACGGGTGTTTACCGCCTCCAGCACCCTGGCGACGTGGGCGGCGTTCACCGCGCTCTCCACCTTCAGACTTTTGGCCATCTGAGTTCGATGGCGCAACGTCTGCATTAGAAGGGGTTGCCGATGGATTTACTACCGGGGATGAATCGTTTTCGTTAGAGCTTGTCATTAATTATTATTTTGTTTCGTCTGGATTGTCTTCAGACTCAGGGGTAACTTCCTCAGAATCTAGCTCAGAAATATCAATGATGATTTCCTCTGCAGTGATTTCAGTTGTCTCTTCTTCTATTTCGATCACCTCTTGAGCATCAGTATCAATTACTACTGTCTCTACCGTAGCAGATGGATCAAACTCCATTACCGCTTGACCTAATTGCGCTGCAGCAGCCATTGGCGCCGCATCTTCCAGCATCGGCAAGCTTTGTAAATTGGTCAAACTGAGATCGTCTAAAAATTGCTTAGTAGTGGCATACAAGCCTGGGCGTCCAACGGTTTCTTTATGCCCAATCACCTCAACCCAACCACGATCTTCCAACTGCTTCATTACATTACTACTCACAGCAACACCGCGAATTTCTTCGATCTCACCACGGGTGACAGGTTGACGGTAAGCAATGATGGCCAAAGTTTCCATCACGGCACGTGAATATTTTGGTGGCTTTTCTGGAGTCAAGCGATCAAGGTACTCGCGCATTGAGATACGGCTTTGAAAACGCCAGCCAGTTGCGATATGTACCAACTCCATACCCTTGTCATCCCAAACACGTTGCAGCTCGACTAATGCTTCATCGATATCTGCCGTAGTGATGTCCTCTATAAATAAGCGAGACAAATCAGCAACGGTGAGTGGTTCCTGTGCGCACAGGAGGGCTGTTTCAATGACGCGCTTATTGTGATCGTCCATAAAATTCGGGCTACCAGGAGTAATCCTGGCTAGGCTTTAAAAGGTATTTAGTAATGGGTTTCGGTGTTCTCAAGCTACTACGGACAATCCATCTCATCAATTCTTCTTGGGATATGCCCGCGCTGAAACGAAGTACTTTTCGTTCACCATGCTCTTATTATAAGGTAGGCTCAATACAATAGCCACATGCACAAGAATTCCACCAAACCCCCTTTATTTATGCCTAAGGCGATCTATTCCATAGAGCGCCGTCGACTCCTGGGCCTCGGAATTGGTATGGGGACCCTACTTGGAGGCGCAGGTTTGAGCTCTTGTAGCCTGGTGGGGAGTAAAAAACCTGTCGTTGGCCTAGTTCTGGGTGCTGGAGCAGCTCGAGGTTTTGCCCACATAGGCGTCATTAAGGTATTGGAAGCCCAGGGCATTAGACCCGATATTGTTGTCGGCAGTAGCGCTGGCAGTGTCATTGCCTCCCTCCTCGCATCAGGCGCCACCGGGAATGACCTGAATCGCTTGGCCCTCAATCTGGATGAGGCCACGATTGCTGACTGGGGCCTCCCGTTTGCCGGCCGTTTTGGCGGGCTCATTAAAGGTGATGCACTACAAAATATGGTTAACCGAGAAGTGCAAAATAAATCGATTGAGCAAATGCGCATCCCCTTAGGTATTGTTGCCACTGAATTGCAGTCCGGCAAAGGGGTTTTATTTAGGACAGGTAATACCGGTCTAGCCGTTCGCGCATCTTGCAGCGTACCCGGAGTATTTCAGCCGGCAGTAATCAGCGGCAAAGAATATGTGGACGGTGGTTTAGTAGCACCAGTGCCAGTCAGCTATGCAAGACAGATGGGGGCAACCCTAGTCATTGCAGTAAATATTTCTTCTGAGCCAGTTCATCAAGATGCCAGTGGAACCTTAGGTGTCTTGCAGCAAACCATCTCCATCATGCAGAGAAGTATTAATCAGTACGAACTCAAAAGCGCTGACATCGTGATTCAGCCGCAGTTAAAACAAATGGGTAGTGGTGATTTCAAATCCAGAAATGCCGCCATACTCGCTGGTGAAGCTGCAGCACAAGAGCAAATGGGTTTGATTAAAGAGAAGCTGAAAGGCTAATAGCAATCAGGCTGAGGGTCTCTTACTTAAAGGCTGCGTGAATTACGCTTAAGATTTTTAACTTCGTTGAGAAGCTCTTGACGCTCAGAGTCATCGAGATTGTCGCTACCATCTAAACGACGTGCTCCGTCAAAACGTTTATCCCAATAGAGGCTGCCGAGATCATCCACTCGAACATTGGTGCCTCTGGAAGGTGAGTGAATGAATTTGTTATCACCCACATAAATTCCAACATGAGAAAAAGTAAGGCGCATCGTATTAAAAAATACGAGATCGCCTGGTTGCAATTCTTCACGGGTAATCGGTTTACCAACACGGCTCATTTGCGTTGACTTACGCGGCAATAAGAATCCCAACTTATCTTTGAAGACATAGCCAACGAAGCTACTGCCATCTAATCCAGACTGCGGTAATTCTGTGTCCCAGCGATAGCGCACGCCAATAACTTCCATAGCGCGGTTAATTAATTCGTCTGACTTGCCAGTCACGGTATCGGCCAAGCGGTCTGATACTCGGGCAATGTAGGAGCGCCCTGCTTGGAACATACTTTCTTTGGGAACTACAGCATCCGCAGATGCCTCTACCGCCGTATCAACCGCATAGGCAGATACAGAGATGATGGCGCCTAAACCTAGGCCCAGTAGTTTCAAAAGAAGTGCTTTTTTCAATGACATCGGTTCAGTTTAACAAAGAACCCTCAATTAACCAAGTCTTCACTCTATGCTTAAGTCTTTGTTTATAATGATAAATTTGCTTTATATCGGGGCAAATGCACCAAATTAGCCCATTCAGGGGGGTTTTGATCTGCTTTCTAAGTCAGCTCTGCAGCAGCAAATAGCTCTTTCGTATAGGTCTGACGAGGGTACTTAATCAGGGTTTCGGTATCACCAAATTCCACCACCTTGCCCCCTTTGAGAACCATCACCTCGTGAGACATTGCTCTAATAACTGCTAGATCGTGACTAATCATGAGATACGCCAAGTTGTACTTTTTTTGCAGCTCGGTTAATAAGGCAAGTACCTGTTTTTGAATAGAGACATCCAATGCCGAGGTGGGCTCATCTAATACCAAAATTTGTGGGCGCAAAATTAAGGCACGCGCAATCGCAATTCTCTGGCGCTGCCCTCCAGAAAATTCATGTGGGTAGCGCAGAAGCGCAGAACGATCTAAGCCCACCTCTTTGAGCATATCCACTACATGTGTCTCACGTTCTGCAGTAGACAGTTTCGGAAAATGCACATCCAATCCCTCAGAAATAATCTGCAATACGTTCATGCGCGGTGACAGCGAGCCAAAGGGATCCTGAAAGATCACCTGCAAGCTAGAACGCATCGCACGTCGCTCAATAGGCTTGAGTTTTTGCCAATCGCTACCAAGCACATCAACATTACCATTCACTTCTGCCATTGAATCACCTAGCAAGCCGAGTACAGCCATACCTAGGGTGGTTTTGCCAGAGCCAGACTCTCCAATCACACCAATGGTCTGACCTTGCTTTAGTTCAAAGCTCACTTTTTTCAATACTTTATGTGATGGCGCTTTTTTAAACCAGGAGACTGATTCTTCGCTCGGGTAAGCAACCGAGAGGTCCTCTGTTTTCAACAATACCGGAGCTAATGGCATCAGAGGTGCCAGATCGCGTACCGGCTCACTATTGACCAAGGCACGCGTATAAGGATCCTCTGGGCGCTCAAACACTTGTTTGGTTGGCCCAGCCTCCATCAAGTTACCTTGATTTAGGACAGCTACACGTTGTGCAAAATGCTTCACCAAATTGAGATCGTGGGTAATCAACAGAATGCCCATGCCACCATGATCTTTGGATTCTTCTTGGAGCTCTTTGAGTAAATCCAAGATTTGCAAACGCAAGCTCACGTCTAAAGCTGTCGTAGGCTCATCGGCAATCAGTAGCCGTGGCTTACATGCCAAAGCCATCGCAATCATGGCGCGCTGCCTTTGGCCACCCGAAAGTTGATGTGGATATGAATGAAAGCGGCGTTCAGGCTCTGGAATGCCCGTCTTTCTGAGTAGATCAATTGCAGCATCAATCGAATCCGCCTTAGAAATCAAAGGTTGATAGATTTGTACTGCCTCGATGATTTGATTACCAACAGTAAAGAGTGGGTTCAGAGCCGTCATCGGCTCCTGAAACACCATCGCAATCTCACGACCACGAATCTCCCGAATATCTTGGATAGACATCGAGAGCAAGTCCACCGTACCCTTCCCATCTTTTTTATTCCACAAAATCTTTCCAGAGACTTTGGCGCCCTCGGGCTCTAAACGTAATGGCGCCAATGCAGTCAGCGTCTTACCTGAGCCAGATTCCCCAACTAATGCCACACGCTCGCCAATGCCGATTTCTAAATCCAGATGATTGACTGCAAACTTTTCACGACGACCCGTTCCAAATGAAATACACAGATCTTCATAACGAAGCAAACTCATGAACGACCTCCGCTCATTACGCCAGCCTTGCGAGAATCAAAAGCATTACGCAATGCTTCACCCATAAAAGTTAATAGCAACAGAGTTGCGACCAAGACAACAAAGGTTGATAGAGAGATCCACCAGGCATCAAGATTGCTTTTGCCTTGAGAGAGTAGTTCACCCAAGCTTGGAGTACCTGGGGGTACACCCAAGCCTAAAAAGTCCAAGCTGGTTAACGACAAAATGGCGGCACTCATGCGAAATGGCAAAAAGGTAATCACTGGTGTCAAGCTATTAGGCAGAATGTGACGCCACATGATT
Organism: Polynucleobacter sp. P1-05-14; assembly: GCF_018881675.1. Classification (NCBI taxonomy): domain Bacteria; kingdom Pseudomonadati; phylum Pseudomonadota; class Betaproteobacteria; order Burkholderiales; family Burkholderiaceae; genus Polynucleobacter; species Polynucleobacter sp. P1-05-14. The sequence goes on along the minus strand of NZ_JACVPV010000005.1, from coordinate 74,045 downwards.
TGCAAATTGGTTAAACCCAATGCTCTTGCTGCACGCACATATTCCAGGGCGCGATTGCGGAAAAATTCTGCACGGACGTAATCTGATAGGCCCATCCAACCAAAAGCGGCTAACAAAATAATCAGTAGGGAAACACTGGGATTAAAGATTGAGGCAAAAATGATGAGCAAGTACAGCTCTGGCATAGCTGACCAGATTTCTATCAGGCGCTGCGAGACTAGGTCAAACTTTCCTCCAAAGAAGCCCATTAAGGATCCAGTGATGATGCCCACACTCACGCCAACGATCGTTAGTGCAAGACCAAAAAGAATAGATAAGCGAAAACCATAGATCAGGCGAGCCAAAACATCGCGCCCACGATCATCGGTCCCTAACCAGTTCTCCCATGATGGTGGTGCTGGATTAGGCACTTGTGAAAAATAATTGAGCGTCTCATAGCTATAGTGAATCGGCGGGTAGATTGCCCAGTTTCCATTACTAGTAATGTTCTGACGAATATCGGGATCTAAGAAATCAGTTGGAGTCGCAAAGTCACCACCAAAAACAGTTTCTGGCTGACTCTTCACAATCGGAAAATAGAAATGGCCTTCATAGCGCACCACCAAAGGCTTATCATTCGCAATCAATTCAGCGCACATCGATAAGCCAAAGAGGATCATGAAGATCCATAAGCTTACATACCCTATACGACTATTTTTGAAGCGCTGCCAACGACTCATGAGCCGCCTCCTGCACCAAACTGAATGCGTGGGTCTACATAAACATAGCAAAGATCAGAGATTAACTTGGTGAATAGGCCAATCAGAGTGAATAAATACAGAGTGCCGAAAACTACTGGGTAGTCACGACGCATTACAGACTCGTACGAAAGCAAACCGAGTCCGTCTAATGAGAATAGTGTTTCGATCAATAGTGAGCCAGTAAAGAATGCGCCGATAAATGCGGCCGGAAAACCCGTTACTAAGGGCAAGAGTGCGTTACGGAATACATGCTTCCATAGCACTTGCTTTTCAGTAAGGCCCTTTGCGCGCGCAGTCAAAACATACTGCTTACGAATCTCTTCCAAAAAAGAGTTCTTAGTCAACATCGTGACTACGGCGAAACTACCCAAAACAGAGGCGGTAATCGGCAACACTAAATGCCACAAGTAATCCATGACTTTGCCAACCAAACTCAGATCACTCCAATTATCTGAAGTGAGGCCTCGTAGCGGGAATAACTGCAAGAAACTGCCTCCGCCAAAAAGCACCAGCAATAAGACACCCAATACAAAACCAGGAATCGCATAACCCACCAAGATCATGCTGCTGGTTACGGCATCAAAACGTGAACCATCGCGCACTGCTTTAGCTATTCCCAAGGGTATGGAAACTAAATACGTGATGAAGAAGGTCCATAGTCCAATGCTGATCGAGACCGGCAACTTAGAGACCACTAAAGTCCAAACGCTTTCGTGCTGGTAATAGCTTTGACCCAAGTCGAATCTGGCAAAGCGGCCTAACATCATGAAATAGCGTTCAAGTGGTGGCTTATCGAAACCATATAACGCTTTCACCTCCTCTAGGCGCTGTGCATCCACACCTTGACGGCCGCGATAGGTTGATCCGGACCCAGAGGACTCGGAGCCGCCTGTTGCAGCGCCACCCTTCCCTTTTAGTTCCAATACCATTTGCTCTACTGGACCACCAGGAACAAATTGCACTACTGCGAAGGTAAGCGTTAATACTCCCAAGATGGTAGGAATCATCAAGAGCAAACGTTTAAAAATATAAGCGCGCATTTGACCTTGCATTATTTGACCTCTTCTTTCCACCAATTTTGCATGATCCATGTCTCGGCCGAGTAATACAAAGGAGGTTCTGGATAACGCATCTCGTGGCGGAAGGCAACACGATGCGTTGGGTTGTACCACTGCGGCACAACGTAATAACTATTCCACAGAACTCTGTCTAGGGCTCTCGTTGCGGTTCTTAACTGTTCCCGATTTTGTGCTCTGGTAATTTCATCAATCAAAGCATCCACCACAGGAGACTGCACACCAATCACATTATCAGAGCCTTTTTCTTTAGCAGCCTGACTGCCAAAGCGATCCCAGAGTTCATTGCCTGGATTTTGGGAGTCCTGAAATCTGACGGTGGTCATATCAAAGTCGTATTCATTCATACGCTTTTGATGCAAAGCAAAGTCGCTAGTCCTAATATCTACCTCCACTCCCAGCTTCTCTAAGTTGCGTACATAAGCAGAAATCACTCTCAAGAAGAACCCGCCATCTTCCACAATCTCAAAACGAAATGGCTCACCCTTTTCATTGCGTAATGCACCGTCACGATATTGCCAGCCGGCATGAAGAAGGAGCTCACGGGCTTTCTTTAAGTTCTGGCGTAGGCTGCCGGGCGGCTTAGTTGATGGCGCCGCAGGCATTGGCTCAAAGACGGCATCCGGAACCCACTGTGGGTATTTTGCTTTTAAGGGCTTAAGTAGCTTTAGCTCTAACTCTGTAGGTTTGCGAGGGCCGTCAAAGTTGGCACTCAAATCACTGTTGGTGAAATAACTATTGATACGGCTGTACTGATCAAAAAATATTTGGCGATTAAGCCATTCAAAGTCAAGCGCATAACCTAAGGCTTCGCGCACACGCGCATCTTTAAAAATAGGACGTCGCACATTCATGGCAAAACCTTGCATGCCAGCGCCATTGTGATTTAGGAATGCTTTCTTTAAGAGAACACCTTGATCAAACTTAGAGCCAACATACCCTTTAGCCCATATCTTGGCGCGATACTCAACCAGAGCATCAAACTCCCCTGCTTTAAAGGCTTCTAACCTAACAGCATCATCGCTATAGAGCTTATATAGAACACGATCAAAGTTATAAAAGCCAACGCGGACATTTAATGGTTTACCGAGTTGATCAGCCCAATAGTTTGGGTTCTTTTTATAAACAATCGATTTACCTGCTTTAAAAGATTCAATCAAGTAAGGCCCACTACCGACTGGCATTTCAAAGGCAAGCTTCTCAAATGGAATCACCGTTCCATCAGCTTGCTTACCCCAGTTCCTTGAGAACACTGGAAATGTCCCCGCCAAAATAGGTAGTTCAGTATTGTCATTCTTAAAGTCGAAGCGGATGGATCGTTCAGACAAAACAACCGCTTCTTTAATATCCGCAAAAGTAGTTTTATAACGCGGATGCGCTTTACCACTCATTAAGGTATCAAAACTATATTTAACGTCAGCAGCCAAGACTGGACTGCCATCTGAAAATTTTGCCTCTGATCGAAGATGGAAGGTAACCGACTTGTGATCTTTGGCCACCTGAATATCGTCTGCCAATAAACCGTAAATACTAGAGACCTCATCCGCACTTCCTTCGGCCAAGGACTCAAACATCAATTCAATACCGGGAGCAGTGATACCTCTCAGGGTAAATGGATTAAATTTATCAAAGCTCGTTCTTTGCCCCGGGTTTGGCAAGACCAGGGTTCCACCCCGGGGAGCATTGGGATTAACGTAATCAAAATGGGCAAATCCATCAGGATATTTAGGCTTGCCGTATTGCGCAATCCCCTGTCCTGCCAGAGCGATATTGGCCCCTAGCGCCGCTAGCAGGGCTAGCAGCAATAAATAGGCAATTTGTCGAATGGGCTTTAAAGTGGACATATATGCAACAATTGTAGATAGCTAATCATATTTGAAGTAAAGGACACAACATGGGCTTTCTCACCGGCAAAAAAATCCTCATTACCGGCCTCCTCTCTAATCGCTCTATTGCCTATGGCATAGCCAAGGCCTGCCACCGCGAAGGTGCCGAACTAGCCTTTACCTATGTAGGTGAGCGCTTTAAGGACCGTATCGTTGATTTTGCAAAAGAATTCAATACCGAACTGATTTTTGACTGCGATGTGGGCAGCGACGAACAAATCAGCGCCCTTTTTAAGGATTTAGCTAAATCCTGGCCCCAATTTGATGGTTTTGTACACGCGATTGGCTTTGCCCCACGCGAAGCAATTGCTGGCGATTTTTTGGAAGGTCTTTCTCGTGAAGGCTTCAAGATTGCTCATGATATTTCTGCCTACAGCTTCCCAGCAATGGCAAAAGAAGCACTCCCAATGTTGCGTGATAAATCTTCATTGCTCACATTAACTTATTTAGGATCCATGAAGAATGTTCCTAACTACAACACTATGGGTTTAGCAAAAGCATCGCTTGAAGCATCCGTTCGCTACCTCGCTGGCTCAGTTGGCCCTAAAGGCATTCGCGCTAACGGCATCTCTGCTGGCCCAATTAAAACTCTAGCGGCTTCTGGCATTAAAGGTTTTGGCAAGATTTTGCAAGCGGTTGAGGAAACTGCCCCACTGCGTCGTAATGTGACCATTGATGATGTGGGCAATACTGCTGCATTCTTATTGTCTGACTTAGCCAATGGCATCACCGCTGAAATCATTTACGTTGACAACGGCTTTAGTCAAGTAGTTGGCGGAATGGATGAAGTTTGAGTATTTCGCTGCGCGAGGCCCTGAAGTTTTGGGCTAAGCTAGGCTTTATCAGTTTTGGTGGGCCCGCAGGACAGATTGCCGTTCTTCACCAAGAGTTAGTTGAAAAGCGTCGCTGGATTTCTGAGCGGCGCTTTTTACATGCTCTGAACTACTGCATGCTATTACCAGGGCCCGAGGCCCAACAGCTAGTAACCTATATTGGTTGGCTCATGCACCGCAGCTGGGGCGGCATCCTAGCGGGTACGCTCTTTGTGTTGCCCTCCTTATTCATTTTGATTGGCTTGTCATGGGTATACCTCACCTTCGGACAAGTTCCTTGGATTGCAGCCATCTTTTTTGGTATCAAGCCTGCAGTGACTGCGATCGTATTGCACGCTGCAGTGCGAATTGGTAAACGCACAATTCATAACCAAGCACTCCAATGGATCGCCCTTGGATCTTTTTTAGCCATCTTTATTCTGAATCTCGCTTTTCCCATCATCGTGCTCATTGCGGCAGCAATCGGTTACTGGGGAGGCAAACGCTATCCAGAATATTTCCAACAAGCTGGTGGGCATAGTACGAAAGAAGCAAAACAATTTGATAACGCCATCATTGATGACGACACCCCTACTCCCGAGCACGCCAAATTTACTTATTCAAAAACGATACGCCATAGTGGTGTTGCGCTTGCTTGCTGGCTAGCCCCTATTGGTGCGCTAGTAGCAATCTTTGGCTGGAAAACCTTATACCCAAATATCGCATGGTTCTTTACCAAAGCCGCCCTTCTGACTTTTGGTGGCGCTTATGCTGTGCTTCCATATGTATATCAAGGAGCAGTCGAGCACTTTCATTGGCTCAGCGCCAATCAAATGATTGATGGTTTGGCGCTGGGTGAAGCAACGCCAGGCCCGCTGATCATGGTAGTGGCATTTGTTGGCTATCTTGCAGGACATATCCAACACCTAATTGGCAATAGCAATCCATTATGGTTTGGGGTGTTGGGTGCCTGTATTGCTACTTGGTTTACTTTTTTACCCTCCTTCTTTTTTATCTTAGTAGGCGGTCCGTTAATTGAGTCAACCCATGGCAAGCTAGGATTTACAGCACCGCTAACCGCAATCACAGCAGCAGTGGTTGGCGTCATCGCTAATCTAGGCCTCTTCTTTGCTTATCACGTCTTTTTACCAAGAGGCTTTGGCGGATCTATCTCTTGGATCTCGATTTTGATCTGCGGTTTAGCTGGTTTGGCTTTATTTAAGTTTCAAAAGGGTGTTCTTTCAGTATTGGGCGGTTCAGCCTTGGCTGGATTGCTCTTCTATTACATCTCTATTTTGATAGGGTGAGTTTTTTCACAAGATTGGCATAATGGAACTTATGCGAATCGAATCTCAAACTATCACCCACCTGCAAGAATGGCTTGGTAAAACCGAGTCTCTACAAGACACCGTCACAGCAGCCCCTGTGCGAGCACTATCCGCAACTTTGGATCGCAATGATGCTGCACCAAGTAAGGGGACTTTTTTACCTGAGCTATGGCACTGGTTGTATTTTCTGCCCCACGCCCGCGAATCCGAAATCGGACCTGATGGTCATCCAAAACGTGGTGGCTTTCTTCCGCCGGTGCCACTACCTCGTCGTATGTGGGCAGGTAGCCGCATTGAATGGCTAAAACCACTTGCTGTTGGCGACGAGATTGAACGCGTTTCCACGATTGAGTCCGTAAGCCATAAAGCAGGTCGCACAGGCGACTTAATTTTCGTATTGGTCAATCACAAAATCTCTAACCAGAACGGTCTAGCGATTATTGAAGAGCATGACATTGTGTATCGCGATGCGCCAGGGCCAGACGATAAACCTGTTGCCCCTACTGCCGCACCGACGGATGCCAAATGGAGTAAAGCAATTACGCCTGATGACGTACTTCTATTTCGTTATTCAGCATTAACTTTTAATGGCCATCGAATTCACTATGATCGCAAATATGTTACTGAAGTTGAGGGCTATCCAGGCCTCATTGTTCACGGCCCCTTGATTGCGACTCTATTAGTTGATCTAGTGCGTCAAAGTATTCCAGGATGCAAGCTTAAGAGTTTTGAGTTCCGCGCGATACGCCCTACTTTTGATATCAATATCTTTAAAGTCAATGCCAAGCCAGATCTAGAAAATGATCCGAGTGGAAAAACTATTTCCATTTGGGCAGAGGATCATGAAGGTTGGCTCACTATGCAAGCCACTGCTGTTCTAGCCTAATCACAAGAAGGTTTACTGATGACCACTCAACACCTTTCTCGTGAGCTAGCTAGCTTTGCGGCCAATTTACAAGCTGCAGACATTCCAAGTAATGTCATGAACCGTGCTGAAGACCTATTAGTCGATTGGTTTGGTTCCGCTATTGCTGGCAGAGGCTCGCGCCCAGTGGAGCTCATTACTCAGTTTGCACAAAATATGGGTGGGTTTAATGCAACACACGCTGGCCCCTCTGAAGTTTTAATTTCTCGCAAAACTTCTAGCCCCTTTTTAGCGGCTATGGCTAATGCTGCAGCATCACATGTTGCAGAACAAGACGACGTCCACAATGGCTCAGTCTTTCATCCGGCCACCGTAGTATTTCCACCTGCACTTGCTTGTGCGCAAGCCATTGGTGCATCTGGTGAAGATTTATTAGTTGCTGCAGTAGCAGGCTACGAGGTAGGCATTCGGGTTGGTGAATTTTTAGGTCGCTCTCATTACAAAGTGTTTCATACCACTGGAACGGCCGGCACATTAGCTGCAGCTGCGGCAGTTGGTCGCCTACTGAAACTCAATTCAGAACAAATGCTCCATGCCTTTGGTTCAGCGGGCACGCAGTCAGCCGGCCTCTGGGAGTTTCTGCGTGATGCCGCAGATTCCAAACAATTGCATACGGCCCATGCGGCCTCCACTGGCTTAATGTCCGCCTATATTGCACAAGCTGGCTTTACAGGCGCTGAACATATCCTGGAAGGCAAACAGGGATTAGCGGCAGGTATGTCAAGCGATAGTCACCCCAGTAAATTGGTTGATCGTTTAGGTACCCGCTGGGCTTTAGCAGAAACCAGCTTTAAGTATTACGCCTCCTGCCGTCACACTCACCCTGCTGCTGACGCTCTACTGCAAGTCATGCTGGCAAACAAACTATCTCCTAGCGATATTGCGAAAGTAGAAACCTTGGTTCACCAAGGCGCTATTGATGTATTAGGCCCAGTAACTGACCCTACTACCATTCATCAGTCCAAGTTCTCTATGGGAACGGTGCTCGCTTTAGTTGCACACTACCAATTTGCTGGCTTACAAGAATTTGATCGGCACTTTCATGATGATGCAATCTGCGCCTTCCGTGAGCGCGTCTCGATGACGCTAGATCCTGAGGTAGATGGCGCCTATCCGCAACGTTGGATTGGCAAAGTCAAAGTTCACTTGAACAATGGGCAAATTCTGGAGGGTCGGGTGGATGAACCTAAAGGCGACCCTGGTAATACCCTATCTCGCGCAGAGATTACCGATAAAGCAATGCGCTTAGCAGCATTTAGCGGGGGTGCTAGCCCAACAGAGATGAGCAAAGCAATTGATCTCTTGTGGAATATCCGCAAACAAGCCAAGATAAGCTTTCTACTGCCGTCCACATAAGCAAATCTACTATTCGCCCCCTTATTTTTTTAGGTTGATATGAACCCACTTGATACACCGCTAGGCTTTAGCACTAACTTTCTATTTGTACCGGGCACTTGTCCTGAACGTTTTATGAAAGCCCTCGATAGTGGCGCTAGCGGCGTTGTCTTGGATCTAGAAGATGCCGTTGCAGAGGAAGATAAAGAGAATGCACGTGACGCCATTCGTACAGCATGGCCTAGCTTTAGCCCTGAGCAAAAGAAGCGTCTAGTCATTCGCACAAATTCACCTGGTAGTAAATTTTATTCGGCTGACCTAATTCTTGCTCAACAACTTGAAGTTGCCTGCCTATTAATTCCCAAGAGTGAATCGCTCGACCAAATTAATGGCGCCGCCCTCATACTTCCTAATACCGCAATTATTCCCATGATTGAAACGGCAATTGGGCTGGATAAACTAAAAGAAATTGCAAACTCCAATCAGGTGATTCGCCTTGCTTTGGGTAATTTAGATCTACAAGCGGATCTAGGCATGGTCTGTGATCTTCAAGAAACGGAATTGCAAACAGCACGTTTCCAGATCGTTTTAGCATCACGACTTGCACAGATTGCCCCTCCTATTGATGGAGTTACACCATCCACTGACGACATTGAGCGCATTACCGATGACGCAGAGCGTGCAAAACGTATGGGTTTTGGTGGAAAACTCTGTATTCACCCAAAACAAGTGGCTATCGTCATCAAGGCATTTATCCCAACTGAAGAAGATCTGGCCTGGGCCCAACGGGTTATTGAGGCAGATATGACCTCCAAGGGCAGTGCAGTAAAGCTCGATGGCCGCATGATAGATCGCCCAGTTGTGTTGCTGGCTAAAAGAACCCTGGCTATTGCTGGTAAACACTAAGAGTTTCCTCTGTCTAAAGAGTTGCAAAACTGGCAAAATAACTCTGAGTTGTTTTGCACTCATATAATTTTTATAACTACTACTAGAGACAAAAATGAAATTACGTAAATCACTATTTGCCGGTTTCTGTGCAATCGCTACCCTAGGATTTATTGCAGGTAATGCGTTAGCTGCAGATCCCTATCCAAATAAGCCCGTCACATTGGTTGTGCCGTTTGCTGCTGGCGGACCTACAGACGCTGTTGCTCGTCTGATTGCCGTGCCGATGGGTAAAGAATTGGGCCAAACCGTTATTGTTGAAAATACTGTTGGTGCTGGTGGCACCATTGCAGCCACCCGTGTTGCGCGCTCCGCTCCAGATGGCTATATGATTTTCATTCATCACATGGGTATGGCTACCGCACCGGCTTTGTATAAAAAATTGAACTTTGATCCAATGAAGGACTTTGAATACATCGGCCAAGTCGTGGATGTACCAATGGTACTTTTGGGTCGCAAGAACTTCCCACCAAACAACTTTAAAGAATTAGAGGCTTACATCAAGGCCAATAAGGATAAAGTGACGCTGGCAAACGCTGGTCCTGGTGCGGTATCTCAGTTATGTGGCCTTTTATTTATGTCGCGCGAAGGCGTGGAATTAACAACCGTTCCCTACAAAGGAACTGGCCCTGCATTAACCGATTTGCTTGGCGGCCAGGTTGACCTACTCTGCGATCAGACCACACAGACTGTTCCCTATATTAAAGATGGTTTAGTAAAAGCCTATGGTGTTACCACACCAAAACGCCTGCCAGCCTTACCAAATATCCCTACCTTGGATGAGCAAGGCCTTAAAGGCTTTGATGTCAAAGTTTGGCATGGTATGTATGTCTCTAAAGGCACGCCTCCTGCAGTCGTCGCTAAAATCAATAAGGCGCTTAACGTTGCTTTGAATGACCCTGAAGTAAAGGCTCGTTTAGCAGAGTCCAATATTGAAATTGTTTCACCAGCCAAGAGAACTCCAAAAGGCTTGCAAGAACATCTTGAGGCTGAGATTAATAAATGGGGTCCTGTAATTCGCAAGGCTGGAGCCTATGCGGATTAAGGGCTTACCTTAGAAATAAAAAAGCCAGCATCTCGCTGGCTTTTTTATTGTGCTGAGTTCTTATTTACAGGGGTAATTATCAGTAAAGAAACGCATTAAAGTTTTAGCTGCTTTCTCTTTATTAAACTGAGGGTTTGTCTTGGACCACGCCAGGAACTTTTGCAAGACCTCATTACGAGTCTCGCTCTTATTTGCAAAGCAAATGGCTGGCTTGGCGTCTGGACGACGATTCGCTAAGTATCCCTGATACACTCCTTCGCCAAAGCCAAAACAAAAACTGCGGCCTTGCTCATCATCAGGATTTTTACAGAGCTCAACAAATGCAGCAGTACTAGCATCATCTGCTGGGAGATCCTTCTGCGCAAATGCAGTTGGGGCAAAGGACAGGATGGATGCAATAACTACGAATGTTGCTATGAATGTTTTCATGATTCTTTCTCTCAATAAAGGTTAACGCCTAAAACCGCTCATGTGGCCACCGCCAAATCCACTCATGTGGCCGCCACCACCGCCACCACCAAACCCACCCATATGGCCACCGCCAAATCCACCATCTCGCCCACCGTTATCAAAGCTACGTGAGCGATCTTGATTGCCATCAAAGCGGGCTTGATCTCGCAAAGCGTTTTCTTGAGCGGCCTCGCGATAGATATTGGGATTAGATCTATCCATCTGGGCATCATTGCGTGCTTCTTGATTTAAACGTGCTGCTTGATTTCTTTCTTCAGGAGTTGCATCTTTCTGAAAAGCATTGTTAGCGCGTTGACCATCCATTCTGGCCGCCTGCCTCTCGCCTGGAGTGGCGTTATTTTTCCAATCGTTTAGTAAGCGCTGTTGGTTAGCAATGTTTGCTGGTCCGATAATTGCCCGAGAAGGTACACGCCCTGAGGCATTAATTGTTGTGGAATTAATCGTGCCATTGTTCCAATTGGGGGATGACCAGAAAGCATCTCCGATCGCAAAGCCTAGGCCAAAAGTCATCAGACCCCAAGCAGGGTCATAGACAGGATATGGTGGGTACTCTGGATAGGGCCATGATCCATAAACAACTGTTGGACTATAACTTGGAACGTAAACCACTTTTGTATTAGCCGGGCTAATCAAGACGTTACCACCCGCATCGGTAGTGACAGTAATTTGCCTATTAGACTTAAGGTTACCAGCTTTGATAGCCATTTTTCTAAGGATTTGAACCGCTTGCATTGTGTCAGCAGCCTGGAGCTTATAAGCATTGCCAAGATTCTGGGTCCACTGTAATTTGCTGCCCATCATATTGAATGCTTCTGGGAACGATATTAAGGATTTCACGCTGTCGTTCCAACTTTGTGCCTTGAGCGCATTTTGTAGATCGTCGCCCTTCAATGAAGCATTGCTAGTGCGCCAGTTATAGGCCTCAGCAACTTCTAAGGGGTACGTTGAGGCTAGAAGCATCAGCGAGAGCAAGGAGTCGGGATATAGCGCTATTGGCGAAACTAAGGACTGCAATTGCTCTGAAGAAATAGTTTGTGGGCCTGCGTTATAGCTTGAATCCTGGGTATAGCCAGGACTACCAGATCCGCCACTTTGCATATAACCCTGAGGATAATAGTAGCCACTTGATTGATACGGTCCAGGATTCATAACGCATCCATTCAGAAGAGATCCTAAAGCGATCGATGCCAGCGTTAGCAATCCAACTTTTGCATTCTGCGCAGGAATAGTTTTTTGACTTGTCCGCTTCATATCCACCTCAATATTGTTCTAAATAAATAGCTCACTAGATTTAACCCACTCTACTACTTTGCAATGCTTTGGGCATTAGCCCGGTCTAAATAAGTATCCAGAGCGAGCTTTATCTCTACGCCTTCTATAGATGGCCCCTATAAGAGCAAACAGAGCCCAAATAGCCAAGAATGGGTCAAGCAAGTAATCCCAAAGGTTGGCCGACTCATGCCAGTGGACTGTCCAAGCCAGAATGGCGATAGCAATAATCCATATACCCTTCGTCCAGCCTGCCAAGCCACACACTAGGGCAAAAAATAGGACCCCAATTAAGAATGCTATGGATCCATAGCCCCATGCATAAGGGTCGATCATTCCCAAGCCCAAGGCAAATGGATAAAAACATAGGGAGATGATTGCCACGGAAAATTTGAAAGCAATTGGCGTAGGCTTATTGGCTGGTAGCAATGAGCTCCACAACAATAAAGTCAGCACGATGCTCAGATCACCAGTCAAGCCGCGTACATAAGCCACCAAGGGTAAATTCATACCAAATGGCCAAAACAGAATATTTCCCATCAGAAGGACTAAAAATACTTTTATAGCAAATGGAAAAGGATTTGAAGAAAACTTTTGCAAGATCCAAATACCCACTACCGCACAAGAAATAGACAATTCAATCAAAGCTATGATTTGCATGAGCTGATTCATTACTGCACCTCCTGATGAGCCGGATCTGCTTCAGCGCTGTTTATTTGTTGATGGGCCTGTCTTAGCCAAGCACCAGAAAAATAACGATGCCGAATTTTCTTACGATCCCAGGTGTAAACCAAATGCGCATCGTCACCGTCTACGGTGATTAAGTAAGGGTATGAGAATTCTTTACGTTGAGCCTCAGGTAAAGTCTCATCATCCTCTAATACTTCAACGGTTTGCCACTGCCCAGATTTGACATCGCTCATCAATAAGACCAGGCGATAGCGCCCATTTTCAATATTATTTAAAACCAAAATACGAGCGCCATTTTTTAACATGAGTCCTGCAACCGCAGAATTCGGATTTGCTATTGCCAAATCTTCTGAATGTTGCCATGTTTGACCCGCATCTTGGGTATGGGCGACCGGAATTTGCTTTGGTAGGCTTGAGCTGCGCGTTTGTCGAAAATAAGCACTAGCATCTTGCGTGTCATTGACAAATACAAGTGGCTGAATCGCACCGCGCCCAGAGCTCATACGACGTTTATCGATTACTTGACCTGCCTCTATTCTTAGAAACTCGCCAAAACGCCCTATCCATTCATGATAGGCAGGCAAGCCTAGTAGGTCATCAGCGAACATCACATTAGGGGATTTCACGAGGGTACTTAAATTCAGTAACGGGGAGCTAATAAGGCGTTGCGGCTTACTCCATGTCAAACCTTCATCATTCGAAGTTATGGCAGAAATTGAACTGCCCGCCCAACCGCCAATAGAGACGGTGACGAAGAACAATTGCAGACGACCATCAGCTAATCTGGCTGGTACAGGATTGCCTAACTTAGCGATATAACGTGAAAGCCCCTTCTCTGCGCTAATGCGATCTATCACAACAGTGGGCGCACTCCAGCTAGAATACTTCGGGTCATATACGGAGCTATAGATCGATACATCAGCAGCACCTTCGCGACTACCGGCAAACCAAAACGCTCTCACTTCACCATCCTTGAGGGCAATCATTGAAGCTGCATGGACTGAGGCAGCACCAGTATCAGGAAGCCAATGTGATTGAGGCGCGGGGATGTTGATCTTGATGGGACTTTTTGTCTTCGTTACTGCAGGCTCATCCAGAACTTCATATACCCGGAAAGAAGGAGTCGCAAATGGCGCCCATACTGGGCGACTATCAATGTGCAGAAAGCCAATCACTGCAGCAAGCAACAAAAAACAAAGGGCAATGACACGACTCATCTACAAACATCCTTTAAGTTCGATAAATCTGGGTTTGCTACCGGTGTAGAGATCAGGTATTCATTAACGAATAAATGCTTGCCAATTTTCCCCATCATCATCTCCTGAATTTCTTCGTTTGAGTGACGTGCCCTCATCTCCATTCTTTGCCCAACAATCTGACAAGACTCACAGATTGCTGGCAGAGAACCTAAAGGGGTATGCACTGCTACCAGGGGATAGGTAGAGGTAAGGGTTGCGACTTCAGCAGCATCCTTAGCCAAATAACCATGCAGCTTTGCACCCGGTAGCAATAATCGATACTCCTCATCCTTGGCTCGATAGTCACAAGGAATCCAAACATCCTTGCCTTGCAACTGAGTAATCGTTTCTGCCGAGTAGCGCCCTAAGCGCCCTTCTAATGGAGCAAGACTACTAGTCAGCCCGCAATAAACCAAAAAGCAGGCTGCCAAAGAAATGGTTTTGGTAAAACGTTGATTCAGTAAGCCCAGCAAGACCAGCAGTATTCCTGCTGCCATGAGGATCCAATGACAATAGGAGTATGTCCATGCGCCAGTATCACCCATAAATTGTGAGAACTGAAGGTTGATACCAATCCATAGCAAGAGAGATAACACCAGTAATTGCAAAAGCAAAGCAATGCGAAAGCCCCATAAAGGCAACTTGTCCCAATATAAGGCAATCAGCACCGCAAAGGCTGGCATCACTGGTAAAAGGTAGCGACCTGAACGCTGACTAGGTAGACTGAATACAATGAAGAACGCTGCTATCAACAGCAGCAATAGAACCTCTTCTAAATTCAGAAAGCGACGTGCACGCCAGCATTGCATCAAGCTCGATATCAACACAAAGCTAAATAAGCCAGCATTAGTAATCGTCGTCAAAATTAAAAGCCAAATACTGTCGCCACCGCGCAGCAAATCCATGAAATAACTAGACCGGCGTGCAGCAAACTTACCGGCATTCTCGCCCAGTACAAACTCTTTCCAAACAGCTTCTGGATAAGGGTCCATGGCAAACCACAAGGCAAATACGCCCAGGGCAAGTACAGCGATCAGGATTAACTTATATAGGTCGCGGATAAGTACCTGAGGAATACTCCACTGCCGCCAGCGCCAGTAATACAGCCCCAAAGCAAAAGTAGCAGGAACGATGTAGGCAAAAGATTTTGCAAATAGTGCAAGACCAAAACAAACCCCCGCCATCAATGGGAAAAAGAATTTAGATTCAAATGCACTTTTACCCCAATACAAAATCGCCATAAATGGTAGCGATATCCAAAATACTTCCGGAGGATCTGCTAAGAATGGTCGACCATAGCGATAGGTTGCAAAAAAGGAGAGCCAAACTAATGCTGCCAATATTCCAGTTTGCATTTTTCCACTGAAACGTTGGACTGCTAAAAATAAGAAAAATGCCGTTAGTGCGGTATATAAAACACTAGGCCAACGCAAATTTGCCAAACTCCATTCGCTTGCCCAATGCGTACTAGCAATACCCTGCCAAAATATCAGTGGCGGCTTAGTGTTTTTAATGCCATCCATTTCAGACTGCAGTGGCAGCCATTGGGCCGAGTCTGCCGTCATGCGCACAATATGCATATAGGGATACTCATCACCGTTTTTTGGCGCAAATCGGCTATCCAAACCATAAAGGTAGGTAAATACACCTAAAAGGAGTATCAATAAGGCGGAACGGTAAGAAAATGAAATTCTCATACCCGTAGTTTATAGGGCTTATAGAAAATTCCAACAAAACACATCAGGCCCGTATTTTCGAATGAGCTTATGAAAAATGAATCTGAGGTAAGCGCTACTTTTTAAGGATTTCTTGATTAAGAT
Organism: Polynucleobacter sp. P1-05-14; assembly: GCF_018881675.1. Lineage (NCBI taxonomy): Bacteria > Pseudomonadati > Pseudomonadota > Betaproteobacteria > Burkholderiales > Burkholderiaceae > Polynucleobacter > Polynucleobacter sp. P1-05-14. The sequence goes on along the minus strand of NZ_JACVPV010000005.1, from coordinate 58,465 downwards.
ACTCATAAAGCAATAAACCTATGAGTCAAAAAAAATAATTTGAATGGAGAAAAACCGCATGCGAGCACTGTTTTCAAGACCCGCAATCGTAGTATCGACATACATTGGATTGTGTCTATGGAGCAGTCTTTCTTTAGCGCAAAATCCAGATGCAAGCAATTTATATAAACGCAGCCTTGCAGCAACCTGCGCCAATTGTCATGGCACTGAAGGAAACGGTGTTATTGATAGCAACATCCCACTCATCAACAATCTCACTCATACACAAATATTAGAAAAATTGATGGCTTATAAATCTGGCTCATTAGAAGGCACTATCATGCCGCAGCTGACCAAGGGCTATACCGAAGAACAGCTCAATACCATTGCCAATCAACTTGGCAAGAACTAATAAGGAAGCCCATCATGGATCGTCGACACTTTATTGGTCAGAGCACCGCCGCACTTGGTTTGATGGCAGGCTTTTCTGGTCAAGCCCACGCAAATTTACAAAAGGCAGAAATCATCGTGATTGGCGGAGGGTATGGTGGCGCTACTGCTGCTAAATATTTACGCCTGTTTTCCAACAATACCGCCAAGGTGACGTTGATTGAGCCTAATGCTGCTTTTGTTTCCTGCCCACTATCTAATTTAGTTGTAGGTGGCTCACGCACAATATCTGAAATCACGACCCCTTATGACAATCTGAGCAAGCGTCATGGCGTGAAGATCATTCAAGACAGCGTCTCCAGCATCGACCCCGATAAAAAAACAGTTAAGCTTGCCTCTGGGAAAACCTTGCGTTATGACAAAGCGATCGTCTCACCTGGCGTTACCTTAATCATGAATAGTATTGAAGGACTGGCTCAAGCCAATAAAGCAGGCGTTACCCTCCAGGCCTGGAAAGCGGGTCCTGAAACTACCGCCTTACATAAACAACTCGCCTCCATGCGTGATGGTGGCACTTTTGCCATTAGTATTCCGGAAGCACCGTATCGCTGCCCTCCCGGTCCTTATGAGCGAGCCTGCCAGGTAGCAAACTATCTTAAGCACCACAAGCCTAAGTCTAAAGTTCTCATTTTGGATGCTAACCAAGATGTCACTTCAAAAGGTGCGCTCTTTAAGAAGGTGTGGGCAGAACAGTACTCAGGATTGATTGAGTATTTACCCAAATACAATGTCACCGCCGTGGATGCAAAAACAAAAACTTTGAAATTTGAAGTCCAGGACGATATTAAGGCGGATGTTTTAAATATCCTACCGGCGATGAGCGCAGGTGAGATTGCCGTCAAAACTGGGTTAGCAAATTCCAATGGCCGCTGGGTTAATGTAAATTACCTCAACTTTGAATCTACTGCACAAAAAGACATTCATGTCTTGGGTGACTCGATTCAAGTAGCGCCAGCAATGCCTAAGTCAGGGCACATGGCCAATCAACACGCCAAAGTGGCGGCTGCGGCGATTGTGGCCGAACTCAGTGATTGGGAAGTTAATCCAGCGCCAGTAGTAAACAATACTTGCTACAGTTTTGTGAATGAACGAGAAGTGATTCATGTGGCAAGCGTTCATCAATACAGTGCTACTAAGAAAACTTTTGAGCCGGTTCATGGTGCAGGAGGTCTATCTCCAGCACCCTCAACTCTTGAAGGGGTATACGCCTGGGGCTGGGCTCATAATATTTGGGCAGATAGCTTGGGCTAGAGCCTTTACCCTTAATAAAAAAGAGACCTTCGAGTCTCTTTTTTATTGATCAGGACATCAAGACGATAGCCGATGCCGTCTACGCCGACTAATAATTATGAAAATAATGGCAATCACTGGCGCCGCTATAGCAGCAATAATCTCAGGGTGAATATCGAGACCTGCCTCTTTCCCGCCTTTGACAATGTATGCCAATAAACTCACAGCATAATAAGTTAGCACCAGCACCGATAAACTCTCGACCGTTTCTTGAAGTCTTAACTGTAATCTGGCCCGTTGATCCATACTAGCTAGTAATTTTTGCGTTTGCTCCTCGTTTACAAACTCAATTCGAGTTCTTAGGGTTTGCGTTGTTCTGGAGATACGATCAGATAATTCTCGTAAACGTCGCTGAGTCCAAATGCATGTTCCCATAGCTGGCTGAAAACGCCGATCCATAAACTCGGACAATGTTTGCACCCCTGGGATAGATGACTCATTTAAGCCTATTAAATTCTTTGATAGAAGCTGACTATAGGCTTCAGAAGCAGTAAATCGAAGTCCATACCCAGAGATCCATTGCTCAATACGAGAAGCTAAGCGAGAAAGCTCTTCTAGAAAAATCCCATCTTTTTCCGTATTCACACCGGCCTCACCTTGTAACTGCGATATCTTTTCAGACAAGGCGGCTAACTCAGACTCTGCCTCTCTTAATGGCAAAGAAAGGCTTTTAGCTACCGGAAAAGAAATCATGGCAACCATACGGTATGTTTCTGCTTCTGCTAACGCCCTAGCGATTCGCCCTAGCTGTCTTGAGCCCATCCCCTCATGCGGGATGAAAAAAGAAATGAATCCATCCTGATCAAGTTGTAAGTCGGTCCATAACTGAGCCTTTTTACTAGAAAAGATGTGGCTACCTAAAACGGTATTGCCGCTAAAAATTTCGGACACTTCTTGCGCCTCTATAAATAGTGGGCGATGCTCAAAAACTAAATCTAAAGCAGAAATTCTTTGGCCGCCAGCCTCAGAGATGATCGGGCAACCTAGATCCTTAAAAAGTAAATCTAACTCGCGCTCATTTTCCAATCTAGACTTGAGCAAAGGTTCTTTCACCTTCGACTTGTTGTGAAAAATTACCGCAATGGTTGCGAATTCTCCGTGCAACTCCCACTTCACCAGCACTCTTTCGGGCTCTGGCGCTAACCGCAAGATCATAAAAGAGTGGTCATCTGTATTTGGAGGACGTCCTAAGGCATTGCCTAATTTTTGCACCCACTGGATTTGTTGCTGACGAGAGGCGGCATCCAATAAAAAGGATTGGGATATCACCCTTTCATTTGGCCACAGTGGGATTGGAGGACGTGCATGAACCTCTTCATGCAAGACTGCTCTAGAGGGATGGTCGTAAGGTCTCATAAAAGGGTATAAATTTCTAAGTTATTACGATCATATACCCAGATTTATAAGCTAATAAGGCGCCATAAATCTAATAGCGCATATTGCCAGAGCCTAGGTCAACAACTTCATCAAATTGATAGGGGTGTACGCCCCTATTCAAGCAATTACGCACGTAATCAATACTGGCTCGCAAGGCATAGTAGTCGCCAGACAGGCGCTTAGAAACTTTAATATTTAAAGCTTGATACTCAAGTAAGTTAAGCCTCTTTAGATACTCATCCCGCTGTTGACCGTCAAACCCATTCAGTAATTCTTGCTCCAAAGATTTCAAAGAGCTGTATAAGCGATTAATCTTATTTTGCATGCGCTTAGTGCGATAACTTGGCAAAGACTGCAAAATTGGATAGCCTAAAATACAGAATGGGAGAAACACGAATACCAGACGGCTAATTAGCTCTGCAATCCAAAAGGGGAAATAAGCCGCCAATAAAGGATAATTATTTTTCTCGTAATGAACTGCAACTGGGCTTTCAGTTACTCCGGAGTCCTTGAAGGATGGAAACTCCCCTCGTTCGGCAAAGAAGGACGCCTTGCCATTAATTTCTCTGGCAGCCTCAAGAAACAGAAATTGAATAGCCGGATGCATACGATCATCAATCAATAAATTGGTAGTTGTGGCGAGCAACTTCATATCAGTTGGCGGAAAGTTACGCGGCAAACTAAAGGCTCCCTGGGGTACGTTAAGGATATGTAGATAGGAAATTAACTTAGCAAAAGCCTCTGCCCGTTTAAAGGTCACTAGATGCACACTCGGATCCTGCAACAAGACCTGGACATTTGGGGCCTCATAAGCATCCACGATAAAAATTCCATCGATTTCACCTGCCTGAAGCGCTTGAACCGCGTCATTTCCAGAAAGATTAAGAACTTGCACTCCTTTTTCGTAGCCGGCGGCTTTCAGTATTTTGGTTGACTGAGCATAGGTACCGCTACCCTCAATTCCTACGGAAATCTTTTTACTAACAAAATGTCGCATTACAACGCCAATAGAATCCGACTCGGCAGACTTCAGCTCCGGACCACGATAAAAAAACCAAATAGGATCATAGGCAATTGCACCCAAGGATTTAATCCCCTTGGCTTCATTAGCGGAATCAATACCGGCTTGAACGAATGCCGCTTGCAAAGGGTCATTACGATCCGATAGCCGATCTAAATTTTCTTGCGCCCCCATAGTGCGAACAAGCTCTAGAGTGACACCTTTTTTCTTGAAAAATTCCACATATTTTTTCCCAAGCACTTCATAGGAGCCACCAGGCGATCCGGTCGCCAACATAACGTGTCTTGGTGGGGGTGGATCTGCATACAACCAGATGCCAATAAGGATTAACAAAAGAAGGGTTAGAAGCGGCCAGGTCTCCCTCAGAAATTGCGTAAAGTCATCCCACTTCTCCTGAGCGCTCTCAGAAAATCCCAAGAATGTTTCATGAATGTCTTGTTTAAAGCTTCCCATGCGCTACCAATCGGCAAATATCATTAAAGATAATGATAATAGGCTTATTCTGATTCTTTCAATTAGCCTTTTAACACCCCTAAAAATATGATAAATCTTAGAAAATCCCAGGATCGCGGCTATGCCGACCATGGCTGGCTTAAAAGTTTTCACTCCTTCTCATTTGCGGGCTACCATGACCCCCGCTTTATGGGCTGGGGGAATCTGCGCGTCATCAATGAAGATCGCGTAGCTGCTGGCATGGGCTTTGGCAAGCACGGTCATCGCAATATGGAAATCATTAGCTATGTTTTATCAGGGGAGCTCGCCCATCAAGACAGCATGGGAAACGTCGAAGGCATTCCCCCTGGGGATGTCCAGCGTATGAGTGCGGGCAGTGGAGTCACTCATAGTGAATTCAATCACGCCAAAGATCAAACTACGCATTTTTTACAGATCTGGATAGAGCCCAATGTCTTGGAAATTGAGCCCAGCTACGAGCAGAAAACCATTCCCGCCATTGAAAAATCTGGGAAGTTGCGCATCATCGCATCCCCTACCGGAAATGATGGGGCCGTCAAGATTCATGCTGATGCCAAGATTTACGCTGGGGTTTTTAACAACTCTCAATCAGCCTGTCTTGAGCTTAATATAAATCGTAAAGCTTATGTTCACCTGATCCGCGGATCGCTCATGATTAATAATCAAAAATTGACCGGTGGAGATGCCCTGATGATCGAGAATGAACCTTCTTTACAAATAAGCGATGGAGTAGATGCGGAAGTGCTTTTTTTTGACTTGAGTCATTAAGTATTACTTTGCAACTGCTTACGATCATATATCGCCCATAATTCTTAAAGATCATGATTGAAACTTCTGAAAAAAAACTCGCTGGCCCGATTATTCGTCTTCACTCGAATGACAATATTGTGGTTGCCAGGGTTGATGTTGGAATTGGCGTTGAAGTCTTTAGCGAGAATTTTACAAGTCGCAGCCAAGTACCTGCTGGCTACAAAATTGCCACCAAAAAGATCCTCAAGGGCGAGCCAATTCTGAAATACAACGTTACGGTAGGTTTTGCAAATACCGATATTGAACCCGGCACAATGGTACATAGTCACAATACCGAGTTTCGCGAGTTTGATCGTGACTATGCTTACGCCAGCGAATATAAGCCGACCCAATTGTTGCCCGAAGCTCAACGAGCTACCTTCCAGGGCTATGTCAGACCCAATGGAAAAGTAGGAACGCGTAATTACATCGGCATCTTATCGACAGTAAACTGTTCAGCAACCGTTGTGAACAAAATTGCAGACTGGTTTACCCCCGAAAGATTGAAAGATTTTCCCAATGTAGACGGCGTTGTGGCGTTTAGTCATGACATCGGCTGCGGCATGGAAATGAGTGGTGAGCCAATGCAATTGCTTCGCCGTACTATGGCTGGGTATGCTCGTCACCCCAACCTAGCAGCCGCTCTAATTGTGGGTCTCGGTTGTGAGCGTAATCAACTAAAAGGCTTGATGGAGCAAGAAGACCTGGCCGAAGGAAATACTCTGCATACCTTTATCATGCAAGAATCGGGCGGCACGCGCAAAACCATTGAGGCAGGTATCGAAGCTGTCAAAGCACTTTTGCCTGCAGCCAATCAAGCAAAACGGCAAACAGTGTCGGCAAGTCACCTGACGGTTGGCTTACAGTGTGGCGGTTCCGATGGCTTCTCTTCAATTACAGCCAATCCCGCACTAGGTGCCGCGATTGATATTTTGTCCCGCCATGGTGGCACTGGAATTCTTTCGGAAACTCCAGAGATTTATGGTGTAGAGCATACCCTTACCCGCCGCGCTGTTAGCAAAGAAGTGGGTGAAAAGCTCATTAAACGAATTCGCTGGTGGAAAGATGAATACTCTGTTGGTAGAGATGTGCAAATTAACGGACAAGTAAGCCCTGGCAATCAAATTGGTGGTTTAGCCAATATTTTTGAGAAGTCCCTAGGCTCCTCCATGAAGGGTGGCACTGGCCCCCTAATGGAAGTCTATAAATATGCCGAGCCAGTGAGCACTAAAGGCTTTGTATTTATGGATACCCCGGGATTTGATCCCGTATCCGCCACCGGCCAGATCGCTGGCGGCTCCAATCTGATTGCTTTTACTACCGGCCGTGGATCCATGTTCGGCTCTAAGCCTGCTCCCTGCATCAAACTAGCTACCAATACGCCAATGTATCAGCGCCTCACTGAAGATATGGACATTAATTGCGGTGAGATTTTGGATGGAACCGTCTCCGTTCAGGAGATGGGACAACGGATCTTTGAGTTATTTCTGCGAACTGCTTCAGGAGAGGCCTCCAAAAGTGAACTTCTTGGCCTGGGAGATTATGAATTTGTTCCCTGGCAAATTGGGGTAATGAGCTAAGAGAACTGTAGAATTAATCCTATTAGCTCAACCCAGACAGAAAACGAACTGAAACAGGCTTATGAAATTTAGGGATTACTACGAAACTCTTGGCGTAGCTCGTGGCGCCACTGAAGCTGAGATTAAATCAGCCTATCGCAAGATGGCGCGTAAGTTCCATCCAGATGTCAATAAAGAACCTGGTGCTGAAGAGCAGTTCAAGCAAATCGGCGAAGCTTATGCCGTTTTAAAAGACACTGAGAAACGTGCGGCATACGATCGCTTTGGCGAGAACTGGAAAAACGGTCAAGACTTTACCCCTCCCCCAAACTGGAATGAAGGCTTTGAATATTCTGATGGCGGCTATGGTGGCAGTCACCCGGGTTATGGTGGTGGCTTTGAGGGCGATCAAAGTGAGTTCTTTGAATCTCTGTTCGGTCGCGGCAAACATCGCCAAGGTGGTCGTGGTGGCAATCCTCGCCAGGGTATGAATCTCAAAGGCCAAGATCATCACGCCAAAATTTTGATTGATCTTGCAGACGCGTACAACGGTGCCAAACGTACGATTGCGCTACACATGCCCGTGCAAGATGCGAGCGGCCACGTCAGCACCCAAGAACGCAAGTTAGACGTCAGCATCCCTAAAGGCATTAAGGCTGGCCAAAATCTGCGACTCTCTGGACAAGGTGGTCCTGGTGTTGGCGAGGGCCCAGCTGGTGACCTCTATCTCGAAATTGAATTTCATCCTAACGCTATTTATCGCGTAGAAGGTAAAGATGTCTTCATCGACATTCCTTTAGCTCCCTGGGAGGCGGCACTGGGAACAACTGTTAAGGTGCCCACACCAGCTGGCAGCACTTTGGAATTAAAGATCCCCGCAGGAACTGTTGCTGGTCGTAAGATGCGCCTCAAAGGTAAAGGCATACCAAGCTCAGAGCCAGGTGATTTATATGCCGTACCTTCTATCGCCCTGCCACCTGCTGATATTGAATCACAAAAAGAAGCCTATCAAATATTTGAAAAGGCTTTTGATTTCAATCCTAGATCTCACTTGAAGGGATGATGAATATGACGCAAACTAATATTACTTGGATTGAAGGTACAGTTGTAGAGAATGAAGTGCACATGACAATTGTTGAACTTTCTCATGCATCACGTACACCAGAAGATCTCATCATGACTTGGGTATCTGAAGGTGTTTTAAGTCCAGCAGGCTCATCACCTCAGGATTGGCGCTTTAGTGGCGACTCTTTGCGAAGAGCAAAAACCGCTGCACACCTCACCCATGATCTCGAGTTAAATGTGCCTGGAGTTGCCTTAGCATTAGACTTACTTGATGAAATCGCCCAGTTGCGCGCTCGTTTACCGCGCGACTAGGTTATAGCACTAAGACTCCGAACGACTCAGAAGCTGTTCCCAGCGTTGCAGCTTTTGATCTAAGTCAGCAGTGATTTCACTCAAGCGCGCTTGCATGCTCGCTGCCAACTCAGGTTCATTTTTATAGAGATCGGGATTGCTCATAGCAATACCAATATCGGTCTGCTCAGTTTCCAATGTCTCAATCTGTAATGGCAAAACTTCCAGTTCTTGGCGCTCTTTACCATTGAGTTTCTGAACCCCACTTTTAGCTATAGGCTTAACTTCCGCCTTAACTTCTACCTTTGCCTCTGCTTTGGCTTCAACTTTTTCTACAGCTTTCGAGTTGGCATTGGCATTTCCATTCGCTGCACGAATTTTGTCTGAGCGCGCTTTCTGGATTTTCCAATCCTCATAACCCCCCTCGTACTCACGCCAGAAGCCATCACCTTCGTTGGCAATAATGCTGGTGACGACGTTATCTAGGAAGTAACGGTCATGACTGACCAAGAAGACCGTGCCCTTATAGTCTTGCAGGAGTTGCTCAAGCAAATCCAAAGTATCAATATCCAAGTCATTTGTTGGTTCATCCAAGACCAAGACGTTTGCAGGCCGCGCAAATAGACGTGCTAGCAATAAACGATTACGCTCACCGCCCGACAAAGTACTTACCGGGGAATTGGTTCTCTCTGGAGCAAATAAGAAATCACTCAGGTAACTTTTAACGTGCTTTTTATTACCATTGATTTCAATCCACTCGCTACCTGGGCTAATGTAATCTTCCAGCGAAGCATTGAGATCTAAACCTTCGCGCATTTGGTCAAAGTAGGCCACCTCAATACGTGTACCCATAGTTGCAGTACCGGAGTCTGGTGCAATAGTTCCCAAAATTAATTTCAGCAAAGTTGTTTTACCTGCGCCATTAGGACCCAGTAAACCAACCTTATCGCCGCGCAAAATCGTTGCCGTGAAATCTTTCACGATTGGACGGTCGTAGGTTTTGCTGACGTTTTGAAGATCAGCCACAATCTTGCCGCTTCGATCTCCAGCAGAAACAGCCAACTTCACCTGCCCCATCGCATCTCTGCGTTCGGCACGGCTACTCCGTAATTTTTCTAAACGGGCAATTCGGGCAACGCTTCGAGTACGGCGAGCCTCAACCCCTTTACGAATCCAGACCTCTTCTTGCGCCAATAATTTATCGGCACGAGCATTAGCTAAGGATTCAGAGTTGAGCTCTTGCTCTTTTAATACTTCATATTGAGTAAAGTTACCTGGGTAACTGCGCAGAATGCCGCGATCGAGCTCAACAATCTGGGTGCAGACGTTATCCAAGAAGGCGCGATCATGGGTAATCAAAATTACTGAACCCTGATACTCCTTAAGAAGTTCTTCCAACCACGCAATCGAATCCAAATCCAAATGGTTGGTTGGCTCATCAAGTAGTAGCACGTCAGGCATCTCAACTAAAGCACGCGCTAAGGCAACCCGTTTCTTAGTACCGCCAGAAAGTGTATTGATTTTGAGATCAGACTCCAAGTGCAAACGGTCTAATGTTTCATAAACACGTTGCTCCCAATTCCAGCCGCTCAAGGCCTCTAATTGCGATTGCACTTCGTCAAGGCGATCATGGGAGGCATCATCCCACTCGCCAACGCTGAGGGCCTCGTATTCCTCGCGCAAGGCTTTTGCTTGAGCAACACCTTTGGAAACTGCCTCGAAGATAGTCTCTTCCGCCTCAAATATAGGCTCTTGGGGAACATATGCGATTCTGAGGCCTTGCTGATACTGCAAGAGACCATCGTCCAGCTTTTCTATACCAGCCAATATCTTCAACAAGGAAGATTTACCAGTGCCATTGCGGCCAATTAAGCCAACACGTTCACCGGATTCCAGTGAAAAAGCAGTGTTTGCGAGGAGGTCAACGTGGCCAAAAGCCAGTTTTGCATCAGTGAGTACGATTAAAGCCATGGCGACATTATCATCACTTCCCTAAAAGAGGAGATATTTCCACTTATTTCTGCGAGACTAGCTACTTATGGTCTGTAAATTAACTCCTTATGCGCCCCGCCTGATCCTCTTTGCGGGACATGCCGGCACTGGAAAGTCGACTTTAGCCAAAAAGGCTCTGCCTCTAATTATTGAGAAAACTGGAGAAGATTTTTTCTTTTTAGATAAAGACACCGTGTATGGCGACTTCAGCGCCCATGTCATGGGCCTCACTACTCAGAACCCAAATGACCGTGACAGCCCCTTCTACCTTGAGAATCTGCGCGATTGGGAGTACCAAGGTCTCATTAATATCGCCAGGGAGAATTTGCTTTTAGGGGTAAATGTCATTCTGATCGGCCCATTCTCGAAGGAGATTCAGAGTGGCAAGATGTTTGATGCGCAGAAATTGGGGGTGCCCCCACAGACCTCTATTCAGGTTGCTTGGATTGACCTAGAGGAGTCTGAAGCCAAAAAGCGGATGGAGAAACGAGCTGACCCAAGAGACGAATGGAAGCTTGCTCACTGGGATCAATATGCTAAGCGGAGAATAGAGCCGCCAGACCACGCTAAATTGCATCGGTTTAATAATTTCACCTTTAATGAAGGGGGGTTTGAAAAACTCGTCGATGACTTATCCCGGTAATTTTGAGACAAAAAAATAGAGCCCCTAAGGAGCCCTATCTCAAGACCCAAGTACTGAATTCTTAGAACTTGTAAGTTACGCCAACTGCTGGCATCCACGGGTTCAATGTCAACTTGCCAGATGCACCGGCAAGCGCTCCGCTACCAGTTACATTAGTACTCATAGTTGCATATTTCACATCAACGTTTAAACCCCAATTTCTATCCAACATGTAATCCATGCCAACTTGACCAACAAAACCAACGCTTGACTGATCAACTTGTACCTGATTTCCGAGCGCAGGGAAATTTTGACGATTTCCAAAGATGGTGTAATTGATGCCAGCGCCAACATAAGGTTTAAAAGCACCTAAGTCAGTAAAGTGGTACTGGGCTAAAAGTGATGGCGGTAAAGCTGTAATCTTACCGGCGTTGGCATTACCTGGGCCATAAGTAATATTCACCTGTTGCGGCCATGTCAACACCAATTCAGCTGCAATATTTTTTGTGAAAAAGTAAGAAACATCAAACTCAGGAATAACTTGATTTTTAGCTTTTACGTTTGCGGCTTGAACCAGGCCAGACTGTCCATTTTGCCAAAGCAGATCCACCGCGCGTACACGCACCATCCAAGGATTTTCTTGTGCCTGGGCTTGAGCTGCGATTGGGGCTAAAGATACAACTACAGCCATTGCCCCTACGAGTGATTTAATACGCATGATGGTTTCCCTTTTTGTTATCAATTTCGATGAAATCATTTTCGAATTGATACAGAGTGGGCGATTTGATACAAATCAAATCAACAGCCCCTGGGATTTTTTTCTTTGCTAAAAAGCAACAGTATTTTTGAGTGCATTTGATCTAAATCAAATTGCTTAAGGTTTGACACTACAAAACCTTGGAATAAGTCCCTTTAGCCTGGGATTCCCGGAGGTGCCGATCAAAAGTCATGGCCACTCGTCTAGCCAGGAGGCGACCCTTCGTGGGAACCAGAATACTTTCACCCTCCCAGCTGAGGAGACCGGCCTCCTCTAGACTCTTGAGTTCTTCCATTTCCGTCTTAAAGTAATTTGAGAATTCAATTTGATGCGATATTGAAAACGCTTTGGTGTCTAAGGCGAATTGGCACATCAACTCACCAATTAACTCACGGCGCAGAAGATCATCTTTATCAAGACGCAAACCTCGGAGTACCGGTAAGCGACCCGCATCTAATGCTTCGTAATATTCATCCAAAGTACGGACATTCTGAGAGTAGCAATCATCCACTTTACCAATAGAAGAGATTCCAAATGCCAAAAGATCGCACTCCGCCTGGGTGGAGTAACCCTGGAAGTTGCGATGCAACCTTCCTTCTTTTTGGGCTATAGCCAATTCATCATCAGGCTTAGCAAAATGATCCATGCCAATAAAGACGTAGCCAGCCTCGCCTAACCGTGCGATGGTATTAGACAAAATATCCAACTTATCAGCAGCAGCAGGCAAATCAGATTCAGCAATGCGGCGTTGCGGCTTAAAGATATGTGGCAAATGCGCATAGTTGTAAACAGACAAGCGATCTGGATTCATGGCCAGCACTGCATCTACCGTTTCTTTAAACGTTTCCGGTGTTTGCTTTGGTAGACCGTAGATTAAATCGACGCTGCGTGATTTAAATCCATACTTTCGGGACCAATCCATCACCGCTTGAGTTTCTTCAATCGTTTGCACGCGATGAACAGCCTCTTGAACTGCTAAGTTGAAATCCTGAACACCCAAGCTAATGCGGTTAAAGCCCAGATCAGCCAAGAGTGCAATATCTTGCTCAGTAACACGGCGTGGATCAATCTCAATTGAATACTCACCGTCAGGCAGCAGTTCAAAATGCTCGCGAGTGTGCTGCATCAACTCGGTCATCTCTTCATGAGATAAAAAAGTAGGCGTGCCTCCACCCCAATGCAATTGCGTAACGGGAATCTTTTTCTGAGCATCCATGGCTTTAGTAACCATGGCCATTTCTTTGGCAAGATACTTGATATATTTAGCGCTACGCCCATGATCCTTGGTGATGATCTTGTTGCAACCACAGTAATAGCAAATATTGGGGCAAAACGGCAAATGAAAATATAAAGACAGCGGCTCATTCGCTTTAGCCACCCGCTCTAATGCCCCTAGATAATCAGCCTCAGAAAAATCCCCATGAAATCGATCTGCACTTGGATAAGAGGTATAGCGCGGTCCATTAATATCAAACCTCTTCAATAACTCCGGATGAAAAAGAACTTCTTTTTCTTCGGTCGATGAATGAGTTACTGCAGAATTCATGGGGTTCTTATGTGATATTTACTTTGACAGATAGTCTAGCGCGACTGCTTCTGCTACCTTAATCCCATCAACACCTGCCGACAAGATTCCACCGGCATAGCCAGCACCCTCTCCCGCTGGATAAAGGCCTTTGATATTCAGACTCTGATAGTTGGCGCCTCGAGTAATTCGCAAAGGGGAAGAAGTGCGTGTCTCCACGCCAGTTAAAACAGCATCCTTCATAGAGAAGCCTTTGATTTGCTTTTCAAAAGCTGGAATCGCCTCACGAATGGCCTCAATGGCATAAGCAGGCAAGCTTGCTGCCAGATCCGTTAAATGAACGCCGGGCCTATATGACGGCATGACGCTACCGAACTGAGTTGAAGGCTTGCCTTCTAAAAAGTCGCCAATCAGTTGACCCGGCGCTTCATAAGTTCTACCACCTAATTCAAAAGCCTTTGATTCAATAGCACGCTGAAACTCAATTCCCGCCAATGGGCCACCCGGGTAATCTTCTGGAGTAATGCCAACAACGATTCCCGCATTGGCATTTCGTTCGTTACGAGAATATTGGCTCATGCCATTGGTTACAACTCGATTCGGCTCGGAGGTGGCAGCGACCACTGTCCCACCAGGGCACATGCAAAAACTATAGACGGAACGACCATTTTTGGCGTGATGAACCAACTTGTAATCTGCCGCGCCAATTAACTCATTGCCAGCATGAGGACCCAGGCGTGCTTTATCGATCAGTGATTGGGGATGCTCAATCCGAAAGCCAACAGAAAAGGGCTTAGATTCCATGAAGACACCGGCATGATGCAAGGCTTCAAAGGTATCCCGTGCACTATGCCCCAGAGCCAAGATGACATGGTTGGCAGGTAGATCTTCTTGCCCTTCAATCTTGACCCCTGTAATTTGCTCATTCTCAATATCAAAGCCAATCACCTTTTGCGAGAACCGAATCTCACCACCTAAGTCAATAATTTCCTGACGCATTTTCTCGACTACGCCAACTAGGCGGAAGGTGCCGATATGCGGCTTAGCTACATAGGTAATTTCTGCGGGAGCGCCAGCTTTCACAAACTCATGAATGACCTTGCGCCCATAAAACTTAGGATCTTTAATCTGACTGTACAACTTACCATCTGAAAACGTACCAGCACCGCCTTCTCCAAATTGCACATTGGATTCTGGATTTAAAACATTCTTACGCCATAAGCCCCAGGTATCTTGCGTGCGTTCGCGAACTTTCTTGCCGCGCTCAAGAACGATAGGCTTAAAACCCATTTGCGCCAATACTAGAGCGGCAAAAATACCGCATGGGCCAAATCCAACGACTACTGGGCGCAGTGCTTTTCCAGAATCTATAGCTTCAGGGGCTTTTGCTACAAAGTGATAGTTCGTATCCGGGGATGGTCGTACATGAAGATCTCCAGAAAATTGCTTCAGAAGAACATCTTCATGCTTTGCAGATAAGTCTACTGTATAGATAAAAGAGAGAGCGACGTTCTTTCGAGCATCGTAACTACGCTTAAAGACCTCAAATCGTATTAAGTCTTTAGCGTCTAAATTGAGGTGCTTCAATATCGCCTTCTCCAGAGCTTCTGGAGCATGGTCAATTGGCAGACGTAATTCAGTAATACGGATCATGGGTTTTTACGGTACACAGTACTTTGAGGTATTTCCAGGCTCATCAGGAGCCCCAAGTCAAATAATACTGGTTATAGGTTAGCTCAGGCTAGGAGTTGGTTCATAAAGGCGATAATACGTCATGGCTCTACGCGCAACTATCCACAAAGTCGACCTTCATGTCGCAGATTCTGACCGCCACTACTATGGCAGCCATTCATTAACTATTGCTAAGCACCCTTCTGAGACTGAGCAGCGGATGATGATCCGCATCATCGCCTTTGCATTGCAGGCAAATGAGGATCTAGTGTTTACAAAGGGTTTGAGTGATACCGACGAACCCGATCTGTGGATTAAAGATCTTACCGATGCAATCAAGTTGTGGATTGAAATCGGTCAACCAGACGAGCGTCGTATTCTGAAAGCCTGTGGTCGTTCTGATCAAGTGATTGTCTATTGCTACGGCGGACATACCAGCAAAATCTGGTGGGATGGCATTGCCAACAAACTAACTCGTGCTCGCAATTTACAAATAATCTCTATACCAGCAGAACAAGCGGAAGAGCTGAACAAGTTGGTTGAGCGCAGCATGGTGATTCATGTCAATGTTCAAGATGGTGAGGCTTACGTCTCCTCTGATAAAGGGCAGGTCACTATTACCCCAGAGATTTGGCGCAACAATCAATAGGCGTTAGAAATGAAGGTAGTAGTTTTCGATACCAATGTCCTGCTAGATCTTTTTGTCTTTAATGACTTTAGAGCGCTTCATTTAAAGCAAGCGCTGATCGAAGGCAAAATAAATGCGCTCGCAACTCCAAACACTTTAGAAGAATTTGCTGATGTGATTGCTCGCCCCCTGTTTTCGCTCGATGAAGTACAACAAGAGCAAATTCGCCAGAAATGGCATGGTTTAGCAAGCATGATGGATGATAAAAACTTAGCCAAAGCACCCTGGCTATGCCAAGACCCGGATGACCAAGTCTTTTTAGACCTGGCTTACACCGCAAAGCCCTGCTTCTTAATCAGCAAAGACAATGCAGTGCTGCGATTTGCGAATCAGGCTGCAAAAGAACAAGTATTCATTACCGCAGATTACAACGTAGCGATCTTATAGGCTTTGCGCGGCCTGTGCGGCGATCTCAAATGATCTGAGACGAGCTTGATGATCGAAAATTTGCCCAGTCATGATGATTTCGTTTGCGCAAGTCAGATCCAACCAACGACGCATTCCCCGCTTTACCGTCTCTAGCGAACCAACCACTGAAACCTGCAAGGTATGATCTGCCGCCGCTTGCTCATGAGGCGCACAAAATTCATTCATGTCAGCAATTGGGGGTGGTAATTGCCCGCGAGTATTGCGCCGCATTCTGACAACATTTTGTTGCAAAGTAGTAAACAGATATTGAGCTTCTTCATCGGTATCTGCTGCAACTACATTCATCACAAATGCTGAATAGGGTTTATCTTGTTGTGCCGATGGCTTAAAGAGCTCACGATAAATCTTCATTGCCTCTAAAAGTTGCTCTGGCGCAAAGTGAGAGGCGAAGGCATAAGGTAAGCCAAAGTGAGCGGCTAATTGAGCCCCATACAAACTAGAACCCAAAATCCAGATGGGAACATTGCTATCCACTCCCGGTATTGCTTTTACAGATTGTCCTTCTTGTAGCGGGCCAAAATAATGCTGTAACTCACGGACATCCTGTGGAAAACGATCATCACTACCCAATAAATCCCTACGCAATGCCCTGGCAGTCATTTGGTCGGTGCCGGGTGCACGACCCAAGCCAAGCTCAATTCTTCCCGGGTATAAAGCTTCTAGGGTGCCAAATTGCTCAGCAATCACTAAGGGAGCATGATTTGGCAACATAACGCCACCTGAGCCCACCCGGATATGGGAGGTGCCAGCAGCGATGTAGCCAATCAAGACTGCAGTTGCAGAGCTCGCATTGCCCGTCATATTGTGATGTTCTGCCACCCAATAGCGGGTATAGCCCCATTTTTCAGCATGCCTTGCCACATCCAAGGAGTTGCGCAGTGCATCGGCAGCAGTAAAACCCTGGGGAATCGGAGATATATCTAGAATGGAGTATGGGATGGAATTTGCCATCGCTAGATCATACCGAGAAAGTGCATTGTTGACATGAGTAAACCCAAAATGGCCGATCCTGACGATGGCCTCTTTAAGCCAGGCAGTAGATTGCGTCACATTAAGACTGGTGGATTTTATAAAGTGGTCTTCTTGGCTAACGTAGAGGCAAATCTTGAGCCAGCCTACGTTTATGAATCCATGCAATCTCATGATTTTTGGATTAGGCCAAAAGCAGAAATGGAAGATGGGCGCTTTGAGCTTATCTCAGAATAGAAAGTAAGTTATGTCTGAAGAACGCATCACTAATCTAGAAATCAAATTGAGCTTCACAGAAGACTTAATTGAAAAGCTCAATGAGACCGTCTACAAGCAACAGCAGCAAATCGAATTTCTGTATCGCGAATTAAAGGCAATTAAAGAACAAGCCAGCGGTAGCGGAGGCGGAGGCGCAAGCCCTCAAGATGAAATCCCCCCGCACTATTAATCAACTGCTAATATAGCCATTAGGCATAAAATCCTTACAACACCAGCAAAGGAATCATCCATGAGCAACTTAACTCTATTTCTAGTCCAGTGGGGCTTAACTTCTTTATCCCTTTGGGTTGCCAGTTATATTTTTAGTGGCTTGCGCTTTGCGGATGGCGGCTCATTATTAATTGCCGCCCTCCTATTAGGATTTGCCAATGCGATCGTTAAGCCTTTGCTCATTCTTTTCACGCTACCGTTAACGGTAGTAACTATGGGCCTCTTCTTGCTCGTGATTAATGCTTTGGTGTTGATGCTGGTTTCTGCAGTAGTAAGTGGTTTTACGATCTCTAGCTTCTGGACCGCTTTTTTTGCCAGCATCTTTATTTCTTTATTCAGTCTCTTTGTTAGCGGCTTAGTTTTTTAAAAGACTGGTTTACGAGCTTAGCTAGTCTTACTTGCTAGCAGGATAGATATCAGACCAAGAGTGCAGCGCTGTTTTACATGGCTGCGACTTGGTCGCTAATGATTTAGCATTCTCCGCCGCAATACTAATACCGCCGGTTAAGAAACCTAGCCCAATGGAGACGGCGCTATTCACCACCCCTGCCTTATTCACTCCAGTTTGCGGGTTTTGTAAGGTTCCCTCAATTTTTACAAGTCCGGCCAGATTCAAGCCCGTTGTAAGGCCTGATTTTTCTCTTGGATTAATATTGATATTGAGAGCCTCGTCGGCAAGATTGATCGTGCCCGCCAAGGTGATATCAAGACGGTCCGTCTCAATGCCAACTGAATTCTGAATATTTACCATTCCACCATTGATGGGTAGGTAAGCAACTGCACAATTTAAGATAGTTTGATTGGATTTCTTGTACATTGGATTGATAGCATCTATTACAGTGATAACAAAGTCCCCGCCTTTATTGATGAACTTTGAATCTAATTTACTTTGCCCTAGTGAAACCTGAATAGCGCCATTAGCTCGACTAGCTATTTGATGTGGGCTCATCCCGCTCCCCTGCAAGCTCCAAGCGACTTTTGCATCACCACCAGATACTCTAGAGCTTGAATCAGTGACGGCAATAATTTGCTCTAAGGTAAAGTCTTTAGCAATACCCTTCACAGAAATCTTAGGCGTAGGGCTGGTGAACTGAGCAATGGAAAGTTGTGCTTGGGCACTTCCCTTGCCTACATTAAAGCTGAAATCGCTCGCATCAATCCTATCCTTCTGAAATCGGAGTGTCGTTTTGAAGTTAGTAAACGGCGCCTGATGCGGAATCCCAAGCTCAGTAATATTAATGTTGATCGAGCCGTCAGCCAAAGGCAAAAGATCAAAAGGCAGAGCGTCATCGGAGAATAAATACTTTCCTTGGGTCTTGTGTGTAGATGCTTGAGGAGTTTTTCCAGCTGATCCAGCAATAGCAACAGAACCCGCTAAAGGTCCTAAATCAAAGGATTTTGAATTGAGATTGATATTGAATTTTGGCAATAGATCTGGCTTTTTATCAATATCGCCCGTAATTGCAAGCGACTTACCGTTTAAGGTTAGAACTAAATCGAGATCTAGGTTTACTGGAGATTGATTCCAGGCGAAGTAAGCATTACGCAGTGAAGTTGTTTTACCCTTTAGATTTAGGGTGTAGTTAGCGCGCTGAACATCTACCAGAATCGTAGACCTTCCATCGCTAGCGTCTAAAGAAATTTTGGGAATGCTAATCGGGCTAGCTGCTTTTTCTCCGTCTTGATAATTGATATGGGCATCTACGACATCAAGAGTGTTAATGGAGACAAGGGCGTTATTAGAGGAGTCGCTATTTGCAGACTGCGTTACTGAACCACTGGCAACTATCGTAGGTGGAGTGAGGTTCCAATTACCCTCCCCAGCTTTATTGGTTTGTAAGTTCGACTCTAGCCCTCTTATACCGATTCTGCTGATTTCAACGCTACCTTTCAGAAGCGGAAGTATCCTAATATCTAATTCAATATGCTTGAATACAAACAAATCAGGGTTGCTTGCCCATGAGGCATTGCTCAAAGATACCTGTTCGGCTTTTACGCTAATTGATGGGAAAAGACTCAGACTTACTGGACCGGCGATTTTCAACTCACGCCCAGTAGCCTCTTTGACCGAAGCACTCAGGAGCTTGGTTACCTGGGCAGGATTTACAAAAGATGATGCATACCATGCACCCAAACCTATTATGGCAAGACAGCCTATCAGAGCAATAAGAATAATCTTCAGGGTTTTATTCACCTAACCATTCTAAATCGAGTGCTAAATGCGGGACAAGACTGATCACCTGTAGACTAAAATGAGTCAATGAGCACAGATAATCTACCAAAGTGTCCTGCCTGCCAGGAAGATATGACCTACCCCGATGGGGAAAATTACGTTTGTGCCCAGTGCGGTCATGAATGGCCTATGGCTGCTGTTGCAGAAGAGGCTGAGGCTGGGCTCATTGTGAAAGATGCCAATGGAAATTTATTGGCAGATGGCGATACAGTCACCCTCATTAAGGACCTCAAGGTCAAAGGCTCTTCCACCACCCTGAAGGTTGGCACCAAGATTAAAGGGATGCGTCTGGTATCAGGTGATCACGAAGTCGACTGCAAAACAGAAGCAGGCAATATGCTACTCAAAGCCTGTTTCCTGAAAAAAGCCTAGATCTACAAAACCTAGGCTTTTCCAACTTATTGCTTGCTTAGTTAATTAGCTAGTTGCTTGCCTTCTTTAAGACGGCATAAATCTGATCTTTTAAAAGGAGCTTTTCTTTTTTTAAGGTCTCGATTTCTTCTGGGGTACTCGGCTCTGAATGGGATTCCATTCTTTGGATCTTTTGATCTAAATTGTTATGCTTATCAAATAAATGTGAGAAATGACGATCTGTCGTTTTCAGCTTGGTGATGAGTTCGCGATATTCAGGAAACATAGACCCTCTTCATATTTAGGTTAGACAAAACTTCACGCTTTTAGTGTAGCAACCCTGCATTGCAAGAACAATGGCTACGTCCATCTATTTATTTCACCCCTACCCTTGTAATCCGCAGGAAAAACCCCATATAGGAAAGGCGAATTCCCCAGGGAATTTGCAGTAATATCAGATAGTGCATCAAGCACAATAACTACCGAAAGAAGGGTAATAAACCATGGCTACAAAGAAGTCACCAGCAAAAAAGAAAGTAGCTACCAAGGTGGTAAAAAAAGCCCCTGTTAAAAAAGCTGTCAAGAAAGTTGCCGCTAAGAAAGTGGTAAGCAAAAAGACAGTCAAAAAGGTAGTGAAAAAACCAGCAGCCAAGAAAGTGGCCGCAAAGAATCCTGCTGCCAAAAAAGTAGCAGTTAAAAAATCAGTGGCAAAGAAACCTGCGGCCAAAAAGCCTGTAGCGAAGAAAGTTGCCAAGAAGACTGCAAAACCCGCTTCATCTAAATCACCTAAAGTAGACCAATATGGTCTTGAGCAAGATGATGAGTTTTACGGTCTGTATTTTGCAAAGTCTACCAACAAGGGATTGGTTGAAGTAAAGCCCTGCACTTTCTCACTGATGTATTGGTGGAAAGGTTTGCTTGGCTACCCTGACATGATCGAGATATCCAAGGGAAGCAATACTGCTATGTTGCAGTTTGAATCCACATTTGGTGGTGGCGATTCTGGCGAGACTGAGTTAACTGAAAAAGATGTACTGGATATTGATCACATCATTGAAGTAGACGAAGAGGAAATGATGATCTCCCTCTACTCCTATGTACCTATCCCAGTGCCTGAGAAATTGGTTGGGGCTTTGAGCCTAGCCGTTCTCAACATTAACCCAGAAACTCGCTATGGCAGTCTAGAAATCTGCCCAACCGAGAATGAAAGTGGCGAAACTGAGCACTTCTTGCGTTACCGTACTGCAACCTATTTGCGTGGCATCAAGTCTGGCAAAGTGGAGGCAATCGAAAGCATGGTTACCAATGGCTCTGAGTTCTTTGGTCTTGCTTTAGATGCAATGTGCGTCAACAAGTCGATTAAGAAGTGGTTGCTTAGCTAAGATCCAATCAATGGCGGGCTAACTAATCGCCACTATCTACAAAGATAGATATAAGTTAAGGGAAAACGGTCATTGACCGTTTTTCTGCTTTCTAGAATCGTCACAGTTCTTTTGCCCTGCTTCTTGCATTCTGCAAGAGCAGCTTCCTGGGCCTCGCTCTCTTTTGCAGTCTTAGGCGCATGTACACCAATCGTGCCATCAGATTGTTGATAGACGCCAAATTCACTTTGCGGTGTAGAGCAAGCTGCTAACAACAAACACATCAGTAGAAATAGAGAGCGACTTAACATTTTGAATGCTGCCTAACAGATAAGAGATAGATGAATTCTATCTTATCTCCAGTTATGGAAAGCAAGAATTTACAGCCAAATTAGGCGGCCTGGAAGAGCTTCTCTTTAAGCATGAGTGCAACCGAGACTAAGCCCACCATAATGGGCACTTCTACCAAAGGTCCAATCACCGCAGCGAATGCAGCTCCCGAGTTAATGCCAAACACTGCTATTGCAACGGCAATGGCTAACTCGAAGTTATTACTAGATGCCGTAAACGATAAAGTGCAGCAGCGCTTATATTCAATACCCATTTTTATGGTGATAAAGAATGTCAGTAAGAACATCACTACAAAAAAGATTAACAATGGAATTGCGATAGTAATGACATCAATTGGTAACTGAAGAATTAACTTACCCTTCAAACTAAACATCACCACTATAGTAAAGAGCAAGGCAATTAATGTGAGCTTTCCAATTCTTGGAACAAATGCATCTTGATACGACTCTCTCGACACAAATTTGAGTGAAATATATCTCGTTAAGAAGCCAGCCACACAAGGAACGCCTAGATAGATAGCAACTGTCTTAGCGATCTCGCCAATAGTAATATTGACAACAGAGCCTGCAAAACCAAAATATGGCGGTAGAACTGTCAAGAAGAAATAGGCATACAGACTAAAGAACAGCACTTGGAAGACGGCATTAAAGGCAACCAAACCAGCAGCATATTCTGTTGAGCCTTTAGCAATATCGTTCCAGACAATCACCATTGCAATACAAGGCGCTATCCCAATGAGTATTAAGCCGGCCATATACTCCGGCTGATTGGGCACAAAAATGATGGCCAAGAAAAACATCAACGTAGGTGCAACAATCCAATTGAGTAAGAATGCCAATCCAAAGATCCGCTTGTCTCTAAAGACGTCAGGCAAGTCTTCGTACTTCACCTTCGCAAAAGGTGGATACATCATCAATATTAATCCAATGGCTATTGGGATATTGGTAGTACCAGATTGAAAAGAATTAATGAATCCCTCTACTCCAGGGACAAAATATCCCAAGCCAATACCTGCCGCCATGGCAGCAAAGATCCAAACAGTGAGATATCGATCTAAAAAGGAAAGTTTGCTAGTAACTGTACTCATGATTTGGCGTGAATTTCTTTGAGACTCATCGAATCTAATTTCTCCAACGGCATTGATGCAAGAATATCAATGCGCTTCTTAAGTCCATTCATGACCTCAACAAAAGCCGTCTTTTTCTCCATGTCGGAACCCTCTACTTTTGATGGATCAGGAAAGCCCCAATGGGCAGTTGCTGGACTACCCGGCCAAAATGGGCACTGCTCACCAGCTGCATTGTCACAAACGGTAATAATAAAATCCATCTTAGGAGCGTCAGGCACTCCAAATACGTCCCAACTCTTGGACTTTAATTTTGCAGGGTCCATACCCATCTCCACGGCAATTTCTCTAGCAATGGGGTTAACACTAGTGCCCGGAGTTGAACCTGCAGAGTAGCCGACAAACTTACCACTAGGATGGGTAGACGCTAATGCCTCACCCAGAATAGATCGGGCGGAATTATGAGTGCATAGAAATAAGATGTTGTATTGCTTCATTACTGATCCTTAATTAATTAACAGCAAGATTTTTTTGTAATAGATGCCACTGATACTGCTGTCAAGGTTGGCGGCACACAACATGCATCGTCCCCGCTTTGAGCAGTATTAAAAACAGGGATTGTGTCTAGGGTATGAAATGCTTCCCATGGAATACCTGCAGGATCATTGACCCAATACTTATCTGATTTTGCATAACAACATGCGGTACCCATCTCCTCGATTACCCCCTCGTCAATCGTATCGAGGCGCATCTTCATCTCTTCAAGCTCAATATTGTTTTCTACCTGAATACCTAAATGATTAATACCCATGGGGGCTCCACGAGCTGAAATAGCAAAATTAACTTTAGGATCCTCTAGCTGCCATTTTGCGTAATCGCCCTTAAGAATAGTTGGCCCACACCCAAACATCTTCGCGTAAAAAGGAATAGAGGATGGAATGTCAGTCACCGCCACGTGAACATGAAGTCTTTTCATTTGCAAATCACTTTCTTTTTCTTTACTGACTCACAAGAATTTCCACCGCAGCAGTTTTCAAGTAAGAACCCGCTTAACTCTTGAACTAAGTTTGCATTGGGTCGATAGATGAGATTGCGACTTTGACGCTCTACTGAGAATAGATCAGCGCCAACCAGTTCTTTAAGGTGGAAGCTGAGTGTGGCATTGGCAATACCTAATTTTTCAATAATCTCACTAGGCGTTAATCCAGTATCTCCACGCTGCACCACCAAACGAAAGATATTTAAGCGGGTCTCTTGGCCCAGCGCCAGGAACACCTTGATAGCATCAGTATTTTTCATATTTCCAATTATATCGAAATATATATTTCTTTCTTACAAGCGATGTCACAAAACTGACATATATGTGTCACATATGCTTGAAAATAGGAGAAATAAAACGTAGGATCGGGTAATTAGATATACCAATCCACCTAGGAATCAGCATGAGCCAGAAGAAATTAGTAAAGCAGCTATTAAAAAAGCTTGATAAATTAGAGTCCGATAGAGAAAAGCTCATAGACAAGCTTGGAAAAGCACTGGATAAGTTAGATAAAAAAGTGGCCACCAAAAAAGCTCCGGCCAAGAAAGCTGTGACAAAAAAGGTTCCTGCGAAGAAGGCTCCCGTAAAGAAAGTCGCCGCCAAAAAGACGCCCACGAAGAAAGCGCCTGCTAAAAAAGCTGCCTCCAAAAAGTCTGCTCCTCCACAGCCATCAAATACAAATGAAGCAAGCTAATGGGCCAAAAAGGCAAAGATAAACTAGAGCGATCTAGCTATGATGATCAACTTCGTTTATTGCAAATTGAGTTGGTTAAGCTACAAAATAGTTTAATAAGCAAAGGTGATCAAATATTGGTCATTCTTGAGGGCCGTGATACGGCAGGCAAGGATGGCACTATTAAAGTCATCACTCAACACTTAAGCCCTAGAGAAACTCGCGTGGTTGCACTTGGCAAACCATCTGATAGCGAATCTGCTGAATGGTACTTTCAAAGATATGTAGCAGAACTACCCAAGAAAGGTGACTTTGTTCTATTCAATCGCAGTTGGTACAACCGTGCTGGCGTTGAGAAGGTCATGAATTTCTGTACCAAGCCGCAATATGCCAACTTTATGGGAACCGTAAATGAGTTTGAGTCCATCTTGGCCAGCTCAGGCATGACTATTCTTAAATATTATTTAGATATCTCTAAAATGGAACAGGCTGCTCGTCTTGCAGATAGAGCTAAGGATCCACTCAAGCAATGGAAGATTAGCCCGATTGATCAGCAAGCGCAGAAATATTGGAATGCCTATAGCAAGTGTAGAAATGACATGCTAGAAAAAACTAGCCCTAAGGATGCACCCTGGATCATCGTGAAAGCGAACGATAAAAAAGTTGCTCATCTCAACATGATTCAAGATCTGCTATCAAGAGTCACGTATCCTGGCAAAGATAAAAGCTTGCTGAAGGCTAACGAAGATATTGTCTTCACGTGGGACGGCAATCTATCTAAGCTCGAAAAATAAGCCTTCAGAAAACCTCTGGAACATACATTTCAGGCGGTACTGGCCCACGTAGATAGTCTGGATTGTGCACGCGCTTTGGCAAAGTAATCTCTGGGTGATCAATCTCTTGATAGGGAATTTGATTCAATAAATGCGTAATGCAGTTGAGACGTGCTTTTTTCTTATCATTGGCGGCGACCACCCACCAAGGAGCCTCAGGAATGTGCGTACGTTCAAGCATGGTTTCTTTGGCCTTTGTATAAGCCTCCCAAAGCCTTCTTGCTTCCAGGTCCATTGGGCTTAACTTCCACTGCTTTAACGGATCATGAATACGCATCATGAAGCGGTTATATTGCTCGTCATCTGAGATAGAGAACCAGTACTTGATCAAGATAACGCCTGAACTAATCATCATGCGCTCAAGGTCAGGAACTGTTCTTAGAAATTCTTCGTACTCATCATCAGTACAAAAACCCATTACCCTCTCAACGCCAGCACGGTTGTACCAACTTCTATCAAATAAAACGATCTCGCCGCCAGCAGGCAACTGGGATATATATCTTTGAAAGTACCACTGTGTTTTCTCGCGCTCGTTTGGCGCAGGTAGGGCAACCACTTTGCATACACGCGGGTTAAGTCTCTGAGTGATTCGCTTGATCGCGCCGCCCTTACCTGCAGAATCACGACCTTCAAATAAGACTGCAACTTTGAGTTTATTGGCTACAACCCAGTCTTGGAGCTTAACTAATTCACCCTGAAGTCTAAAAAGCTCACGAAAGTAGACATTACGTGGAATTTGAGAGCTCTCGCTTCCATCGTGCGATAGACGATCATCATCGAGCTCCATTTCAAGCTCCTCGT
The DNA here is from genome assembly GCF_018881675.1 of Polynucleobacter sp. P1-05-14. Taxonomy (NCBI): domain Bacteria; kingdom Pseudomonadati; phylum Pseudomonadota; class Betaproteobacteria; order Burkholderiales; family Burkholderiaceae; genus Polynucleobacter; species Polynucleobacter sp. P1-05-14. The sequence continues at coordinate 32,320 of NZ_JACVPV010000005.1, read as the reverse complement.
CCATGCTATCCAGAATCTCTTCTTGGGCACGGCGATACCAGTCGGCCATTTCGTTATGCTTCGATGTCATTGGTTTACGCTCCTAGACTAGATTTATAGCTAGAAATGATGACACATTTATTACATCAGCCGAGGATTGCCTTTTATATGAGCAGAGATAGCCTCTTGGCTGTGCAATGCCAGCCACTTTCGGTCACTCGATGCATCTGGACTGGCCCCTGAGGGTGGTAAAAAGACCAGTTCTACTATCAGCTTTCGATCTTTCAGGATCCTATTCATGGATTCGAGCAAGCCCATATCACCCACAAATGCCGGCGCCTCACTTCTATCACCAGATAACAAAGATCTATAGGTAATTGCCAAGGAATAGACTGGCGCCTGAGCAATAACAGCCGATTCAAATAAATTAGGCTTGAATGGCAGGACGCCCTCACCTATTGTGGATGTACCCTCCGGAAAAATGCAGACAGACTCAGCTTTAAGCACATCACTCACTTCGTTAGCAACATGCCTTCCATGACGAGCGCTATCACGCCTGATAAATACCGTACCCAATTGTTTCGCCATCCATCCAAATATAGGCCAGCCCTCTACATCAGATTTTGCAACAAATCGAATAGGCTTAAACGCATTAATAGCGTGAATATCCATCCAAGAGATATGGTTTGATGCCAGCAGATAGGGGGTGGCAGGAAGAATTTCTGCATTTTTGAGTCTTAATTCAACACCAAAAATAGATAGCAACCTTTTTGACCACTTTTGAATATGCCTATTTTTGGCCTCCTGAGTGGCAAATGGGAACTGAAAAGACAAAGTAGCTAATCCGCCAATCACATGACCCCACACTAAAACCCACGAGAATGCAGAAGCCCAATATTGAAACGGGGGCTGTTTGAGGTATTTATTTAGACTCATACGTTATAGGAATATAAAACACATTCGGAAAATGCTACGTCGTCATAAAACTGACTTGGAACTGTCATTCTAGTTTCATACTCAGTAGGCTTAATACTGTTTCATGATGCATTACAAAGCCATCTGGATTTCAGACGTACACCTAGGAACATCAGGGTGTCAGGCAGACTACCTTCTGGATTTCTTAAAACACAACGAAGCAGATAAATTTTACCTAGTTGGTGACATTATTGATGGCTGGAGACTGAAAAAATCTTTCTACTGGCCTCAATCGCATAATGATGTAGTACAAAAACTCTTGCGTAAGGCACGCAAGGGAACCGAAGTCATCTATGTTCCCGGAAATCATGATGAAAGCGCCAGACAATTCTTTGGAATGTCTTTTGGTGATGTCAAGGTAGTTGAAGAGGTAATTCATACAACAGTAGATGGCAGAAAACTATGGGTCACCCATGGCGATCAGTTTGATGGCGTGATGCAATACGCCAAGTGGCTTGCATACGTTGGTGACAACCTCTATTCGCTTATTCTTTATATAAACCGTTACTTTAATATGGTCCGCGCCAAGATGGGTCTGCAGTATTGGTCGCTATCGCAATACCTTAAACACCAAGTAAAGAATGCCGTCAGTTATATCGCAGACTTTGAGCACATTATGGCCAGAGAAGCACGTCTACGTGGTTGTGATGGGGTTGTATGCGGACATATTCACAAAGCAGAAATTCGCGAGATTGATGGCTTGTTGTATTGCAACGATGGTGATTGGGTCGAGAGCCTTACCGCACTAGTTGAAACACAAACAGGTGAACTCAAAATTATTCACTGGACACAGATCAAGGGTGAGCCAGTTGAGTCACCTCAAATCACTCTTCAACCCGCTATCGAATCACTCATCAAAGAGGCTGCGCTATGAAAATTATGATCATTACGGATGCATGGGATCCACAAGTAAACGGTGTTGTCCGCACCCTAAAACAAACCCGCGCTGAATTAACCGCAATGGGGCATCAAGTAGAGATGATTACACCAACAGGTTTTAAATCCATCCCCTGCCCAACCTACCCGGATATTGCTCTCTCACTCTTTCCAGGAAAAGAAGTCGCTCGTCGCATTAAAGAATTTGCACCGGATGCAATGCATATTGCCACTGAAGGCCCACTAGGTTTATCAGCTCGCGCCTTTGCAGTAAAGAATCGCCTGCCATTCTCTACCGCTTATCACACACGCTTCCCTGAATACGTCAAAGCGCGTACCGGCATCCCTTTAGCAATAACTTATGCATTTATTCGGTGGTTCCATGGCCCATCAATGGCTGTGATGGCGCCAACCATTGTGGTTAAAGATGATCTTGAAAAATACGGCCTCAAGAATGTGGTCTTGTGGTCAAGAGGCGTTGATCTGGATATTTTTAAGATTCAAGATTCAAAGGCATTGAATACTGCGCATCCCATTTTTTTATACGTGGGCAGAGTTGCTGTTGAGAAAAACATCAATGCATTTTTAGAAATTGATTTACCAGGTTCAAAGTGGGTGGTAGGAGATGGTCCAGCGATGGCTGGAATCAAAGAAAAATATCCAGAAGTGAACTATCTGGGAGTTCTTCAGCAGCATGAGTTAGCAAAAGTGTATGCAGCAGCAGATGTATTTGTATTTCCTAGCAAAACCGATACATTTGGCTTGGTGTTACTAGAAGCCATGGCATGCGGCACACCAGTGGCAGCTTACCCCGTGACAGGCCCGATTGATGTCTTAGGCAACTCCAATTCAGGCGCCATGAACGAAGACTTGCGTGAGGCTTGTATGCAGGCCCTGAAAATTCCTCGTGAAGTAGCACGTGCACATGCTGAGAAATTCTCCTGGAGAGCGGCCTCAGAGCAATTTGCCAATCACCTTAAGCCCGTACCAACAACAGAAGTTCATGTAACAGCACTAGCCTAAAGAAAAACGTATCTTGAACTCTCCATATCACATAGATCAGAACCCCCATAAGGGCAATCGAGGCCTTGCCAGAGCATGGCATGCAGCCAAGAACTCTTGGTGTGGTTTGGTTTATGCATTTATGGAAGAAAGTGCGTTTAGACAAGAGCTGACTTTATTTGCCTTGCTAACACCAGTCGCCCTCTTGTTGCCGATCACCCTGCTAGAAAAGTCATTACTAGTTTCCTCGTTGATGATGGTGCTTGTTATTGAACTATTAAATTCCAGTGTGGAAGCGGCGATCGATCGCATCTCATTCGAACATCATGACCTCTCTAAAAGAGCGAAAGATTTTGGTAGTGCCGCTGTCATGCTTGCTCTATTTGTAGCTGCTCTACTCTGGGCCGCAGTCTGCATCCCCCTACTTCTAACACTTTAATCATCCACTAAGGCCAGTTATGTCTGACATCCCTAATCCAATTGGTTCATTTGAGATCTTTTCCCCTAAAAAGGTCAAAGCCTTAAAAAGAATCAAGCCAAATCCCCTTAAAAAACTCACCAAAAAGTTGGCTAAGAAGCTGTTTGGCAAAAAATTTGTCACTACATCCAGAGCTGAGCTCAGAGAAATAGCTCCTGTTCCTGCGATTCAGATTGATAAGCCTAAAAAACCGGCATTTCAAATTGTTTGGGCAAGCACACCGGGCGAGGTTAAAGAGGCACAAAGATTACGCTATAAAGTATTCGCTGAAGAAATGGGCGCCAATCTCCCAAAGAACGTCGAAGGCTTAGATGTAGATGAGTTTGACTCTTATTGCGATCATTTATTGATTCGCGATCAAGATAGCCTGAAAGTAGTTGGCACCTATCGCGTACTGCCTCCACATAAGGCACAAGAAATCGGTCGCCTCTATTCTGATTCCGAATTCGATCTATCCCGCATTGATCACCTACGTCCTAAATTGGTTGAGCTCGGTAGGTCTTGTGTTCACCAAGACTATCGCTCAGGAGCCGTCATCATGGCGCTATGGAGCGGCTTGGCTCAGTATATGCAAAAGAATGGCTATGAAATTATGCTTGGCTGCGCTAGCATCCCCATGGCTGATGGAGGTCACTTTGCAGCGAGCCTCTACAACTCCCTAGGCAATGATCAAATGGCGCCAACGGAGTTCCATGCCTTCCCGCGTTTACCTTTGCCTTTAGATAAATTAAATGGCGGCTTAGATGTACAGCCTCCACCGTTAATCAAGGGCTACTTGAAGCTTGGCGCCAAAATTTGTAGCGCCCCAGCTTGGGATCCAGATTTCAATACAGCCGACTTATTGACAATGCTCCGTCTCTCAGAAATCAACCCGCGTTACGCAAAGCATTTTTTGGGTTTGTAAGTCAGGAGCATTAATTGCAAGACAAAAGCTACTTCGTATTGAAGTGGCTTTTTTATTCTGAAATGCACATCTACTTAAAGCTAACTTGGTAGGAGCGCCCTACCCTTTCCCATTCTGCCGCCTCTTTCAGGAGGCTAAATTCAGTCAGGGGATGCTCAGCAACCCATTCCTTAGAAAGGCTAACTAAATACGAGCCAGCATGTTCAGAAACTTTTACCTTCGGAAAGTTGGTGTCATTGCGGCCGCGACACAGCACTTGAGCAAGTCGCAAACAAAAAAGCATACGCCAGTCTTCAAAGCTAACATTATTCGCTAGCTTGCCTAGTTTGCCAGTATGTCCAATCAGCAAGGCGGCAAGCCTAGCCTGATCATTCTTAGAGAACCCAGGCATATCTGCATTGCCCGCTATATAAGCAGAATGCTTGTGATAGCCATTGTGAGAGATTGATAAGCCGATTTCATGTAGGTTGGCAGCCCACTGCAATAGGGCAATATTATCAGCTCTACTCTCTGATTCTGGCTTTGGTAATTGCTGCAAAAAATCAGCAGCTAATTTACCAACCCGATCTGCCTGCTCTCGATCAACGATATAGCGTTGCATAAATTGCTCTACAGTCACATATCGCATATCGTGATGTTGCGATCGACCAAGTAAGTCATATAAGACACCGCTACGCAATGCAGCGTCCGTTACTTCCATCTCTTCAATGCCCAATTCATCGAATGCTGCCAACATAATTGCTAAACCGCCTGGCCACACAGATCTTCTATCATCCTTCAGACCCTCTAGCTCCACTTGATTTACATGTTCATACTTGAGAAGGTGTTTTTTGAGATTCTTAAGGCCTTCACGGGTAATCATTCCGCTTGAGCTATTGACGCGGCCCATTGTTAAGCCGTCGCCACTGCCATTGAAATGATTATTTCCAATGAGATCAGCTAAAGCTCTAGCGGTACCGGAAGAGCCGATAACCTGCTTCCAGCCGCTTCTTAAATACGCGCCAGAAATAACCTGTATTTCACGGCGAGCTGCCAACTCAGCCTCCTTAAAGGCATGAGCATCAATATTTCCCTTAGGGAAAAATCGCATACTGTGAGATACGCAGCCGATATAAAGGCTTTCCATCAACTTAGGCTCATAGCCTTTGCCGATAATAAATTCAGTAGAACCACCGCCAATATCAATCACCAATCTATTACCCTGTACAGCCTGAACCTCATGCGCCGCTCCAATATAAATCAGCCGTGCCTCCTCAACCCCAGCAATGACTTCAATCGGGAACCCTAGAGCTAGTTGCGCATCTTCTATAAATTGTTGGGAATTTTTGGCAACGCGCAAAGTATTCGTTGCGACCGCTCGAACATTGGCAGGATCAAAGCCGCGAATGCGCTCTCCAAAGCGCCGAATAGCAATCAAACCCCGTTGATAGGCATCATTACCAAGCAATTTATTTTCAGTCAGACCAGCAGCCAGGCGGACTGTCTCACGCAAGGTATCAATAGGGCGTAACTGAGTGCCAGAGGGGGTATTTACCGCTTGGGCCACCAGCATGCGAAAACTATTCGATCCCAAATCGACCGCAGCAACAAGGTCTTCTGAATGAACTAAAGGATCTACGGGATTGCTGGCCAAAATATTCCCCAAAAATGGAATGCTGTATCAATTGTGTCTATTTTATGTAAAAACCGTGACACATTGATGAAAATGCTAGCAAGCCTTTGTGGCCGGGAATAAGAGCTCTGATTAGGCTGCTAAGTTTTGCTCTGAACTGGAACAATCACGATTGCCAAAGCTACATAAGATGCAGCAATCACCAGACTTTGGCTTCAAAATAGCACTACAGGTGCGGCAACGATATAAGTGCTGAGAAGAGCCCTGCTCAATCTGAATAGCCTCTGAAGCTTGGCAATAAGGGCAGGTAACGATAGATTCTAAAAATGCAGCGTTTGTATTCACAACGCAATACTGAACCAAAAATATTTCAATATTGTGTCAATACATATAAATAGCTTAATCCGTTGTACTAGGGCTCCAGAATGCCTGAGTCACGAACTCTTGATCAGCAATCTTAGCAATCAACTGATCCATTTCATCTCCATCAACAGCCGATGCAGTTAAAACAGCCTGTATTTCCACATCATCACTTCCAAATTGATGCACCTCAACGTCTTGGGTTTGATACCCTGCTTCTTCTAGCGTCTTAATAAATTGCTTTAAGGCATGCTTTTGAGCATGCTTAGGGGTGATGATATATACCGAATTGGTCACCTCAACCGAGATGGTATCTAGTGGCTGACGATTGATAAAAGTCACCACAGGTCGCAAAAGAGTATTAGCAGCCAAAATAAATAAAGTCGCCAATCCGGACTCCAAAATTAGATCTGCACCAGCACAGGCACCCACCGCTCCTGAGGCCCATAAGGTGGCCGCCGTATTAATCCCACGAACATTACCTTCCTCGCGCATGATGACGCCAGCACCTAAAAAGCCAATGCCAGAGACAACATAAGCCATTACATGCACAGCCCCATCATGACCCGTCAGACGATTTCCAGCATCAACAAAAATCGCAGCGCCAATAGCTACCAGAATATTAGTTCTTAAGCCTGCAGTTCGTTGGCGATACTGACGCTCTAGACCAATTAAACCGCCAAAGAAAAAAGCCGCAGTCAGACTGATTGTGGTATCAGTTAACGACGCGTAATTAATGTTGCTAACAAACTCCATAGGACTAGTATTTATTTAGAGCCAAGACCTAATGACTCTACCATTACTTTGAATACCTCGGTGTTATCCATGAAACCCTTGAATTTATCTGCCCCCGGACCCATAGCATTCAGAACGGCATCATCTGCTGTGTGCACCCCAGACTCTTGGTGCGAGGGCAGATTTCCGCCCACATGAATCGCATCCTCCTGAAGTTGGAGATATTTTGGATTGGCTACATATTTACCGGAATCATCTTTAACGGCAGGAACAAAAGTGCCACCCAGTTTTGGATGTAAGGTCTCATAATGATCTGGGTAGTTGCCATAGAAAAATGCGATGCGTTTAGATACATCGATCTTATTTGGATAACCCTGGATATCCGCTTTTGGGTAGTTTGGGTAGCCTGCCTCAGCATAGGTGCCCACCTTTTCACGCAATGGGCCCGGCTTATCGTCGTGCACCACCCCGCTAATGGATCCGCTATGGGTGTGATCGGGCGTTACGATGATCAAAGTATCCGGATGCGTTTTAGCAAAATCTTTAGCAATCTGCACGGCGTTACTCAACATGATGGTGTCGAATGCCGCCCGCTCCCAATCGAGAGGATGGTTGAACTTATCAATTAATGCTGCCTCAACCATCAAGAAAAATCCATTAGGATTTCTAGATAGCACATCAATGGCAGACTGCGTCATCTCCGTCAAATCTGGCTGATTAGGGTATTGCTCAACCGTATTCTTTTTCAAATACAGGCGATCCAGTGATCCATCCATATTGTCCGGATGAAAGACGCCAAATAACTTTTTAGTCGTCTTATTTTCAGACGCAGAAATCAACTCCTGCTTGGTAAAGGCCAACTGATAACCATCAGACTTAAAACTGTCTACCAAATTCTTTTCATCTTTACGTTTTGAACCCTTGGTGGATTGCGGATAAAAATAGGCTGACCCTCCACCGAGAATGACTTCTGCACCGCTAGATAGTAGTTGATCAGCGATATATTGTTTGTCTGCCCTGCGTCTTGTATGAGAAACCATAGCGCCTGGCGTTGCATCTTCTAGTTCAGCATCAGAAACGATACCTATCGCCATCTTGGTATTGCGCTTGATGAGCTCTGCAATCGTTTCCACCTTGGGATGTGCGAGATTATCACTGGCCCGGGATACATAGACTCCCATGGCATTTACTGCTGTCTTATGCCCCGTCGTATATGCACTCATAGAGTTGGCAGAGTCTGTAATAAGGGAATCAGACCCCGATGTCCCAATCATGGCAGTATTTGGCATATCGTCAAAGGCTAATCGACCTTGATACTTGCCCTCCTGAATACCTTTGGATAAAACTCTAGCAGTTGTTCGATTAGCAATCGTCATCCCATCACCAATAAATAGAATCACATTCTTAACACGGCGAGGACCCGTTGCGTAAACATTCCAGGTTACCTGTAATTTCTCTTGGGGTGCTCGAGCGATGATTTGATATTTACCAGCTTTTGATAGCTGAACATCCCTAAATAGAAAGGAGCTACCTCTACCATTTTCATTTGAAATGAACTCTGGTTTGGCGCCAATGGTTTTATTGATTGGTGAGCCGTTAAGTTCGATAAGAACCTCTTCAGGAGTGGTAACGGCATTGAATTCAACCTTGATATCGAACTTAGAACCCGCCAATATTGAGGCTTGATCGATTGGATAAATTGCTGCAGCTTGCGCTAGTCCAGCAAAGCTACCCAAGAAGATAACAAATGTAGTTCTCAGAAATGGTAATGTATTCATGGGATAAATAGTGAACAAGATAGGTCAAATTAGACTATCTCCCAATCAAATGACAATTTGATGACCGCCCCACAGTACTCTAATTCAGAGCATTCATGCCTTGGCTGCCTTAAGTCTTCCACTCTTAACGGCCTTACGGAACAGCTCAAAGTCATGCTCATTTTGCTTTGCATAAGACCTGGCAAATGAATACATGGCCGCACCAAACTCTTTTTCCTCACCACAATACCCAGCAATCTCAGCTGCATCGCCAGAACGGGCATGCCCAAGAGCTAGTGCCCAGCCATACAATTTGGAATAATCTGCAAAATTCTTTAAAGAAACTCCGCCTGGGCCAATCGGTATACCGCCTTTCATATCACGTAATTGACGTAGATAAAACCCCTGGCTTTTATCAATATCAAATTGCATAGAGCCGTAATTCAAAAAGATATCTGGGGCACCTTGGAGCAATCTCTGACCAGCCACGACGCGCTGACCCATATCACGATAGATTGATTCACCCAAATACGGACTCAAGACAGATTTTTGGGCTTCCTTGTATTGCAAGAATAAGGGATCGCTTTCACTATCACCCTCAAAATAAAGAACCATGCAATTAGTCCCCACACTTCCAACCCCAACTATCTTGCGTGCAAAATCCTTCAAAACATAGCGCTCAAACAGAATCTTGCGATCAGCCAGCAAGGTGCTTGAATAATTCAGTAAAGCCTTATCAATGAGTGTACTCAAAGGATGACCAAAAGCATTCTTTTTGAAATGCTCAATTAAGGGAGGCTTATTGATAATCCTTCTATCTTTGCCAACAAGAGTGGTGAGTTTTTGTAAGACCTGCACATTTCCCTGCCCTTTAGTCTGCCTTAAGTAAGCGTCGATTTGCTTTTGGTGATCTTTATTAAAATGCTTGCGAATATTTGTATCGCTAATGAATTCTTGTGCCAAATCTAAATAGGGCATCTTTGCATATTGAAGCATCCGCTTTTGATATTCAGCGCAAATGCGTAACACTATTTTTTTGCTTAATGCTTTATCGCCACCATTGCTTTCACATGCAATCACTGCACTAGCAACAAGACGCTTCAGATCCCACTCCCAACTACCGGGCAGAGTTTCGTCAAAGTCATTGATGCCAAATACCAGACGATGTTCTGCAGTTCCAAACAGGCCAAAATTAGAAACATGCATATCTCCACACAGCTGAACTGTAATGTTGGTATTTGGCTGATTAGCTAAGTCTTGAGCCATGATCGCAGCACCACCACGGTAAAAAGCAAAAGGTGACTGCAACATTCGTTCGTAACGAATTGGAATCAAGGACTCGATACGAGTCTTGGCTTGATTCTCAAGAATTGTGATGGGATGAATCCGATGTGGTGGTGGCGTATAGATACCCTGCTGAGCAAAGCTCACCACCTTACGCAAGGCCTTGCCATCTGCCATACGCTTTTTGATGCTAGGTCTTGGATTGCTAAAGGACTCTACCGACCTAAGTACAGCAAATTTAGGCTTCTTCTGTGGGTGCATGGGCTACCTGGGTAATGAATATACCCACCCATATTAAAGCTATTTCAAAAACAGGTCTAACTATGAATTCAGGAAATTTAGCTTCTTCTGAATGCCTACCGGCAGAGTCGAGAACCAAACACTATCGTCCCCGACCGCAGGTAATATTTGGCCATATTCGATCATTTGACAGGGAATAATTTCATCAATATATGCCCAAATCTGATGACCCGCCAATCCAGAGACGCTCTGAATGGCAACCTCAAGCTCAACGAGAAGTTGTTTTTTCATTTGCTCACCTCTACCGCTGCGGATTTGCCCGCTTAAAAAGAGGTGGGGTTCATCAAGAAGAACGCTACCAATAAAACAATCATGCGGATCCAATTGCTTAAAAATGACTTGGGCAAAATAAGTCTCAGCACCAGTGACATCAGCATGAATTTTAGTAATTGCTTTAGCAATAGTAAATTTTTGATGAGTTGTGAGCGAGATTCCGGCGTAATTGATGCTATATGTAGCCATAGTGAGGTATACCTGTGAATGCTTTAGTCACAGTGTTGATGAATAGAATGAAGCTCATCTTTAATTTGCAAATGATCCAATTTATCAATTGGAAGATCAAGCAATAACTCGATGCGATTTCTCAAACCCATCTCAACTTTTCTAAACGCACCCCACATTTCTTGATCGGTACCAGTAACAGCACCTGGGTCCATAAAGCCCCAATGTGCAGTTGTAGGATGGCCGGGCCAATAAGGGCACTCTTCACCTGCAGCAGAATCACAAACGGTAATAATGAAATCCATATGTGGCGCATCATGCCTACCAAACTCATCCCAAGACTTACTTCTAAGCAATTCGAGAGGGTATCCCATCTCTCTAGCGAGTTTCAAAGCAATCGGATGTACAAATTTCTTTGGATTCGAGCCCGCTGAGTACCCTATAAAACGACCATGACTAAGAGTGGTTGCAAGTGCTTCAGCAAGAATGGATCGAGCTGAATTACCGGTACACAGAAATAAAATATTGTAAGAATGAGTCATCAATCAATAGCCATTAAAGAACACTAATTAAATAATTTCATCTAAGCGTAGTGAGAATCTTTTATCGAGTACAAATTGATCGATCTTTGGGCCTACCAAATCTCTACTGGCTTGCATTTCATTATTGACGGATTTGAAATTCGCATTTCCCTGAACTTCATTCCGAAATACATCAGATAGGTATTTTGTTAAATCTGCATTCATAGGGTTTTCGCTTTCTAGTAAATCATCGATATCGCTATCCTATGGCTTATATATTTCAATTCTATTAAAGCGTTTAAAAAAGAAAAACCCAGTATAGGCTGGGTGTAAAGGAAGAGCGGTACAGATTTGTCTTGGTCAGAAACTTTCTGACCCATTAAAGATATCAGTGCTTTGTTACAAAGAAATGACCAGATTATGAAAATAAAATTAACTACCAAGACGATGGGAAGCGTAACGACTTGCATAAGCTAAGCGTGCTTCGTACCAGACTTGCCAAATTGCTAATAAAGTTTTTTTCATATAAATCTCTATGATGAAAGATTAATTGGGACATTTTTATTTTGTAAAAATGCCATTGGTTTAACAATTGAATTATTTACCGTCGAAGTGACAAGGTGAAGGCGCTTTTGTGACCGATTGACACAGCTGCGATACACTCCGACTTATATAAACACTTATCCAACAAGGAAATTCAGATGTTTGATTGGGATCTCTACAGCACTATTGCCCTCAGATTAGCCCTGGCCCTCTTTGTTGGATCTGTGCTCGGCCTAAACCGCTGGCTGCACCATAAATCTGCCGGAATTCGGACCCACTCTTTGGTAGCCATTGGCTCAGCCACGGCTGTTATGCTTATCAGCGACTTTGTGAAGGATGATGCGCAGTCTGTTAGCCGTGTTCTTCAAGGGCTTATTACCGGCCTTGGCTTCTTGGGTGCCGGTGTCATTATTCGGGAGCAGCGCTCACAGCGAGTCCACGGGCTAACTACAGCAGCAAGCCTTTGGGCTTGCGCCCTGATTGGGGCGGCATTTGGGGCTGGGCAATTTGCCCTTGGGGGATTCTCTTTGGGTGCAATATTGCTCACCTTACTGATTGGCGGTCCTATGGAGCGGTTGTTTGCCAGGCTAAATGGGGTTAGGCGTAGCTCCGAGATCTCGAATGAGCCTGACTGAAATCCATTAAAACAGTCAAAAAATAGATTTTTGTCATATTACTTTGCTAGGATTGCACATCCCAACAATGACAAGCATATGCCATGAGTGATTATCGATATGAAGACGCAGTGAAACAGCTGCAAGAAACTGGTGCTATTGGGCTGGTTGACCTTAAAAGCCTTCCACATGAAGATCTAGTTGAGTTGCTTGAAGAGATTAAGGTTTGGTGCCTATACGCAAGCGGAAAGGCGGAAAAGCTGACCAAAGAATCCAAGAAGAAGAAGAAAAAGAAGAAAGACTAGATTTAAAGGGTTAAACGCTCTTTAGGAAAGCGCAGCGTAAAAGTGCTGCCTTTGCCGGGCATGCTTTCTATTAATAACTGAGCTTGATGACGACTTGCAATATGCTTGACGATTGCCAAGCCTAGGCCGGTACCACCCGTATCACGAGAACGACTTCTGTCCACTCGATAAAAACGCTCCGTCAGCCTTGCAAGGTGCTCTGAGGCAATCCCGGGGCCAGTATCTGTAACAGAAAATTCACCCTGCCCTTGTGCATTAGCGCACCACCTTACATGAATTGAACCTGCATCTGGCGTGTAGCGAATTGCATTTGAAACTAAATTACTAAATGCTGAGAGTATTTCTCTTTCCTCACCCAACAAGCATTGCTTATCAGCAACCTCAAAACTAAAGCTATGCTTTCCTTGGGATAAAGCCTCAGCATCATTTCTCAGCAATGCCATCAAAGTTTCAGTATTGATCTTGTTCATTGCAGCTGGCAATGAATTTGCCTCCAAATTTGCTAGCGTCAACAGGTCCTCAACCAAACTTTTCATACGGTGCGCCTGGGACATCATCATGTCAAAATATTGATCGCGTTGACTCTTCTCGAGATCCAGGGTTTGAACGGTCTCTAGAAATCCCATTAAGACGGTAATAGGGGTTCTCATCTCATGGGATACGTTAGCAACGAAATCGCGCCTCATAGAATCTGCTTTTTGCAGATCGGTCACGTTTTGCACCAACAACAAATTACGTTGATTTCCAAATGGAAATGCTTGCACCATTAAGCTAAGGCTACTGTCTGGCCCCATTCGCTCTAAAAGTAATGGCTCTTCAAAATGACGTCTGCTTAAATATTGAATAAATTCTGGGCGACGAATAAGAAAATTAATCCGTTGCATGACATCACGCTTATAGTTCAGGCCAAAGAAACTTTCTGCAATTGAATTGCACCACTCAATATGATCGCTTTCATCAAGCATCACGATGCCATTAGGAGATGCTTGGAAGGCCTCTATAAAGTGCTCATGCTGCTGCTCAATAATGCGCATTCTCTGCTTTAAGCTTTTTACCAAACGCTGCAGCTTAAAAAAAATCTCTTCCCAAAAACCACTAGGCAAAGGCATGCTCTCAACGGTATCTGACTGAATATTCTTTAATAGGCGCGCTAGATTGACGTAAGAGTAAATCAAAGGAATGGACATTAGGGCAATACTTATAAAAATAGCCCATTGAGCACCCCATGTATAGAAGGCGGTAAATGAAGCTATCAAAACAAAGCATGCAAAGACAATGTAGCGCGAGATGGCAGAAATCATGGTGCAATCTTAGACCATCTTAAGGAGAGCCCTGAAGTAGCCTTAAAAGCCTTAAAAATAGGCCCTAGGATTCAGTTGGTATCTTGGTGATGCGGTAGCCGCTACCTCGAACTGTCTCAATAAATCGATCGCAGTCAAAAGGGCTTAATGCAGCCCTTAAGCGTTTGATGTGAACGTCCACAGTGCGCTCTTCGATATAGACCTCATTGCCCCATACTTTATCGAGCAAATTTGTACGTGAATGCACTCGTTCTGGGTTAGCCATGAAGTACTGAAGAAGTCTATATTCAGTAGGGCCAAGGGATATTGGCTTTGGCTCAGAATTAGGCCAAACTGCTAAGACTCTGTGGGAGCTGGGATCTAACTTTAGTGGGCCAACCGTGAGGGGACCAGTATCGTCAACGGCGGTCTGTCTTCGCAGTAGCGCTCTAACCCTAGCAATCAGCTCCTTGGGCGAGAATGGCTTGGTGACATAATCATCGGCCCCGGAATCTAAACCCAAGACTTTATCTACCTCTTCACTTTTAGCAGTCAACATCAGGATTGGTAGTCCCCTTGTACGATCATTTGCTCTTAATTCTTTGGCAAACTGTACGCCGGACTTTCCAGGAAGCATCCAGTCCAAAATAACCAAGTTCGGCAAGCGCTCTTTCATCATGCCCAAGGCTATATCAGCCTGCATGGCCTTTTCAACTTCGTAACCAGCATGAGTTAGATTAATTGCAATTAACTCTGCAATTGATGGCTCATCTTCAACTATTAGTATGCGGTGAGTCATGTTCAGGCGCTGGTTTACTGCTTATTGGCTTCGCGCACCAAGTCTTCATGCGGAATATGACGCACATCGGACCCTTTTGCGATGTAAATCACGAATTCTGCAATATTCTTAGCGTGATCGCCAATACGTTCGATAGCCTTAGCAATCGTTAACATATCTAATCCAGTGCTGATAATGTGCGGATCTTCAGACATATAAGTAATTAACTTACGAACAAAGCCTCTGAATTCCTCATCAATTTGACGATCTTCCGCAACCACCTCTGCAGCGGCTACAGTGTCTAGCCTTGCAAATGCATCTAAGCTACGACGCAATAGATTAATGGCCATTTGCCCTGATAGACGAATTTCGGCAACGTTAATATTGTGTGGGGTACCAGACTCAATTAAACGCTTAGTGCGCTTGGCAACGCGCTCCGCCTCATCGCCCGCTCGCTCCAAATTCGTAATCGCTTTAGATACCGCCATTACCAAACGAAGATCTCGCGCAGTTGGTTGACGACGCGCAATTACTTCAGTGCAAGCTAAATCAATTTGGATCTCAAGATCATTTACAAGTTTTTCGTTTTCAATCACGATGTTGCAAGTATCAAGATCCATTTGCGTGAATGCACGCATAGCTGTGGAAATTTGAGACTCAACCAATCCACCCATTTCAAGCAATCGGCTTGAAAGCGAATTAAGATCGGCATCAAATTGTGAGGATAGGTGTTTATCTGGCATTTTGTATCTCCAATTAACCGAAGCGGCCGGTGATGTAGTCTTCTGTTTCTTTACGCTTAGGCTTGATAAAGATTTCGTCTGTTTTACCATACTCGACCAAACTACCAAGGTACATATAAGCAGTGTAGTCGGATACGCGGGCTGCCTGTTGCATATTGTGAGTAACGATAGCAATGGTGTACTCATGCTTTAGCTCATTGATCAG
This sequence comes from Polynucleobacter sp. P1-05-14, assembly GCF_018881675.1. NCBI lineage: Bacteria > Pseudomonadati > Pseudomonadota > Betaproteobacteria > Burkholderiales > Burkholderiaceae > Polynucleobacter > Polynucleobacter sp. P1-05-14. The sequence goes on along the minus strand of NZ_JACVPV010000005.1, from coordinate 16,628 downwards.
CTCTTCGATTTTTCCAGTCGAAATTGGATCCAAAGCAGAAGTTGGCTCATCGAGCAAAATGACTGATGGCTTGACTGCAACACCACGAGCGATACACAAACGTTGTTGTTGACCGCCAGAGAGAGATAAACCACTTTGGTTTAACTTGTCTTTTGCTTCAGTCCATAGAGCAGCTTTATTCAAAGCCCATTCAACACGCTCATCCATTTCAGAACGAGAGAGTTTTTCATAGAGGCGCACACCAAAAGCAATGTTTTCATAGATCGACATTGGAAATGGGGTTGGTTTTTGGAAAACCATACCAATACGTGAACGAAGCAGGTTCAAGTCCTGCCCTGGCTCCAAAATATTCTGGCCATAGAAATTGATTTCACCTTCAGCACGTTGCCCTGGATAGAGGTCGTACATACGATTCAAGGTACGTAGTAATGTGGATTTGCCGCAGCCTGAAGGGCCAATGAATGCTGTCACTTTACCCTGCTCAATATCCAGATTAATATTCTTGAGGCCCTGGAAAGCACCGTAAAAGAAATTCAGATTTCTGACTTCAAGGGCATTAATTGCTGCCTGTTCTGAATGTTGATTTGTTGTTTCCACTTTACCCCCTTGACCATCAATCTTATTTAAGTCAAACATAGTTTTCATATTACTCATCATCCCTGGACCTTCTCACGAAATACCACTCGTGCCAAAATATTCAAACCGAGAACGGTAAATGTAATCAAAAGAGATCCACCCCAAGCAAGACTTACCCAGTTGTCATAGGGGCTCATCGCAAATTGGAAAATAACCACCGGTAAATTAGCCATAGGCTTATTCATATCTGTGGAGAAAAATTGATTGCTCAACGCAGTAAACAATAAAGGCGCTGTTTCGCCGCTAACTCTAGCAAGAGCTAGAAGAATGCCGGTCATGATACCGCTTTGTGCAGCGCGCAAGGTAACCATAAATGCCACTTTCCACTTAGGTGTTCCCAAAGCATAAGCCGCCTCACGCAAACTTCCAGGTACTAAGCGCAGCATATTTTCCGTGGTACGCACAACCACTGGAATTGCAATCAGAGCTAATGCAATAGTGCCCGCCCATCCTGAGAAATGCTGTACCTTAGCAACATATAAGGCATAGACAAATAGCCCAATTACGATTGATGGTGCGGACAGCATGATATCGGTAACGAAACGAGTCAAAGAGGCCACTCGACTTCGATCACCATATTCAGAAAGATAGAGACCCGCCAGCACACCTACAGGCGTGCTGATAAATGTACATGACCCAACCAATAAAAGGCTACCAACAATTGCATTAGCCAATCCACCACCCTCAGTGCCTGGAGCTGGTGTGCTTGCTGTAAACATATTTAGATTGATTGCAGAAAACCCTTTAATAAAAAGGATGCTTAAAATCCAGATCAAACTTGCCATTCCAATTGCCATTGCAATCATGGATAAAGTTAGGCCAATTTTATTGGTCCTTTTTCGACGGGCAAACACGGTCATATCAAAGTTAACGTTTGAACTCATGATTTAAGTCCTTGCTTCTTTTCCATGCTGATCAACATCCATTTAGCAAAAGCCAATACAACAAACGTAATAAAAAATAGAGCAAGTCCGAGCGCGAAAAGAGATGAGTAATGCAAACCAGCCTCTGCCTCGCCAAACTGGTTGGCTAATGTTGATGCTATTGAGCTTCCTGGCGCAAAAAGAGAAGCTGAAATACGCTGCGCATTACCAATAACGAAAGTAACAGCCATCGTCTCTCCAAGCGCTCTGCCAAGACCTAACATCACACCGCCAATTACCCCCGCTTTGGTATATGGCAAAACAATGTTTCTTACTACTTCCCAAGTAGTGCAACCAATACCATAAGCCGACTCTTTTAGAACAGGAGGCACGATTTCAAAGACATCGCGCATGACCGATGCAATAAAAGGAAGGATCATTAACGCAAGAATTAATCCCGCGCATAACATTCCAATTCCGTTTGGTGGGCCAGAAAATAAAATTCCGATAAAAGGAATTTGACCAAGAGTGGCCTGAAGTGCCGGCTCAATATAGTCACCAAAGATTGGTGCAAAAACAAATAAACCAAACATGCCATAAATAATAGATGGTACTGCTGCCAACAACTCCACCGCAGTCCCAAGTGGACGCCTTAAGGGTGGAGGGCAAATTTCAGTCAAGAAAAAAGCAATGCCAAAACTAAGTGGTACTGCAATCAATAGTGCAATCACCGAGGAGACCAAGGTGCCATAAATAGCAATTAATCCACCAAAATCACCATTAACAATATCCCAGGCTGGTGTAATGAAAAATTGCGGTCCAAACTCTTTCAATGCAGGCCATGCATTCACAAATAAGGAGCCAATAATCCCCAAGAGCGCAAAAAGCACAGAAAGAGAGAAAAATTGAGTTACGCGGTGGAAAAGAAAATCTTGAATGCGTTGAAGACGCGCAATTCTTGCGGCCACTAGCGTCGGCGCGCCCGCTGATTCCAAAGTATTCATCATTAGACTTAAGCTAAAGTTAAAAAACGACCCTGGAAGCCAGGGTCGTAATGATCAAAAATACAAAGAAGAATTACTTAGTGTCAACCTGTGACCAAACTTGTTTGCGAATGTAATCTACAGTTGCATCAGGCATTGGAACGTAATCCAATTCTGAAGCTGCTTTTTTGCCATCTTTGAAAGAGTACTCAAAGAATTTCAATACTGCAGCAGCTTGAGATTTGTTTTCTGGCTTTTTGTAAAGCACCACAAAAGTAGCGCCGGTAATAGGCCAGGATTTTGCACCAGCAGCATATGTGATGAATGTATTCATGCCAGGAAACTTAGACCAATCTGTACCAGCGGAAGCGGCTGCAAATGCTTCAGCAGTTGGAGAAACCATTACGCCATCAGCATTGCGAACTTGTGTGTAGCTCAAATTATTCTTTTTGGCATATGCATACTCAACATAACCAATGGAATTCTTAATGCGGGCTACGTTTGCAGCAACGCCTTCATTACCTTTGCCGCTAACTGTAGAGGCTGCAGGCCACTTGACTTGGGCACCAAAACCAACCGCTTCTTTAAAGTTGCTGCTTGCCTTAGAAAGGAAACTAGTAAAAATTGCAGTAGTACCAGAACCATCAGCACGAGTAACAACAGTGATTGGGCCTGAAGGAATCTTCATACCTGGGTTCAACAGAGCAACGCGCTTATCGCTCCAATCGGTTACGCTACCCTGGAAAATATCTGACAACAAGTCGCCTGAGAGCTTGAGCTGATTTGGACCAACACCTTCAATGTTCACAACAACTACAACACCACCAATAATTGCAGGGAACTGAACCATGCCATGACTTTGGAGATCATCAAATGCCATTGGGGCGTCGGTAGCACCAAAATCTACTGTCTTAGCTTTAATTTGTTTAATACCACCACCTGAACCGATAGACTGGTAGTTAAGGCCATCACCACTTTTAGCCTTATAAGACTCAGCCCATTTGCTGAGCACTGGATAGATGAATGAAGAGCCAGCTCCAGTCATTTCAACAGCGTAAGCTGTAGGGGCCAAAGCAATAGCACCGATGACTAGTGCTTTTTTCAAAAAAGATTTCATGTGATTAGTCCTGGTATTGAAATAACGCAACATTGCGATAACGAGACAATACGTTTTCACTGTGACGATTTAATGACAAAGTGTCATTAAGGAAAAATTCATTATAAATCAATGGTTTATACAATATTTTCCAGCTCGCTATGATGCAATTCGACCAACTGGGGAGGACTTAATCAGGAGATTAAATGATCCTTTTTAGTTTTAATGCAGCAAAAACTGCCGCACCAGTAACAGACATCAGAACCATGACTTCATAAAAAGACCCTCTTAATCCCGGCAGGTCCTCCATATTCATACCCATCACGCCGGTAATTAAGGTCATTGGTAAAAAGATTACCGTCATTACGGACAACACTTGCAAGTTCTTGGCATTAAATTCTGCTACGTGGGCTGCCTGCTCGTCTTGCAGTACCTTTGCGCGGTCGTAAAGACTAGAAATCTCCTGCACCAAGTAGGAAAGCAAGTCCAAATCATCATTTAAGCGATGCTTATCTTCCTCGCTAAACCAGTATGGGAGACGCTTTAATAGGCGATGTAAAGCGATTAATTCTGGTGAAAAGTGTCTTCGAAGCCGACTACATTGAATGCGTATCCTGCCAAGATTTTCATGCTCTGGAAATTCCCTTCCTTTGAGAAGTTTTTCCTCCAAATCATCCATATTCTCAGAAAGATGTACCAACAGCGTTCGCAATTGCTCGGCACGCAAGTCCAGTAGCTCATGAAATAATTCAATGACAGAGGCTGGGTTGAGTTGACCATTTCTTAAGTCATACCGCAATTTATCGGTAGTTCTCAGGGGGTTGTTGCGCAAAGAAACCATCAGCTTTGGCCGGACAATCGCCCAAAGGGTTCCCAAGCCGGAGTCACCGCCCTCCTCCCCAAACTCTTGCTGAAAGTCGTTCATGACCATTAAAAGACAATCATCTAACTTTTCAATGCGTTCCAAACGACTGAGGTTGACACCTTCTTGAATCATCTCTACCACACGCTCTGGAATCAATGGGGTATTTTCGAGCCACCGCTGAATTTGGGAATTAGATAGATTTAAATGCAGCCAGATAGAGATATCAGGATTTTCAAGTGCCTCAGAAATTTCAAACAATGGAATTTCATACCCATTACCTGAAATGGGCATAGCCCAAGCGAATACAACACCTGCAACTGGAAAAGGTTTTGCAATGATTTCTAAAGTCATCACTAAATTGTATGGCACACAACAAGTGACACTAAGTACACCTGACATCAAAATGACATGAAATTAGTCTAAACAGATTGTTTGAACAATAAGCAGGTCTTTGTAGATTCCAATGAAAGCGTTATTCCTTGCGTTTCTGCTTTTACCAGCATTTGCCTATGCTTTTGAGCCCCTGAATACCGATGATGCAGGTACTGTAAAGGCTGGAGGGAATCAAATTGAGCAATATTTTTTCTCCATCAACCGAAATGGTGGATCCCAGCAAGCAGACGTAATGACCCCAGGCGAAGAGTACACCGGCCGAACCGATGCAAAAGCATTTCCATTTACGTACACGCGTGGACTAAGCGACCAATTAGAGGCATCGCTCTCTGCAACCTACTATAACGAGCCATGCGGTACTTTCTCCAAGTTCTCAAATTATGTACTAGCAAGCAAGTGGCGCTTTCATGAGGATAACGATCTAGGGTATGCCCTCGCCATTAAGCCAACGGTTGTATTGCCTGCCGGTAAACAGCAGCAAGTTGCAGGCTTAGGCTTAGCTGCCTTGAATTATGGCGTGAACTTCATCACCTCTAAATACTGGGAGGACATCGAGCTGCACGTGAACGCTGTTTATATGCGCTCGCCATACAACACGAATTACAGTGTCGGGACTGCTTCTGATCCTAATCGGACAAATATCTTTTTAGTGTCTATTGCTCCTGTTTGGTCTATTTCTAAGAATTTAAAAATCGCTTTAGACCTTGGGGCAGCAACTAACCCACCATCAACCGAACAATACTTAAGTCATTACGCCTTGATAGCGGGGATTTACTCCCTTACTAAGACTATAGATCTTGGTATTTCCTATATGCGGACCGGAGCAAACTATGGTGAAACTTTTGCAGCGCAATCGGCCGGGGCAACACGAAGCGAAGTTGGGATTACTTGGAGATTTTGAAATTTGATTAGATGGCGGATATGAAATTGTCACAATTTCGTAGCAAACTCAAAGGAACCCCATTACATTTAAATTGGAGCAACTAAATGTACTATCAGATTATTCCTTTAGAAATGGGCTCCTTAGTAGAGCGCAACCTATTTCAGAAATCCAATAAAGAAATTAAGTGCGGCATGGTCTGGAAATTGGGCTCCGTTATAACCGAAAGTAAACCCACCTTTATTAAGGCATACGACCCAAATATTGGCATCTGTATTGAAGATATCCCTGGTGGCGCCATTAGCAAGACTTATGGTGGGGAAAAAGTGATTTATTTTTCCGATACCATCGAGGAAGATGAGCAAGATGAATTAACGGAGATCTTTTATCAGAGTAATAAAAAATATTCTAAGAGTTATGAAGATGTTTTCCATGACCTAGGCTGGAAGCAAGTAAGCTCAGTTTCCTATATTTTTGGCGAGCTTGAAATAAAGGAACTAGATGATGCACTCACCTCTTACAAATAAGCATGAAATTACTTAAATCAATACTTGCTGGACTACTCTTCGCTTGTTCTTTGGGTGCAACCGCTCAATCATTAGAGTCATTTAAATTTGTAGCCTTAGGAGATATGCCTTACTCCATCCCTGAAGACTACCCCCGCTACGAGAGATTAATCGCCGCAATCAACCAAACTAATCCGAGTTTTAGCCTATTTATTGGCGACACTAAATCAGGCTCAACACCTTGTAGCGATGAATACAACCAAAAGGTTAAGGGTTATTTCAATCAATTCACATCCCCCTTAATTTATAGCGTTGGGGATAATGAGTGGACTGATTGCCATCGACCGATGGCTGGATCTTATGATCCCATTGAACGATTAGACAAACTCAGAAGTACTTTCTTTAATACTCGTAAGAGTTTGGGTAAGCAACAATTAGAGCTCACCAGACAATCTGATGTTGACCCTAAACATCAAAAGTTTGTTGAAAATGCTTACTGGGTAAAAAACCATTTTCTATTTGTCAGCATACACATTCCCGGCTCTAACAATAATTTTGAACGAGATGAACAAGCAAAAGCGGAATATTACGAACGTAACCAAGCTAATATAGATTGGATCCAAAACAGCTTTGCGCTGGCTCAAAAGATGAATTATTTAGGCATCATCTTTTGCTACCAAGCCAATATGTTCTACACACCCGCGCAGGCTGTGAACCCAGATAGCGGCTATCGAGATACATTGCAGGTATTAAGTAAGAATGCTCAAGCATTCAAGAAGCCTGTACTGTTAATTCATGGCGATAGCCATCGACTTATTCTTGATCAGCCGCTGAAAACGGCTGATCAAAAACATACTCTGGAGAACGTATTACGACTAGAGGTGATGGGCGCAGAACAAGTCCAAGCCGTAACGATTGGGGTAAATCCAAAGTCTGAGCAACCATTTAGCTTTACACCAATTATGCTCAGAGAAAATATATCTACTCCAAGACCCTAAAACCTAACCAAGGCATTCCACGCTCTAAATCTCAGACTATGAAATGTCATCAAAATCGCATCAACATGTCACATTCCATTAGTAAAGTGGAGCCCTACTTATGGGAGATGAAGTGCAATTCTCTTTTTACTGGTTGTAAATAGTTTGTACTAACAGCCCATAGGTAACCAAATTCTTTAGTTTCACGAGGGCATCATGAGTGGCAAACGACATCAAAGCGAAGATGCGAGCCTTGAGAAGAAGCCTGAAGTCAGCGAGGAATCCCATTCTTTTTTAAAGAAAAGATTAATTTGGCAACGCCTAGCTCAAAAAAAGATTAAAAGGACTCTTAAAGCTCGATTCAAAATAGATGCCAAAAAATAATTGACGATGGTTCTAATCCCTATTTTGATTTAACTGAGGCGCTCTAGGTTTTCCTGAATAACTTCTATAAAGTGTTCGCCATATCGATCTAACTTGGCCTGCCCCACCCCGCCAATAACGCTAAATTGATCTAAGGTGGTTGGTGTAGACCTCACCATCTCCTGCAAAGTGCTGTCATGAAAAATTACATAGGGTGGAACCCCTTGCTCACGTGCCAGCTCAGTACGCTTAGCTTTGAGTGCCTCCCACAATTTTTCATCTGCAACATTACTAAAGGGATGCGTAGAACTTTTCTTTGCTCCTGATTTTGTAGCCTTTGCTTTGGAGTAGCCCGTTTCTTTGCGCAACCAAACCTCTTGCTCGCCACGTAGGACCGGCAATGCGATCTCATCGACCAACTTTAAGCCCCCATGCAGGGCAATGTCTGCATCTAGATAACCGCCTGCTACTAGTTGACGATAAATGCTATTCCATTGAGCCTGGTTGAGTTCTGCACCGATGCCAAAAGTGCTGACCTGCTCATGAAAGTACTGCTTGACTCTGGGAGTAACCTTGCCAAGGAGAACATCAATTAAATGGGTCACACCAAAACGCTGGCCTGTCCGATAAACGCATGACAACGCCTTTTGCACCTCCTGCGTGGCATTCCAAGTTGCCACTGGCTCTAGACAGTTATCACAGTTCCCACAGCCGCCAGGATGCGTCTCTCCAAAGTAGCGCAAGATTGTTTGATGGCGGCATGATGTGGATTCGCAATAACCCAGTAGTGCGTTGAGTTTTTGGCGCTCTACCCGCTTACGATCTTCAGAAGCCTCGCCAGAATCGACCATTTGCCGCAAGCTCACAACATCCCCGAATCCATAAGCCATCCAGGCATTTGCGGGTAAGCCATCACGTCCTGCGCGCCCTGTTTCCTGGTAATACCCCTCCATACTTTTTGGAAGATCAAGATGAGCTACAAAGCGAACGTTGGGCTTATCAATACCCATGCCGAACGCTACGGTTGCGACCATGATGACGCCCTCTTCACGTAGGAAACGTTTTTGATTGGCGCTACGTGTTTCAACGCTTAAGCCTGCGTGATAAGGCATAGCATCCCAGCCGCGGTCTACCAACCATTGCGCAGTCTCTTCTACACTGCGACGCGATAGGCAATAAATAATGCCTGAGTCATCGGCATGCTCGACATCTAAAAAGTGCTCTAACTGCTGTTTAGCACTCTGCTTTTGCAGAACACGATATTTAATATTGGGACGATCAAAGCTGGAGACAAACTGCTGGGCAGATTCGAGCGAAAGGCGCTCTACGATTTCGGCTCGAGTTGGCGCATCTGCGGTTGCTGTTAAGGCGATACGAGGTATCTTAGGAAATCGCTCATGTAAAACAGTTAGCTGGCGATATTCCGGACGGAAATCATGACCCCATTGAGAAACGCAATGCGCCTCATCAATCGCGAACAAGGCAATTCCAGGGCCTGAATTAAGTCTATCGAGTATCGATAGAAAACCAGGGTTCATGAGACGCTCAGGCGCCACATAGATTAAGTCAAGATCCCCAGCCAGCAACTGACTGGTCACCTTTTGAGATGTAGCCGCATCCAAACTGGAGTTTAGAAAAGAGGCTTTAACGCCTAACTGGGTTAATGCATCAACCTGATCCTGCATTAGTGCAATCAGGGGTGAAACTACTACGCCAACACCACGTCGAACAAGTGAGGGAATTTGATAGCACAGCGACTTACCGGCGCCAGTGGGCATCAGAACCAAAGCATCGCCGCCTGCCACTACATATCTAACAATAGACTCTTGAGCCCCACGGAATTGATCAAAGCCGAAAACATCATGAAGAACTTGGTGGCTCGACTGCAAAAGTAATACTCCCCTGTCTTATTCAATAACTGCGGATTGCAAACTATATATAAATAAAAAGCCCCACGTCATGCGGGGCTCTTTCGATATTTTCTCTATGCAAACAAATATAGAGTCTAAATGGCGGTGGACGCAGTCACCGTCCACATTGTCTCAGCATCCGACCCTTCTAACAGGGAAATTTACAGGGTATTTTGGCAAAATGAATCAGATTTTCCAAAAATAGACGGCCAACCCTCTAAATATATAGCCATCTGCCTAAATCCACGATTTTGGAACAGGGAATATCAGGGAATTGCTGCCGGGTGCTATGGCTTATTGGCTATACCAAATGGAATATGCACCATTGGAATGTCACCAGCCTCCGACTCTAGATGACTCTTTTGATCGTCAAAAAACATATGCGGCTTAAGAATCGACAATATTCGATCCTTTTTCATGCCACCTAAAAAGAATGTTTCATTGGCGCTAACACCCCAGGCTTCCAGGGTGGTTACCACCCTTTCATGAGCAGGCGCATTGCGGGCGGTCACAATGGATGTCCTAATGATCCGCCTATAACTAGGGCTCTTTTCTTGCTCCCTATCTTCAAGCTTTTGCATGAAAGAGAGCTTTTTAAAGAGATCGGCCAGTGGGCCTGGTTCATGGGGTATATGAGAGTTAGCAACTTCATAATTATGAAATTCTGGCAAATCTCCGCCCTTGTATATTGCCTCAGACTCATCGTCCGCAATTACCCCGTCAAAGTCAAATGCAATCCTTAGCTCTTCTTCTGACTCATCATCCACCACTTTGCTGGGGAGTACTACTCCAGCCGGATACCCAGCCTGAATTGCCTTTGATACATCACCTTCATTGGCAGTCAAAAACAATGAAGCGTTAAAAGCGGGAATATATTCATAAGGAGACTTACCTTCCATAAATATTGCTCTGGAAATATTTAAACCATAGTGCGCTATAGATCTAAAAACACGCTTTCCCGTTGTGGCCGAATTTCGAGATAGCAAAACCACTTCAACGGGCATCTTGTCAGGAAAGCGCTTATTTATATTAAGAAACCGTCGAATAAAGGGGAAAGCGACCCCCTTTGCCAAAACGTTGGTTAAATTCTTCTCTTGAAAATCTTTATACGCTTTTGCCCCATCAGAGCGAAAAATGGCATCAGATTCAGATAAATCGAAAAGAGCGCTAGAAGATACGGCGATTACAAGCTTGCGATCAATTGGGTAGGCCATTTTTAAGATTTAAATTAACCAATGGGGTTTATATCGCCCGTATAAACCACGGCCAAATTATTATTCAAATGTCCTTTAAGTATCTTGTCTTCTGCCAAGCTCAATAAAAGGGCTCTATGCCGCTCAAACTGAGCCATTGGATTCATTTGCAAATCAGTAGGATCTATGTCTTGCAATGCCTCATAAGTGAAATGGCACCTAACCCATACTCCATCGACCCTTGCTCGAAATAAAACTCCGCCATCATCCGCATTTATTGCAGGGCCTGTAAATTCAATATTCATAAAAAATCCTAATTTGTATCTATAAAGACATCCAGTTCTATTGTGACGCAATAATTAATGCATAGCTATTTATATATCCTAGATAGCTGTCTATTCAAAAACCACTTTCTGATCCTTATTAATGAATTTAGCAATCTAAAAAGACCCTGAGGGATAACGACATCCAGAATTACCAAAAATAAAATTGTATGGACAATCAATAAAAAATCGCTTCCCACTAGATAATCTAAATAGGTGCCTGGATTAGTCGGTAAATAGAAGAGACAAAATAACGCGACGATAAATGCATATATAACAATTACGCGTTTTGCAGCTCGATACCCAGCTAGCTCTATAAAATCATCCTCGGTAACTTTTAAATTCTTGGGTAAATAACCATCTAGGTACGTGCTTCTATCAAGGCTTTCATCAAGAGTTCTGCCAAAAATTTTCTTTAAAATAATGGCAATGATTGGGATTATTACGCTTAGAATCCTCACTGGTAATGAATCAATATAGGCTTTTGCTCTCCTTTTAGCCCCCTTGATTAAATGAACCGAGTTGCAATGCTCAAGAAATAATTCCTCAAGAATAGCTACCCCAAGGACCTCATTGCCGCCGGAGTCCACCAAAGTATTTCTATTCTGATCATAAAAATATTCTCCAACCAAGTCCAGATCCATAGGCTTCGGGGTCTTTGAGCTTTGGATCACAGATTCTCTTGTAGGGCACTCCTTATCTGAATAGTCGTAATCCCAATTCTTAGCACGATATGTACTCATCATGGATATACGAAATCGTATGGGGGCCAATCCATCTTCACTCACGCGCTTCTCTTCACATACAACCCATATAACAGCTACATTGTCAGCAACGCCAAATTCATTTTTTGCGGGCTTAAACCTAATGCCTTCTGGATAAGATTTTTGAATAGAAAACCCAATCCTTACGTCAGTAAGAATAATTGGGTTAATAAACCCTTTAGCCGCAACATCGCCAAAAATTTCTAAAAACTTCGTTGAATTAACAGATTCCATCATCACTTAATCCCTTTTAAAGTTGCTACTGACCACTAAATACAACTTAATATGATCAAAAATAAAGGCCCATAAAGGACAATAGAAGCTCTCCGATTATGCTCGACCAAATTAACTATCTAACTAAAAACCTTTCGCAGCAAGCATAGATAAAATTAGTCCGGCAATGCGACCTTTCAAATAAAAAAGTTGTGCTGGAGTAGCTTTCGAACCAAGTCGGTGGGTATCACCGTTTAACAGCTCAAATAGATGTATTGCAGCCGTCAAATCTGCCTCATAAAATTTATCAAATTGGCCACCGGCAACCCCAGAAAATAAAAACTTCAACCTAGCCCTTCTCGTAGGTCTTCCCTCATGTAGCTCCCCACCTGATGCAATAACCTCCGAATCAGGGGAAAGTCTATGCAAAATATGTGTCAATAACTCCCTAAATGAAGTCATAGAATGTCTCTGCCAATCAAAGCCGCCTTGCTCAATAGCACTAATTCCGCCAAGGTAAGCCTCCAGCAGATCCTTATCAAAGGCGAGCAATCGCGCTTCAATGGTCTCCGATGCATATCGCACAACGGAATCAAGGCTGCCACTCTCATCAAAGGCCTTTGACTCAAAAAAACTAATTGCCGAAACCAAATTGCTCGACGTATACAGCTCTGTAGCCGGTAGATTTAACAGCTCAAATGAAGTATTAGCAAAAACAGAGGGGGATGAACTAATATTTAGCCAAGCAGTGGCACCTTCTTGAGACATTCGCGAGAGCGAATCATGCAATTTATCAATACTGGCTGTTAAAACACCTGGAAAGGCTTTAATTGAGGATTTATCTCCCAAAAGAGATGTTTGATTTTTGAAAAAATCAAGTTTGAATTCCGTGACGTATAAACTCGTCGCCGACGAGATATAAGTAGAGGCAATTTCTGATGTTCTATTCAACAAACTAATGTTGTTGCCCCCAAAAGGAGGGGTAATTTTATTTATTTGTTCTAAACGAGAAGATATCTTTTCTAGCTCACTGCGATATCCCCCTAAATTCAAAAAATTAGCCGCATCCTCATAATTCTTTGAGGCATTAAAAATAGATTCAAAAGGGGAATTTCCATGCGTAGCATCCCAGCTTGAGATACTGGACGATGAAGAATTGCCAAAAAATTGACCATATGAATCTTTTAGGGTTGATGCTCTTAGAGCCTCAGATAACTCGGCTACAGAAGCCAAACCATTTAAAGTGCCAGCATAATCATGCTGAATTTTTGTAAACACCAAGCTGTCCATTGGTTTTCTCAATGCTCTCAAGGTATCTAGACTCAAGGCTAACTCATTAAATCCAGTCTTAGTCTCACTCTGATGATTTAAGAAATTTTGCATAGGCGACCTTTCCATAAGGTGCACCAAATAGGAAATAAGGTGCACCAAATAGGAAAATAGCTGTCATTTGATTTATATCAAATTCGTGTATATTGCTATTAACAGACTTTTGAGTTTCCTATCACTTGATAAAGCAAATCTGAGATTAAAACCCCTCGCCTTTGGATACGAGAATGAACTTTAAAAAACTATTGCTAGTTTCAATTACCTTGTTATTGGGGGTGATGAGCGGTGGGGTAATGGCCTCGCCATCATCTGTTACGTACCTGGGCGGCAACGAATATGCCTATTACGATGGCTCAAGTACAACAAACTATTTTTTGGGCTTCACTGTAGCGAATTATTCTTCAGATAGCACCCCCTTTAATACTGCGAATATGGTTTGGTGGGGCAATTCAGGTGTTGCTAGTTTATTTGCAAATGCAGCAGCAGGCGCAAGTTTGGGCTCCGATCCTAGTATGAACTATGGGTATAACCCTGGTTTTGCTTATTCAGGCAGCTATACATCACCCAGCAATTGGTCGCTCTCTATGTTCGACTCGCAGGGTAGCACAGTAAACTCTTTCACTATCGGCCCACCTTCTTATGGTAGCTGGACTGTCGCCACATCTTCACTTACTGCCGGCGCCCCTGAAATCGATGGCTCACTTGCACCTAAGGTTGGTTTCTTGCTCGGTTGCCTGTTCTTGATGTTTGGACGTAAGAAACAAAACTCAGAGCCAATGACGACCGCTTAAGTCACTTAAATCTGTATCCAATTGACCTGCTTCGGCAGGTTTTTTGTTGCCTGCGAATGGCAGCTGTGGGTCGAGTTGAGCCAGCGGAGTTAGTTCAATCGAATGTATATTAAGGAGTCGAGAGCGATCATACCCTTGGCGGTGAAAAAGAATGGGAAAAAGGTAATTTTTGGATCTATATTAACGATTTGGTGGCACAAATTGATCCTGAAGATTTTGATGGCGTGGTTCCACCACGGTCCACAATTCCCCACCCTTGGGGGTAAAAAAAATATCAAGCATTACTGCATCACTAGTTCCTGAATTAACACCAGCCATCTTTTTATCTGCAGGCATTGCATAACAAGTTCCGGCAATTGCCTTCTGTGGAGGGGCATCCTCTAAATATAGAGTCATTTCTCCCGAGATGACGCAGGTCGTGCCACTTGAAGGGTGTTGATGAATTGGTGTTCTAGTCCCCATTAGCCTAATTGTCTTCATAATCACAATGTCATTACCCGAAGGATGTTGCTGATTGAGCAATAGGGATTCGGCTGCCCTAGCAACTTCAGCAGGAAGGGTGTAGCCATTAATCACTTCATCGGTTTTTATTTCTGTACTTGCGAAAATATGTGCCGAATAAATCAGAAGTGCTATAAGTACCGTTAAATAAGGTTTCATTTTTTCTTATTGAGGATTTGACTAATTCTAGCTCGGCAGCTTCGTGCAAGAGTTTAATTAAGCTCTGGCCGGACCCTTGCCACACTCGATGATACTGGGGAGCGGATTGAAACCCAAGATCGTTCGTTATAATCAACCTAGCGGACCTTTTGTACGATTTAGTCTCTTATTGGGTCTATCGACCTAGGTTTTTAAGATTAGATAAATTCTTGGGCGATTAATATGAGATTTTTTAAATACTGTGGTTCAACGGTTCTCTGTCTCATAACATCGGGTCTATTTGCATCTGCTGCAAATGCACAGTCAGAGAACTGGCAAGGCACTTATGGCCAGGTTGGTATTGGTTACCAATCCACCTCTTTGAGCTATTCCCCATGGACTTACTACCCCTCGGGGGGTAGTGCTCGTCCAGGCACTTCATCTGCCAATAATGCAAACAACTTTGCACTCGCTCTCGGGGTGGGGTATTACTACGCCTTTAGCCAGTCCTTTGTATTAGGAATAGGCGGTGAATATGCTCCGCTGGCAGGCGCCAAAGCAAATACGACTTCATCCTACAGTGGCGCCTCATCAAGCTCCTACGGTCAATACAATGTTCAGTCTGCCTACAATCTTTTTCTTTCGCCAGGCTGGGTAATTGATAAAGAAAAACTGGTATATGCCAAGATTGGCTACGCTGGAGCCCAAATTAAGACTAGCTCGAGCAACACCTATAGCTATAACGGTTATTCCCTTGGCCTTGGTTACAAGCAATTCATTACAAATACTATCTATGGATTCGGCGAGGTCAATTACACCGATTATGGTAATTCCAACAATCGGACCGATTACAACTTTGCTGGAACCACAACATTAAAGGCAACTAATTTTCTTCTAGGCTTAGGATATAGATTCTAAAATGATCAAAGAAGAAAATAACTGACTAGACGGCACTGACCTCGTAAATTCTATTTTATTTTCTTATAGACCAAACAAGCAGCAGAATTTTGAGTCGTTAGGATAGTGGCATGACATATATTCATCATATTGTCACTTACATCACCAATGCCCATATCCGCATCTTCAGACATGATGAAGTTTTTACCATCCGGTTTGAAGGCGCCTACCAGTAAATGCGTTCCGCTTAATTTTGCTAAATCGGATGACGCAAAACCGGAAATTCTTTTTCCGCTAAAAAGGGGGCCTTCATTCTTATCAATGATCAAAAGTGTTGGCCGCTTGGGATTGACCTCGTGGATAAAATTGATTGGCAGGGGATTGTCCGTAGTTCCGGAGTTAGCACTTTGAATGCTGACCTGCTCCCAAGTCCCTATCATGTTGGGATACTCGGCGCTATTGGCAATGCCCATGAAAAAGAAAATATTGGTAATTAAAAAAGTAAATCTGATCATCGTATATTTCCATATGTAAGGTGAGCCCAATAGATTAAACATTTTTCTATTCAAATAGTCTATCGACTTGATATGCCTAAGCATCGAGGTTCTTGATATGATACCTGTGATCGAATGATGCATATATAGGATTGGACTATTAATAAACCTAGAGTAGGATTTCGTTTACCCAATGGATCATCTAATGATGGTGATTCTTATTTGAGATTAACTATTTAAACCCAGTTTCGGATGAATTTTTCTTTATAGCGACCGTCTCTTATGGGTCGAGGCTGTGTAAAAACACCTATTAATTCCCCTGTTGTTGTAAACACCTAAGCACTCTCAAACGTTAATTCAGTATCACTAATTAACGGGTGTTTATGAAGATGAAACGATTCATTACTGGCCAAGATCGAACCCAAAGTACGCTGTTACCAGAGTTACTTGATGAGTACATCACCGAAGAAAACCCCGTACGCGTCATTGACCTCTTTGTTGACCAGCTTGATT